>JAJYTA010000002.1:12858-79070 GCA_021793295.1 Actinomycetes bacterium
AACGAGGCGACGTTCGAGGTTCAGATCGCTGACGACGCTGCTGCTGGTGAGCTGGGTGTCGCGGTGACGTCGGTGGCCGGTGACAACGGTGGCGAGGCCTCGGCTGAGACCGTCATCACCGTCGCCGAGGAAGGCGTCGCGCTCGACGTTCAGGTCGACGAGTCGGTCCGCGCGGTAGCCGGCGAGGTCGTGGAGATTTCCGGCACGGTGAACCACACCGGGACCGAGGACATGGTCGGTGGCACGGTGGATTTCGAGGTGCCGGAGGGCGCTGAGATCATCGGTGTGGCCGGTCAGGAGCTCGAGGAAGGTACTGAGCGTCCGGCCGAGGGCTGCGCGTTGGCTTCGCCGCAGCATCTGGTGTGTGGCACGCAGGCGACGCTGCCGGCTGGTGCGTCGAACGAGGCGACGTTCGAGGTTCAGATCGCTGACGACGCTGCTGCTGGTGAGCTGGGTGTCGCGGTGACGTCGGTGGCCGGTGACAACGGTGGCGAGGCCTCGGCTGAGACCGTCATCACCGTCGCCGGTACCGACGAGCCCACCGAGGAGCCGACCACGGAGCCCACCGAGGAGCCCACTGAGGAGCCGACGGCGGAGCCCACCGAGGACCCGGACGAGAACGGGGACGAGGCCGGCACGGAGTCCGGTGACGACGACGACCTGCCGGACACCGGTGCGTCCACGTCGGCCCTGCTGGCCGCCGCGGGCCTCCTGCTCGTCGGCGGTGCCGCCGTGGCGCTGCGGGCCCGGAGGTCCTGACCCAGAACGGGCCTGAATGACACGGCCCCTTCCGGCACACCGCCGGGAGGGGCCGTTTCATCTGCTGAGGAGCAACCGGTCAGATCGTCGGGCGCACCCGCAGGATCTTGCGGCGCAGGGTGATGCGGCGGGTGCCGTCGGAGTCCAGTCGCACGCGAGCCAGTTCCCAATGGCCGTACTCCGCACGGTCGGTGAGCAGGCGCCGTGCTGCCCCGCGCGACGTGGTGCTGGGCAGACGGAGATGCCAGAACTCGTACTCGGGAACCGCCGGTGCTGGGCGTTTCGAAGTCATCGGCGCTAACCACTGCATCCGCATATCGTGCCACGCCCACATTGGGTACGGTCTGCGATTGTGACCACCCCCTCGCATGACACCGAACGCCTCCAGAACGCACTCGACGAATTGACCGACGCCCTCGAAGCGCACCTGCAGGCGGCCTTGGCTCGCAGCGGCGAATCCGACACCGCCGTACAAGCGGCGTACACGGCGCTGCGCCATGCGGCTGAGCGCTACGACGACCTGCTGTTCGACCTGTGCGACGAAGTGACTCCCTGGGAGTTCCCCGAGGGGCCCCGTACCGACCTCGAATACGAGGACCCCGACACCTCGCCCGGCCTGGTCGGCGTGCTCGTGCGCCGTGACTACCAGATCAGCGACATCGACGGGCTGCTCGGAGCCGGCCGGGAGGCTTACGGAGAGCTCTACCCGGGTGACCCGCTGGAGTCCGCGGTCGCCGACGTCTCACACCCGGGACGCGCCCTGTACCAGATGCTGCACGCCTACGGCGTGGACGGCCTGGACGAGCGGGCCGAGGACGCCGGGCTCCGCCCACGGGGCGGGACGGTCTGGGTGCAGGCGTTGGCCGCCGGAGACGAGCAGACGTTGACCGACGACCCGTTCCAGGTGGCCGACGAAGATCTGCTGGTCTACCGCGTCGACGAGGTCATCCGAGGCGACGAGCAGGACTGAGGCCGGCTGCGTCAGCCGGCCTCGGGGTAGCCGGTGGCAATCGCCGACACCTCGTCCAGCGCGGCGCGGATCTCCGCCGGCAGGACGAGGTCGCCGGCGGCCAGGACGTCACGCAGTTGAGCCGCGGTGCGTGCCCCGGCGACCGCCGATGCGACCCCCGGCTGGTCGCGTACCCAGGCCAGGGCCACCTCGAGCGGTAGCGTCCCCAACCCGTCGGCCGCGGTGCACACGGCCTCGACGATGTGGCGGGACCGGTCGTCGAGGTACGGCTCGACGAACGACACGAGATGGCTCGAGGCAGCGCGCGAATCGGCCGGGGTCCCGCCGCGGTACTTCCCGGTCAGGACACCGCGTCCCAGCGGGGACCACGCCAGCACGCCCAGCCCGAAGCGCTGGGCGGCGGGCAGGGCTTCGCGTTCGATGCCGCGCTGCAGCAATGAGTACTCGACCTGGGTCGAGCACAGTGGAATCCGGCCGGGGGCGGCGCGCTGATGGACCGCTGCCGCCGCCGTCTGCCACCCGGAGTAGTTCGACACCCCCACGTACCGGGCTCGTCCGGACGCCACCGCGATGTCGAGCGCGCCCAGGGTCTCGTCCATCGGCGCGTCGTCGCTCCACGCCTGGACTTGCCACAAGTCGACGTAGTCGAGATCGAGGCGGTCCAGCGAGTCGTCGAGCTGGTCGAGCAAGCTCTTGCGCGAGACGTCGACAGAACGACCGTCGCCGGGATACGAACCGCCGGCCTTGGTGGCGATCACGAGGTCGGAGCGAGGCACACACGAGTCGAGCAGCGCACCGACGAGCCGCTCGCTTTCCCCGCCGCCGTACGACGCCGCCGTGTCCAGCAACGTACCGCCGGCGTCGGCGAAGGCTTCGAGTTGTTCGCGGGCCTCGTGCTGATCGGTGTCGCGTCCCCAGGTCATGGTCCCGAGCGCGAGGCTTGACACCCGTAGGCCACTGTCACCGAGTCGTCGCTGTTCCACGCGGGTGAGGCTACCTGGTGGGGACGGCGCGGGGCGCCAAGACGCTGCCGGTAGAGTCCGCCGAGGCGCAAGCAGTACGACGAAAGGTGCGGGGCGAATGCGGCTGGGGCTCAACCTGGGTTACCTGAGCGGGCCTGATGTTCGCGACCAGATCGCACTCGCACAGGAAGCCGAACGTCTCGGCTACTCGGTGGTCTGGGCTGCTGAGGCCTACGGCTCCGACGCGCCGACATTGCTGGCGTGGATCGCTGCGCAGACCGAACGGATCGACGTCGGCAGCGCGGTCATGCAGATACCGGCCCGCACGCCTGCAGCCACCGCGATGACGGCGGTGACGCTGGACGCCGTGTCGGGTGGGCGGTTCCGGCTCGGTCTCGGCGTGTCCGGTCCGCAGGTGTCCGAAGGCTGGCACGGCGTGCGTTTCGAGCGGCCGCTGCAGCGCACCCGTGAGTACGTCGACATCGTCGAACGTGCGCTGCGGCAGGAGAAGGTGGCCTATCAGGGCGAGCACTTCACGCTGCCGCTGCCGGACGGCCCCGGCAAGGCGCTGCGGCTGATGATGCGTCCGGTGCGCGAGCGGATCCCGATCTACCTCGCCTCGATCGGCCCGAAGAACCTCGAGCTGACCGGCCAGATCGCCGACGGATGGCTCAGCGTCTTCTTCGCTCCCGAGCACGCCGCGGAGTCCATGGAGCCCATCCGGGCCGGGCGCGAACAGGCCGGGCGCTCCATGGACGGATTCGACGTCGTCACGACAGTGCCGCTGGTCATCGGGGACGACGTCGCAGCGTGCGCCGACGAGGTGCGCGCCTACACCGCCTTGTACATCGGCGGGATGGGCAGCCGGGAGCAGAACTTCTACAACCGGCTGGCGGTGCGGATGGGTTTCGAGCAGGCGGCCACGGAGGTGCAGGACCTGTTCCTGGACCGCGAGTACCGGGCTGCCGCCGCGGCGGTGCCGCAGGAGTTCATCGACCGCACCGCCCTCATCGGCCCGCCGGAGCGGATCCGGGAGCGACTGCCCGCCTACGCTGAGGCCGGCGTCACGACCTTGACGGTCGCGTTCACCGGCGGGGCAGAGACCCTGCAGACTCGTCTAGCCCGACTGCGCGACCTCGCCGAGGCCGTCGACGCAGCCGGGCTGGCGGAGTGAGAAGGCGAGCGTGAGCGGAGGAATGGAGTGGTTCCAGGCCGCCGTGCTCGGCGTGCTGCAGGGCCTGACCGAGTTCTTGCCGATCTCGTCCAGCGCGCACCTGCGGATCTTCCCGGAGCTCTTCGGCTGGGAGGACCCGGGCGCGGCCTTCACCGCAGTGAGCCAGATCGGCACCGAAACGGCCATCATTCTCTATTTCGCTCGTGACATCGGGCGGATCATCGACGCGTGGTTCCGGTCGTTGTTCGCACGACGGTCACGGGGCGACGCGTCGGCCCGGCGGGGCCGGCGCCGGCGGGGCTACGACCCGACCGACGCACGGATGGGCTGGTTCGTGATCGTCGGCACGCTGCCGATCGTGGTCGCCGGGTTGGCGCTCAAGGACGTCATCGAGAACGACTTCCGGTCGCTGTGGATCATCGGGACCACGCTCGTCGCGCTGGGGATCATCCTCGGCATCGCCGACCGAGTGGGGCGCAAGGAGCGCGGCGCGGCAGACCTGCGCATGCGCGACGCCGTGGCCATCGGTGCCGCACAAGCGCTCGCCCTGGTGCCCGGGGTGTCGCGGTCCGGAGCGTCCATCACGATGGGGTTGTTCCTCGGGCTCGACCGCCCCACGGCCGCTCGATTCGCGTTCCTGCTGGCGATCCCGGCCGTGCTGGGTTCAGGCATCTACGAGTGGCCGAGCGCGATGGAGGAGGGCTCGGTGTACGGCACCGGGCCGACCATCATGGCCACGGTCATCGCGTTCCTCGTGGCGCTGGGTGTCATCGCGTGGCTGTTCCGATGGATCGAACGGCGCACGTTCGCGCCGTTCATCGTGTACCGCATCGTGTTGGGTTCGTTCACCCTGATCATGCTCATGACCGGGACGTGGTCCGCGTTGTGAGGCGGGCGGCTCAGCCCGGAGCCGGCGCGTCGGCGACCCACGGCCACGGGTCGGTGTGGTTGCCGTCGAGGCGGACCTCGAAGTGCAGGTGCGGCCCGGTGGAGTAGCCGGTGGAACCGATGGTTCCGATGACCTGGCCCTTCTCGACCTTCTGTCCGACGGCGACGGCGAGGTCGCGCTGGTGGGCGTACATCGTCGTCAGGCGTTGGCCGTTCCAGAGCCCGTGGTCGACGATGACCATGTTGCCGTAGGCGGTGTTCCACGTCGCCTCGACGACGGTGCCGGAGTCGGCGGCGTACACCGCTCCGTCACCTCGCCCGAAGTCGAGGCCGGTGTGGAGCTTGACGTAACCGAGGATGGGGTGCAGCCGCGGCCCGTACTCCGACGTGGTCGAGCCGGTACCCGGCCGGAGGAACGTGCCGGTGCCGTAACCGGGCCCGTAGTCCAGTCCGGCCAGCCGGGCGCCGATCGCGGTGGACTCGTTCAGCAGCGCCATGTATCGGCTGTAGTCCTCGAGACGTGCCTGCTCGGCCGCGTCGAGGGCGGAGGCGACCAATGCCGACTTCTCGTCGAGTACGCCTCGAGCCGCTTCGGCGGCTTGCTCGGCGGCTTCCTTGTCCTGGCGGGCGGTGGCGGCCTGCTCGGCGCGTCGGGCCAGTGTGACGCGTTGACCTGTCAGCCGGGCGTAGGCGTTGCGCAATTCGGCTTCGTCGACGGCCATGCGACCCAGGGTGGAATCGCCGGTGCGCAGCAGGGTGCGCATGCCGACGTAACGGGTGGTCAGCTCGGCCGGAGTCTCCGCGGCGAGCACGACACCCAGCGCCGCCAGGTTGGTGCCCTTGTACGCCTCACGGGCCACCAAGCCCAGCGTGTCGCGGGTGGATTCGGTGCGGCGCACCAGGTCCGCGATCTGCCGTTCGGTCCGCGCCGCCGACTCCTCGGCGACCTTGAGGCGTCGCTGCGCCTCGTCAGCTTCACGCCGGGCGGCATCGGCGGCTGAGCGGGCCAGCGCGTAGGAGACCTGAGCCGTGTCCACGTCGGCCATGACTTCGGCGAGCAGGCGGCGCGCCTCGGCGACGGCTACGGTCTGAGCGCCGGCGATGGCCTGCTGGTAGGCCGTGTCGGGGTCGGACGGTACGTCGTCGGGCACGAGGGTGTCGGGCGGCTGCTCGGGCGGCTTGTCCGTCGGCTTGTCGGGCGTGGTGGTCGGCGTCGGTGTTCCGGTCGGCTTCTTCGTCGGCTTCGGTGTCTTGGTCGGTGTCGGTGTCTTCGGCGGTGTCGGTGTCTTCGTCGGCGGGGGTGTTTTCGTCGGTGACGGAGATTTCGTCGGCGTGGGTGTGTCGGTAGAAGTAGGCGTGTCGGTGGGAGTTTGCGCCGTCTCAGTGGGGGTGGGCGACCCCGATGGCGACACCGACGGCGTAGGTGGTGTGGGTGGCGGCGTGGGGGACATCCCGAAGGCCGGGGAGACCGCGACGCCGGCGCCCAGACCCATAGCGGCAAGCACACTCGCGAATCGGCGATGAACAAACCGCATCGGCGTTGGTCCCCCTCCGCTTGGGTTGAACGATCACAGCTTGACATATGCGCGGGGCCTTTGGAGGGTCGTATGCTGTGAGGCCATGCCTACGGTCGTGCTGGTCCGCCATGGACGTACGGCGGCCAACGCCGCTGAGACCCTGGCCGGGCGGACCCCCGGCGTCGATCTGGACGACACCGGTGTGGCCCAGGCCGAAGCTCTCGCGCGGCGCCTGGACGGTGTCCGTCCGGCCGCGATCGTCAGTAGCCCACTCGAGCGCTGTGTCCGTACGGCGCAGTTGTTGGCCGGCGACTCCGGCACCGTCGCCGTGGACGAGAACCTGACCGAGTGCGACTACGGCAGGTGGACGGGCCGACCACTGGCGGAGCTGCGGCGCGAGAAGTTGTGGAGAGTCGTGCAGGAGCACCCTTCTGGCGCGGTGTTCCCCGGTGGTGAGTCGTTACGAGCCGTGCAGGCCCGCGCCGTCGCCACGATCCGCGAGCATGACGCGCGCATCGCCGCCGAGGCCGGCCACTCGGCGGTCTGGTTCGCGGTGTCCCATGGCGACGTCATCAAGTCTGTCGTGGCTGACGCGTTGGGCATGCATCTGGATCACTTCCAGCGCCTGGCCGTCGACCCGTGTTCACTGACGGCCATCTCGTACACCGAGCGTCGGCCCTTCGTCCTGCGGCTCAACGATGTCGGAGGCGACGTGGGCTTTCTACGGATCACCCGGCGCCGCAGCCGGAAAACGGCGAGCAGCGACGGCGTCGTCGGTGGTGGCCGTGGCGTCGGTGCGAGATAAAGTCATCCCGTGGCAGCGCAGGTGTACAAATTCGACTCGCCCGACCGCTTCGTCGCCGGAACGGTCGGACGTCCCGGCGAGCGTTCGTTCTTCCTCCAGGTCCGCGACGCCACTCGGCTGATCAGCGTGCTGTTGGAGAAGGAGCAGGTGGCTGTGCTCGCCGAGCGCGTCGACACCATGCTCGACGAACTGCTCCGGCGTTCCGGCGGCACCGCGCCCGTGCCGACGGTCGCGCCGCCCGATGCCGACGATCTCGATCCGCTCGAGCAGCCGATCGTGGAGGAGTTCCGAGTCGGTGCCATGACGCTGTCCTGGGACAGTGAAGATGAGCGGGTCGTCGTGGCCGCCTACGCCGTCAGCGACGAGGAGACCGAACCGCCGGACGACCCCGACGAATCCGACCGCGACGTCATCGTCGTGCGGCTGACCGGGCACGAGGCGCGGGCGTTCGTGAAACGAGCACAGGCCTTGGTGGCCGCCGGACGTCCGCCGTGTCCGCTGTGCAGCCTCCCACTCGACGCCGAAGGGCACATCTGCCCCCGGCAGAACGGTTACCGGCGGCGGAGCTGACCTCCTCGTGGACACGCTGAGCCTGCTGCGAGAAGGCGAGTTGAGCATCGAGGGCAGGCTGACGGTCGCTTCGAACCTGACCCTGCGCGGGCACGTCACGCACGGCGATCGCACCGTGCGGTGTGTCTACAAGCCGATCAGCGGCGAACGGCCCTTGTGGGACTTCCCGACCGGCACGCTGGCCCGGCGTGAGGTCGCCGCGTACGAACTCGCCGAAGCTGCCGGCTGGCGACACGTGCCGCCGACCGTGCTGCGCGAGCAGGGCCCGTTCGGTCCGGGCATGTGCCAGCAGTGGATCGACGCGCCCGACGGAGCCGTGAGCTGGGTCGACGTCGTCGCCCCGGCGGAGGTCGAGCCGGGATGGCACGTCGTCCTCGAAGCCATGGACGACTCCGGCGCCCCGGTGGTCCTCGTCCACGCCGACACACCTGACCTGCGCCGACTCGCCTTGTTCGACGTCGTCGTCAACAATGCCGACCGCAAGGGCGGACACGTCCTGGCGGCCCCGGCCGCCGTCGGTCGCACCGCGATCTTCGGCGTCGATCACGGGGTGTGCTTTCACCCGGATCCGAAGCTGCGCACCGTGCTGTGGGGGTGGTCCGGCGAGGCGATCACCGCGTCCGAACGCGCCGAACTGGTCTCCTTGCGCGAAGCCCTCGGACGTGATCTCGGCCACACCTTGAACACGCTGCTCAGCGGCGCTGAGGTGGCGGCGACCTCGGCGCGGATCGATGAATTGCTCACCGTGGGCAGATTTCCCCATCCCACCGGCCGGATGCCCGTTCCATGGCCGGTGTTCTGAGCACCTAGGCTTTCGGCATGCGTGCATGGCCAGCCCCCGACCTGCCCGACCTCCCCGGCCGTGGTCTGCCGGTCCGGCTGCACGACACCTCGTCGGGCAGTACCCGGGTCGCGGCCGCCGGCCCCACAGCGTCGATGTACGTGTGCGGTATCACGCCGTACGACGCAACCCACCTGGGTCACGCCGCCACCTACATCGCCTTCGACGTGCTCAATCGCGCCTGGCACGATGCCGGGTTCGCGGTCGCCTACGTCCAGAACGTCACCGACGTCGACGACCCGCTGCTCGAGCGCGCCATCGAGACCGGGCAGAACTGGCGCGATCTCGCCGACCAGCAGACGCAGCTGTTCACCGACGACATGGCGTGGCTGCGGGTGATACCGCCGCAGCACTTCGTCGGCGCCGTCGAGTCCATCCCGGTGATCATCGAGCTGATTCAGCGATTGCAAGCCGCCGGGGCGATCTACGACGTCGACGGCGACCTCTACTTCTCGGTTCGTTCCGACCCGAAGTTCGGCCAGGTGGCCGGGCTCGATCCCGCCACCATGCGGGACCTGTTCGCCGAGCGCGGCGGCGACCCGCACCGACCCGGCAAGAAGGACGAGCTCGACTGCCTGGTCTGGCAGCGTGCGCGGCCGGGGGAGCCGTCCTGGGACAGCCCGTTCGGCCCGGGGCGTCCAGGCTGGCACGTGGAGTGTACGGCGATCGCATTGCAGCACCTCGGCATGCCGTTCGACGTGCAAGGCGGCGGCAACGACCTTGCTTTCCCGCATCACGAGATGTCCGCGGCCCACGGACAGGTCGGGGAGGAGCGCTGGCCGTTCGCGCACGTCTACGCGCACGCCGGCATGGTCGGCCTGAACGGCGAGAAGATGTCCAAGTCGCTCGGCAACCTGGTGTTCGCCTCGGAGCTGCGCCGCAACGGGCACCACCCGGCGGCTGTGCGGCTGGCGTTGCTCAGCGGGCACTACCGAGCCGACCGCGAGTGGACCGACGACCTCCTGGAGCAGGCGTCCGCCCGGCTCGACCGCTGGCGTGAGGTGGCACGGTCGTCAGCGGCGCCGGATGCCGTGCAGCTGCTGTCCGACGTGCGCGGCCACATCGCCGACGACCTCGACACGCCGGGCGCCATCGCCACCATCGACCGGTGGGTGGACAGCGCCGCCGGCGCCGGCCAGCCGATGGATCCGTCAGCTCCGGCACTCTTCAGCGACCTCGTCGACGCCCTCCTCGGCCTTTCCCTTGAATGATCATGTTCACTTGGCAATTCCCTGCTCCACCACCCATACACGCCTGGTGATGCGTCACAACGCCTCGTGATGCCCAGCGGCTGGCCGCCTCGTCCACAGGCATGCCCCAAGCCGCAAGTTGTCCACAGATCGGCGAGCGCCCCTCGCGCCATGCGACCGCACTCGGCCACCGTCGGCTGCCATGGACGAAATGCTGCAGACCCTGGCTGCGACTCAGGGCCATGTCATCTTGCGACCCCAAGCGCTCGACGCCGGATATCTCGATCACGAAATCGCTCGGCTGCGTGAACGTGGCGAATGGATCACCGTCCGTCGCGGCGCCTACATGCAACGATGCGTGTGGGACACCCTCGACGACGTCGGCCGGCACCGTGCCCGCGCCCACGCCGTCCTCCGTCAGCTCGATGAGCCGGCCGTCGCCAGTCACGTGACCGCCGCCGTCCTCAGCGGGCTGGACGTGTGGGACGTCGACCTCACGACGGTGCACGTGACGCGGGCCGACCTGCATGCGCCGCGGCGCGAAGCCGGCGTGCACCACCACGTCGGGCCGCTGCCGGACTCAGAGGTCACCGAATACGCCGGCGGCATCGTCGCCACGTCAGACGCGCGCACCGTCATCGATGTCGCCCGTACGGTGCCGTTCGAGTCCGGCGTCGTCACGGCCGACTCAGCGCTCGCGCGGCCACACGTGAAACCCGAGGCCCTGCTCGAGATGTTGGACGAGATGCGGACGTGGCAAGGCGCCCGCACGGCCGGGCGTGTCGTGGCCTTTGCCGACGGACGCGCGGAGAGCGTCGGTGAGTCCCGGCACCGGGTGCAGTTGTGGCGAATCGGGCTCCCGGCGCCGCAGCTGCAGGTCGTCGTCCAGGGGCTGGACGGCAGCGAGGACCGGGTCGACTTCTACTTCGACGATTTCGCCACGGTCGGGGAGTTCGACGGACGGGAGAAATACGGGCGGCTGCTTCGCCCCGGCGAAAGCGCAGGCGATGCGATCTGGCGCGAGAAACGGCGAGAGGATCGGTTGCGCGAGCGCGGGATGCAGGTCGTGCGGCCGGTCTGGGCGGACCTGTATCGCGACGACGTCGTGGCGCAGCGCTATCGCCGGGCGTTCGCGTTGGCGCGGCGACGGCGCTACGTCTGAGCGGTCATCGGCACCACGAGGCGTTGTGGCGCATCACCAGGCGTGTATGGGTGGTGGGGCAGGGAATTGCCAAGTGAACATGATCATTCGACAACAGTGGGGTCAGCGGTCGCGGCGGCGTAGGTAGCGCTCGAACTCGCGGGCGATGTGCTCGCCGGAGGCTTCAGGCAGGTCGACGGTGTCGCGGGCCTCTTCGAGACGGCGTACGTACTCGGCAACGTCGGCGTCTTCCTCGGCCAGTTCGTCGACGCCGTGTTGCCACGCTTCTGCCTGCTCGACCAGGTCGTCGAGGCTGATCGACAGCTGTAGGTAGTCCTCGACATGCTGGAGCAGCACCAACGTGGCCTTCGGGCAGGGCGACTGCGCGACGTAGTGGGGTACTGCCGCCCACAGGGACAGCGCGTCGTAGCCGCCGGCGGTGGCGGCGTCCTGGAAGACGCCGACGATACCCGTGGGGCCTTCGTAGTTCGACGGCTCCAGGCCCAGACGGGCGGCCTTTTCGGGGTCGCTGGAGGCCGATGTGACCGGGACCGGACGGGTATGCGGGACATCGGCGAGTAGAGCGCCCAGCGTCACGATCTGTCGCACACCCAGCTCGCCGGCTGCGGCGAGCAGTTCGGCACAGAACGAGCGCCAGCGCAGATTCGGCTCGATGCCGCGCAAGAGAACGAGATCACGCCCGGCGTCGGCTTCGCGGACGACCGACAGCCGCGTAGTGGGCCACTCGATCTCGCGTGCCCCGGAGTCATCCAGACTCACCAACGGCCGGTTGACCTGGAAGTCGTAGTACTCGTCCGGGTCGAGGCCGCCGATCGGGGTGGCGTTCCACTGCTGCTCGAGGTACTCGACGCCGGCCGTGGCCGACTCGCCTGCGTCGTTCCAACCCTCGAAAGCCGCGATGAGTACGGGATCGCGCAGCCGTGGCGCGCTGTCGAGCTCCATCACACTCGTCTCCCTGGGTGGCGATCATCCGCGTCCGTCGGACCCCGTCGTCCTGGGGCCCACCCTACGGCCATCGGCGGGCGAGGGCGCGGTCAGCGGGTCGCGATTGGACGGACGCGGAGATCACCATCAGGTCACGAGCGCGGGAGCTGCCTCATTCGGACTGTTCAGCCAGCGCGAACTGGACCGAACCGTCCGCGTCGACGGCGGCGTCGAGTGCCTTGTCGTCCAACATGACGGCGGCTTCGGCGTCGAGGAACAGCCGCACACCGGAGTCGTCGAGGACCTGGTCGCCCGCTTCGGGTTCGGGGGACAGGTTGAGGTTGAGCGCGCCGTCCTCGTTCGAGGCGATGCGCAACCCGGTCCCAGCCGGCATGTCCTGCTGCCCGGTGATGTTGCGGATGACCGCAGCGGCGTTCTCGGTCAACGTGAGCATGGTGAATGACCTCTCAAGAAAAGGGGGAGTCTCGAATGCGGACTCGGACTGACAGTGCGGGGTCATGCGAAGACCCGACGAGCACGTCTTGTCGGCGGTTGAAATCCTCTCCCGGCGGCTGGGCCGGTCGACTGCCGTTCGCCATTCCCACGCTTCCCGCCGTGTGGCCATCCGTCAAGCGGGATGGCCGAATCATTTCCCGGGCGACTGGGCGGGCGCGGACGAGTCGGTCAAACCGGCGGCGAGGACTTCGGCCAGGTGAACCGCCCGGCGGCCGCTGCCCTGCCGGATCTGGGTCCGGCAGCTGAATCCGTCGGCGACGATCAACGTCTGGTGAGCGGCTGAGCGGACCGCCGGCAGCAATGCTTGCTCGGCGATGGCCTGAGAGATCTGGAAGTGACCCTGCTCGAAGCCGAAATTGCCGGCCAGCCCGCAACAACCGGCGCCGGTGCGGGTGGACTGCACCCCGGCGGCGGCAAGCAGGGCGTCTTCGGCGTCGTACCCCAACGTGGCGTGCTGATGGCAATGGACCTGTGTCAGCGCGGTGCGTTCGCTGTGCGGCGGCGACCAGTCCGGCGCGTGCTCGGTCAGGAACCCGGCCAGCGTCTGGCTGCGCGCGGCGAGCTGTTCGGCGCGTGGATCGTCGGGCAGGAGATCCGGCATCTCGTTGCGCAGGGTGGACAGGCAACTGGGCTCGAGCCCGATCACCGGAGCGCCGGCGGCGAGCGCGGGTTCGACGGCGCGCAGCGTGCGCTGCATGACCCGTTTGGCCACCCCCAACTGACCGGTCGACACCCACGTCAGCCCGCAGCACACCGGGCCGCGGGGCAGGCGTGGGTCGAAGCCGGCCGCACGCAGGACCGCGACGGCCGCCCGGCCGATCTCGGGGGCGAACCGGTCGGTGAACGTGTCCGGCCACAACAGCACCTGTGGCCCGCTGGTTCGGCCCGCACGACGGCGGAACCAGCGCGTGAACGTCTCTGGCGCGAGCTCGGGGAGGTCTCGCTCGGCGGCGATTCCGCCGATGCGCTTGGCCAGGCGGGACAGCACCGGTGAGCGCATCGCCGCATTGGCCGGCCCGGCCGCCAGCGAGCCCAGCCGCAGCCACAGCGGCAGCCAACCCATCGAGTAGTGCGCGGCCGGTCGCAGCCGGCCGCGGTAGTGGTGGTACAGGAACTCCGCCTTGTAGGTGGCCATGTCGACGTCGACCGGGCAGTCGCTCAGACACCCCTTGCACGACAAGCACAGATCGAGTGCGTCGCGGACTTCGGTGGAGCGCCAGCCGTCGGTGATGACCTCACCGGCGAGCATCTCGTGCAGCAGGTGCGCGCGGCCGCGGGTGGAGTGCTCTTCCTGCCCGGTGACCTGGAAGCTGGGGCACATGACGGCGCCCGCAGCGGTACCGGCGGCCCCGGCGCGATTGCGGCATTTCCCGACGCCGACACACCGGCGCACCGCCTGCGCGAAGTCGCCGTCGTCATGCGGGTACGAAAAGATCGTGGCCGGAACCTCCGTGCGCACCGCGGCGAATCGCAGGTCGGTGTCCAACGGCCGGGGCCGGACGATGACGCCGGGATTGAGCCGGAATTGCGGATCCCAGATCCGCTTGAACCGATCGAACAGCCGCATCACCTCCGGGGAGTACATGCGCGGCAGCAACTCCGATCGGGCCTGGCCGTCCCCGTGCTCGCCGGACAGCGACCCGCCATGCTGGGCGACCAGGTCGGCGGCTTCGGTCATGAAGCGGCGATAGGCGGCGACACCGTCGTCGGTGATCAGGTCGAAGTCGATCCGGATGTGCAAGCAACCTTCGCCGAAGTGCCCGTAGGGGATGCCGTGCAGACCGTGCGATCTCAGCAGGGAGCGGAACTCACGCAGGTAAGCGCCCAGCCGATCAGGGGGTACGGCCGCGTCCTCCCAGCCGGGCCAGGCCTCGGAACCGTCGGCCATTCGCGTCGCCGTTCCCGAGCCTTCCTCTCGCAGCCGCCACAAGGCGCGCTGCTCGGCCGGGTCGGTGAGGACCCGGTGCGAGGCCGGTGAGCACTCCGCTGCGATCCGGGCGGCCTGCTCGGTCGCATGCCCGACGTCTGCACCGGCGACCTCGACGAACAGCCAGGCCCCGCCCTTCGGCAGCTCCGGTCGTCGTCCTCGACCGCCGCGTTTGGCGTCGCGGATGGCGACCAGGCGTTCGTCCATACCCTCCACGGTCAGCGGATGATGGGGGAGGACGGCGGGGACGGCGTCGGCCGCGGCGACGTCGTCGGGAAAGCCGAGGACCAGCAGGACCCGCGCGGCGGGCACCTCGACCAGGCGCACGGTCGCGCCGAGCACGACCGCACAGGTGCCTTCGGAACCGACCAGCGCCCGGGCGACATGGTGACCGTTCTCGGGCAGCAGTCGGTCGAGGCCGTACCCGGAGACCTGCCGGGGGATCCGGCCGAGCTCCCGGCGGATCACCGCGAGGTCGCCGTTCACCAGATCGCGAAGCGCAGCGTGTATCTGGCCCGCGCGCCCGGGCAGTGCGGCTCGCCGGTCGAGCTCCGGACCGGGCGCCGCCCCGACGGTCAGGCAGGTGCCGTCGCTGAGGACGACGTCGAGCTCCTCGACGTTGTCCGCGGTGGTTCCCCAGGCCACCGAGTGCGAGCCGCAGGAGTTGTTACCGATCATGCCGCCCAGGGTGCAGCGGCTGTGGGTGGAGGGATCCGGGCCGAAGGTCAAGCCGTGGGGCGCCGCAGCGGCTCGCAGGTCGTCGAGGATGACGCCGGGCTGCACCCGGGCGGTCCGGGTCGCCGGGTCGACCTCGACGATCCGGTCGAGCTCGGTGAGGTCGAGCATCAGGCCCCCGCCGCACGCGTTGCCGGCCAGACTCGTCCCGCCGCCGCGTGCGACGACGTCGACGCCGAGCTCATGGGCGGCCTGCAGCGCATCGACCACCTCGCCGGGGGCGCGCACGACGGCTACGGCACCGGGCACGCGGCGATGGTTCGAGGCATCCATCGTGTACAGCGCCCGAGTGGCGGGATCGTCGTGCACCTGGATCGCCGTTGTGCTGCGCAACTGCTCGACCAGGGCACGCACGGCGCCGGCCGAAGCCTCGGTGGTCGCGTCCTGCGCGGTGGCGTTCCTCATGGGGTCATGGCTATCACGATCACGCATGCGACCATGGAGTACGTGACTGCTCAATTGCCTGCCGCGGTGCTCTGGGACATGGACGGCACCATGGTCGACACCGAACCGCTGTGGATCGATGCCGAGAAGGCGCTCGTGGAACGACACGGAGGGACGTGGACCGAAGCCGACAGCCTGTCGCTGGTCGGCAGTGATCTCCTGGCGGCCGGGGCGTACATCCGCGAGCGCGGCGGATTGTCGATGACGCCGGAGCAGGTGGTCGACCATCTGCTCGGTGAGGTGCTGCTCGGCGTGGACGAAGACCTGACGTGGCAGCCGGGGGTGCGAGAACTGCTGGCCGAACTGAATCATCTCGGCGTGCCCTGCGCGCTGGTCACCATGTCGTATCGGGTGCTCGCCGAGGCCGTCATCGCCCAACTGCCATCGAACACGTTCACCGCGGTGCTGACCGGCGACGAAGTCGCGCACGGCAAGCCGCACCCGGAGCCCTACCTGGCCGCGGCGGCCCAGCTCGGCGTCGATCCGGAAAGTTGCGTGGTCATCGAGGATTCACCGACCGGCGCGGCCTCCGGGCTGGCCGCCGGCGCGCGCGTGGTGTCGGTGCCCAACGCCGTGGCGCCGCGCCCGGAGCCAGGCATGGTGGTCATCGATTCGCTCGGCGGGGTGGCCGCAGCTGATCTGCTGGCCTTGTTCGACGAGCGGCGCGAGACACTTGTGCGCATATCGGAATGAACTGTTGCTGAATCGCGATGTCTTTCTGACGCCTCAGTGACTCTGGGTAGAGGCGTGAGGCAGTACTGTCACACTCCACGGGTCGGATCACCGCCCGGCAGTCGAACTTGTGAGGTGTGAGATGCGTGGCACTGGCCTGAAGCGCAGGCTGATCGCCGGAGCGATCGCCGGTGGGCTGGTCCTGACTGTGGCGGCGTGCGGCGGCGACGACGACAGCGGCAGCGGCGCATCCGGTGATGGCGGAACCCTCGTGTTCGGCGCATCGGCTGACCCGGTGATCCTCGACGGCGCCTTGATCAGCGACGGCGAGTCCGCCCGGCCCATCCAGCAGATCTACGAAGGACTGGTCGGCACCGAGGAGGGCGGCACCGAACTGGTCCCCGAGCTCGCCGAGTCGTGGGAGCCCAGCGACGACGGACTGCAGTGGACCTTCACCCTGCGTGACGACGTCACCTTCCACGACGGCGAGCCGTTCAACGCCGAGGCTGTGTGCTTCAACTTCGACCGCTGGTACAACTTCAGCGGCATCATGCAGAGCCCGTCGGTGAGCTACTACTGGAACGCAGTCATGGGCGGGTTCGCGAACAACGAGGGCCCGGAACAAGGCGAGAGCATGTATGCCTCGTGCGAAGCCACTGACGAGTTCACCGCCACCGTCACCCTGACGCGGCCGTCCTCCACGTTCATCTCCGCCTTGGCCATGCCCGCGTTCTCCATGGCCAGCCCCAAGGCGCTGGAGGAGTACGAAGCCGACGCCGTCAGCGGGACCGGCGAGTCCCCGTCCTTCGACGGCACGTTCGGTTACGAGCACCCGGTGGGGACCGGCCCGTTCATGCTGGCCGACCCCTCCGACTGGGAGCGGGGCAGCCAGCTCACGCTGACCCGCAACGACGACTACTGGGGTGAGCCGGCCAAGCTCGAGCGGCTGATCTTCACCGTCATCCCGGACGGGCCCGCTCGGCGCCAGGCGCTCGAGGCCGGCGACATCGACGGCTACGACCTGGTCGCGCCCGCCGACCTCGGTGCCCTCGAGCAGGCCGGGTTCCAGATCCTGTACCGCCCGGCGTTCAACGTCGCTTACGTGGGCTTCCAGCAGAACACCCCGCCATTGGACAATCTGAAGATCCGGCAGGCCATCGCGCACGCGATCAACCGCGAGAACCTCGTCAGGACGAACTATCCCGAGGGCTCGCAGGTGGCCACGCAGTTCATGCCGCCGGAGCTGTTCGGCTACGCCGAGGACGTGCCGACGTACGAGTACGACCCGGAGCTGGCGAAACAACTCATCGCCGAATCCGGTGAGACCAACCTCGACATCGAGTTCTGGTACCCGACGGACGTCTCGCGTCCGTACATGCCGAACGCAGAGGCGAACTGGGAACTCATCCGGACCGATCTGGAAGCGGTCGGGTTCACCATCACGCCGAAGCGCGCGCCGTGGGACCCGGACTACCTCAACACCTACCAGACCGGCAACACGCCGATGTACCTGATCGGCTGGACCGGCGACTTCGGTGACCCGGACAACTTCCTCGGCACCTTCTTCAAGAACCCGAACCAGGAGTTCGCGTTCAACAACCCGGAGATCCACCAGCTGTTGCAGCAAGCCGAGGCCGAAACCGACCTGGAAGCTCGCACGGCGTTGTACGAGGAAGCCAACAGGTTGATCATGGAGTTCCTGCCCGGCGTTCCCTACGTGCACACCGAGCCGGCCGTGGCCTTCGCCGAGGGCGTGTCCGGCTATGTCCCGGGCCCGCTGAACAACGAAAGCTTCGCGTCGGTCACGGTTGAGTGAGTAGCTGAGCTTTTCGTGCTGAAGTTCGTCGTCCGTCGCCTGTTGCTGCTCGGCCCGATCCTGCTGGGTCTGTCGGTCCTGCTGTTCTTCTGGGTGCGTGCGCTGCCGGGCGGGCCTGCCGTGGCCCTGCTCGGCGAGCGCGCGACACCCGAGTCGCTGGCCCGGGTCGAGCAGCTCTACGGCCTGAATCAGCCGTGGTACGTGCAGTACAGCAAGTTCCTCACCCGGGCCGTCCAGCTCGACTTCGGCAACAGCACCCAGACGAACCGACCCGTCACCGAAGAGATGGCCCGGACCTTCCCGGCGACGTTCGAGCTCGCGGTGGCGGCGTTGCTTCTGGCCGTGGCCGTGGGCATCCCGTTGGGATATCTGGCCGCGCGGCACTACGGACGCTGGCTGGACAACCTGTCGGTGACCGGGTCGCTGCTGGGTGTGGCGATCCCGGTGTTCTTCCTCGCCTACATCCTCAAGTACGTCTTCGCCGTGCGGTTGGGGTGGTTCCCGACGCAGGGCCGGCAGGATCCGCGCATGGATGCCGACCATCCGACGGGACTGTACGTCTTGGACGGCATCCTGACCGGGAATCTCGAGGCCAGCTGGGACGCGGTCATGCATCTGGTGCTGCCGGCGTTCGCGCTCGCCTCCATCCCGTTGGCGATCATCGTCCGGATCACCCGGGCGAGTGTGCTCGACGTCGTTCACGAGGACTACGTCCGCACGGCCGAGGCGAAGGGGCTCTGGGAGCGGACCATCACCCGGCGTCACGTGCTGCGTAACGCGCTGCTACCCGTGGTCACCGTCGTCGGCTTGCAAGCGGGGTTGCTGTTCTCCGGCGCGATCCTGACCGAGACGGTGTTCGCTTTCGACGGCGTGGGCCGCTTCGTCGCCGAAGCCATCTCGAACCGGGACTACGCGGTCCTGCAGGGCTTCATCCTGGTCATCGCGGCGCTGTACGTCTTGATCAACCTCGCCGTCGACGTCTCGTACGGGTTGATCGACCCGAGGGTGAGAGTGAAATGAGCCTTTCGCAAGTCGAAGCGGCCACCGAGTCCGATCAACTGGAACCCGGTGGCGCCAACCTGCGCCGGGCTGCGTGGCGGCGGCTGCGGCGAGACCCGGTCGCGCTCGTCGGGTTCGCGCTCATCGCGATGTTCGTCCTGGTGGCCATCCTGGCGCCGCTGATCGCTCCGTACGGGCCGCGTGACCAGCCCGGTGCGGGACTGATCACCCCGACGACCATCCCCGGGCCCTCGGCCGAGCACTGGTTCGGTCTCGATGAGCAGGGCCGGGACGAACTGAGCCGGATCATCTACGGGGCCCGGCAGTCGCTGCTGGTCGGCGTGGTGGCCATGCTGCTCGGTATGGCCGGCGGGCTGGTGCTGGGTATGCTGGCCGGCGCGTTCGGCCGATGGGTCGACACCGTCGTGATGCGCATCGTCGACGTCATGCTCTCCATCCCGGGGCTGCTGATGGCGATCGCGATCGCCGCCGTGCTCGGCCAGAGCCTGACCTCGGTGATGATCGCGATCGCGGTCATCAACGTGCCGATCTTCGCTCGGCTGCTACGCGGACAGATGCTGTCGCAGCGCGAGAGTGACTATGTGCTCGCCGCCAGGTCGCTGGGTGTGCGGCACCGGTCCATCGTGCTGTCGCACGTCCTGCCCAACTCGATGTCACCGGTTATCGTGCAGGCCACGCTCACGTTGGCCACGGCCATCATCGAGGCGGCGGCGCTGTCGTTCCTCGGCCTCGGCGGCGCCGACCCCTCGGTGCCCGAATGGGGCCGGATGTTGGCCAGCACCCAGCTCTACCTCGCCAGCGCACCGCACCTGGCCCTGTTCCCAGGGCTGGCCATCGTGATCGCGGCGCTCGGGTTCACGCTGGTGGGCGAGCGCCTGCGCGAAGCCCTCGACCCCAAGTACCGGCGGTGACCGTGACGAATTCCGCAACCGGGCCGTTGCTCGACGTCCGAGATCTCACGGTGACGTTCACGCGCCGCGGCGGCCCGGACACGCGCGCGGTGGACGGTGTGTCGTTCCAGGTGAGCCCCGGGCAGACGCTCGGCCTGGTGGGGGAGTCCGGCAGCGGCAAGAGCGTGACGTCGCTGGCGGTGATGGGCCTGCTGCCGCGGCGCAGCGTTAGCGTCGAGGGCCACGTCTACTTCGACGGTGACGACTTGCTGACGTTGCCCCGAGACCGGATGCGCGACATCCGCGGGCGCGACATGGCCATGGTGTTCCAAGACCCGATGACGTCACTGAATCCGGTGGTGCCCATCGGGGTACAGGTCACCGAGGTGTTCGAACGACACCAGGACATGACCGGCGAGGCCGCGCGCAAGGCCGCCGCCGAACTGCTCGACCGCGTCGGCATCCCGGACCCGGGCCGCCGGCTCAAGGAGTATCCACACCAGTTGTCCGGCGGGATGCGCCAGCGCGCCCTGATCGCGATGGCGCTGGCTTGCCGCCCGCGCGTGCTGATCGCCGACGAGCCGACCACGGCTTTGGACGTCACCATCCAGGCGCAGATCCTGGAGCTGCTCAAAGACCTCGTCCAGGACACCGGCGCGGCATTGATCATGATCACCCACGATCTGGGCGTCGTAGCCGGCCTGTGTGACACCGTGCACGTCATGTACGCCGGCCGGGTGGTCGAGTCGGCCGGCCGGCGTGAGCTGTTCGCCGAACCGCGCCATCCCTACACCGGAGGGCTGCTGGCGTCGGTGCCCAGGCTGGACGCACCGCGTGGTGCTCCGCTGCAGCCGATCCCGGGCTCGCCGACCGACGTGTTGTCGTGGCCCGACGGGTGCGCCTTCGCGCCCCGGTGCCCGAACCGCATCGACGCCTGCACCGGGGCGCCACCGCCATTGGAAGCGATCGGCGGGCGCACTCTGCGCTGTGTGAACCCGCTGCCCACGGCCGAGGAGGTGCCGGCATGACCGAAGCCCCGGCCGAACAGGGCAGGCGGCGGCGCAGCATCGACCCGACCGACGCCTTGCTGACGGTCGACGACCTGCAGGTGCATTTCCCGATCCGTCGGGGCATCCTGGTCGAGCGCCAGGTCGGTGCGGTGAAGGCGGTCGATGGCGTCGACCTCACCATTCCGCGTGGTTCGACCGTCGGCCTGGTCGGGGAGTCCGGCTGCGGGAAGTCCACGTTCGGCCGGGCCCTGCTCCGGCTGGTGGAGCCCACCGGCGGATCGGTCCATTTCGACGGTACCGATCTGCTCGCGCTCGACGACGAGCAGATGCGCCGGATGCGCCGACAGATGCAGATGGTCTTCCAGGACCCGATGGCCAGCCTCGATCCGCGACAGGACGTCGAGTCGGTGCTCACCGAGCCACTGCGGGCGCACCGGATCGAAGGCGATCACCGGGCTCGGGCACGTGAGCTACTCGACCTCGTCGGGTTGCCCGCGACGGCGCTGTCGCGATACCCGCACGAATTCTCCGGCGGGCAACGCCAGCGCATCGGCATCGCTCGGGCGATCGCGCTCGAGCCACAGCTGATCGTCGCCGACGAGCCGGTGTCCGCGCTCGACGTCTCCATCCAGGCCCAGGTCGTGAACCTGCTGGAAGAGCTGCAGGACCGCCTCGGGCTGACCTATCTCGTCATCGCCCACGACCTCGCCGTGGTGCGTCACATCGCCGACGTCGTGGCCGTCATGTACCTCGGCGGCCTGGTCGAGCAAGCCGCCTCGGACGAGCTGTACGCAGCGCCGCTGCACCCGTACACCAGGGCGCTGATGTCGGCGGTGCCGATTCCCGATCCGGAGGTCGAAGACACCCGGCAACGGATCCTGCTCGCCGGCGACCTGCCGTCGCCGGCGGCACCGCCGCCCGGGTGCAGGTTCCACACGCGGTGCCCGTTCCGGCAGGAGACCCGCTGCGACGACGAGCGTCCCCAGTTGCGGTCAGTGGCCACCCGACCGCCGTCGCATCGAGTGGCCTGCCACTGGGCCGAGGACATCGACGCCGGGCGGATCCAGCCCCGGGCCTCCGCGGTGGTCGAGCCCGACGCGTCCTGAGCTCACTCCGTGGTGATCGCGCGCAGGATGTCCAGCTTCGCCGCACGCCGGGCGGGCCAGACGGCGGCGAGGACCCCGACCACGGCGGCGAGAACGACGAAGACCGCGAGCCGGCCACCCGGCACGGCGAGGATGTCCAGGCCTTCGTCGGCCACGGCTTGCTGAAGCGCCACCCCGAACACGAGACCCAGCGCGATACCGAGGACGGCGCCGAGCACGGCGATGGCCACTGACTCCAGCCGTACCGTGGTCCGCAGCTGCCGGCGGCTCATCCCGACGGCACGCAGCAGGCCCACCTCACGGGTGCGTTCCATGACCGACAGCGCGAGCGTGTTCACGATGCCCAGCACGGCGATCAGGACCGCGAGACCCAGCAGCGCGTAGACCAGGAACAGCAGTTGGTTCACCTGATCGCGGGATTGCTGCTTGTACTCCTGCTGGTCCTGAACCGTCACGGTCGGAATGTCGGCGGTCACCTCGTTCAACTCGTCCTGCACGGCCGAGACGTCGGCGCCGTCCTCGAGCACGATGTACACCAGGGAGTCGACGGGCGGCACGCCGCCGTTCTCCAAGGTGCGCTGGCTGGTGATGTAGCCGCCGAACAGCAGCGGGCTCTCGGCGTAGACGCCGACGATCTCGACCGGCTCGTCCAATGAGGGCAACGTGAGTTGGACGGAGTCGCCCACGCCCAAGCCTTCGGCCTCGGCGGTCTCCTCGCTCACGAGAACGCCGCCGTCGTCGATGTCGCCGCTGCCGGAGACGATGTCGAGCTTCGCCGCCTGATCGAACGCCTCGGGGTCGAAGGCCTGCAGGTACGTCGTCTCACCGTTGACCAGACCGGGGGCAGCGCGCACCGACACGGTCTGCGCCACGCCGTCGACCTGGGCCGCCGCCGTGGCAATGGCCGGCGAGAACGGCTGCCCGACGGCGTTGGAGACGACCAACTCCGCGCGCACGCCGTCGTCGAGCGCACGGTCGACCGACTCGTTGGCAGAAGCACCGATGATGGAGATCGCCGCGACGAGGGCCATACCGATCATGAGCGCCGAGGCGGTCGCGGCCGTGCGCCGCGGATTGCGCAGTGCGTTCTCGCGGGCCAGGCGCCCGACGGTGCCGAAAACCGACGGATACCAGCCGGCCAGGACCCGGATCACCGGTACCGAGATGATGGGCGCGAGCATCGCCACGCCGACGAAGACCGCGAGGATACCGACGCCGACGATCAGTGCGGCCCTGCCGACGTCGGCGAACAGGCCGATCAGCATGGCAGCCGCGCCGACGAGGACGAGCGCCGAGCCGAAACCGGTGCGGGTGTGCCGCGACGACTCCGGCAGCACGACGTCGTCGCGCATGGCCGCCACGGGCGGAACGCGGGCGGCACGGCGCGCCGGCACGAACGCCGCGATCATCGTCACGAGGACGCCGACGACGTACCCGACGAGCACCGTGCGCGCCTGCACCACCAGGCCCTCGCCGAGCTCGAGGCCGAACGCGCCGAAGACGACCTTGAGCAGTTGGGCCACGCCGATGCCGAGCGCCAACCCGGCGGTCGAGCCGACGATGCCGACGATGAACGCCTCGACCAGCACCGAGCGGGTGACCTGTCGGCGCTCAGCCCCGAGTGCTCGCAGCAGCGCCATCTCCTGGGAGCGCTGCGCGACCAGGATCGAGAAGGTGTTGAGAATCAAGAAGACGCCGACGAACAACGCGATGGCGGCGAAGACCAGCAGGAACGTGTTGAAGAACGACAGCCCCTCCTCGATGGCGGTCGCGGTCTCTTCGTCCACCTCGGCCCCGGTGATCGACTCGAATCCGTCCGGCAGGATGCCGGCGATCTCGTCTCGAACCTGCTCGGTGTCGGCATCGTCGGTGGTGGTGACCGCGACGCGCGTGTAGGCGTTCTCCCCGTCGAGGAAGAGCTCCTGCGCGGTCTGGGTGTCGAACACCGACAGGCTGGCGCCGGCGAGGCTGCCGGACTCACCGAACCGCATGACCCCGACCAGTTCGGCACTGACCTGCGGCGTGTCTCCAGTCGAGACGAACCGGACGGTGTCGCCGATGGCGTAGCCGGCCTCGTCGAAGGTGCGATCGTCGAGCGCCACCTCGCCTTCGCCCTCGGGAACACGTCCGTCGATGAGCTCCAGCACTTGCGAGCCGTCGGCGGAGGGGCCGTCGTGCCAGTTCACCGCGATGCCGGGCGCCCCTTGGCTGGTGACCGGTTCACCGTCGGTGTCGAGGACGAACATGCTCTGGTTCTCGATTTCGCCGTCGGCGCGTTCGACGCCGGGCAGCTCGGCGATGCGGTCCACGAGCTCGGCCGGAATGGTCGTGGTGGTGCCGGGATTGAACCCACTGACGAAGTCCGCCTCGACCGGCAGCTCGGGACGCACGACGACGTCGGAGCTCAGGCCGCCGAAGATGTCCTCGAAGGTCTTGTCGATCGTGTCGGTGAACACGTACGAGCCGACGACGAAGGCGACACCGAGCACGATCGCGAAGGCGCTCATCGCCAGGCGCAGCTTGCGCGCGGCCAGACTCTTGAGAGTGGCGCGGATCATGGTCAGCCGGCCTCCGGCACCTGCTGAAGGCCGTCGAAGCCCTTCATTCTCTCCAGGACGCGCTCGGCGGTCGGCTCCATCATCTCGTCCACGATGACGCCGTCACTGAGGAACAGCACCCGATCGGCGTAGGCCGCCGCTGCGGGGTCGTGGGTCACCATCACGATGGTCTGGCCGAACTCGCGCACCGAGCGGCGCAGGAACGACAGCACCTCGATGCCCGACCTGGAGTCGAGGTTTCCGGTGGGCTCGTCGGCGAAGATGATCTCCGGCTTGCTCACCAGGGCACGTGCGCAGGCCACTCGCTGCTGCTGGCCCCCGGACAGCTCGTTGGGCTTGTGGTCGAGCCGGTCGCCGAGGCCGACGGTGGAGATGACGGTGTCGAACCAGGACTGGTCGAGGTCGCGCCCGGCGATGTCGAGCGGAAGGGTGATGTTCTCGCGTGCGTTCAGCGTCGGCACCAGGTTGTAGGCCTGAAAGACGAAACCGATCTTGTCGCGGCGAAGCCGGGTGAGCTGCTTGTCGCCCAGCTGTGTCAGTTCGGTGTCGCCCACGTACACCTGTCCGGCCGTGGCTGAGTCGAGGGCCGCCATGCAGTGCATGAGCGTGGACTTGCCCGAGCCCGACGGCCCCATGATGGCGGTGTACCGGCCCGCGGCGAACTCCACCGTCACCCCGCCCAGCGCGACCACCTGGGTGTCACCGGTTCCGTACACCTTGGCCAGATCGACGGCGCGGGCCGCCGCAGGGGGCGCCTCGAGATCGTTCACCGAACTGCTCCTCGGTCGACTTCCTCGGTCAAGAACAACGTTAAGGCTCGTGACCCGGGTATGGGGTCCGTGCCCAGAGCGGTACGGCAACTCCGCCCGGGGGATGACCGGCTACGTGAACTCATCCGGGAGGATGACGGCCATGACACCGCGTGGCATCTATCTGTTGACCGGCATCTCTGCGGCTGGCAAATCATCGGTCGCCGAGGCCCTCGCAGCGCGTGCGGAGGTCGTTGCCGAGCGCGAGGCGGGTCGGCAGTAGTCGGGCTAGAGATCCTCAGCCGTGCGCGGGCGGAGGAGACCGGGGCTCACAGCGTTCCGGGCTGGACCAGTCCGCTCTCGTAGGCATAGACGGCGGCCTGGACCCGGTCGCGCAGGCTCAGCTTGCTCAGCACGTTGCCGACGTGGGTCTTGACCGTCGTCTCGGACACGATCAACTCCGCGGCGATTTCGGCGTTGGAGTACCCCCGCGCCACGAGCATCAGGACTTCGCGTTCGCGGTCGGTGAGATGATCCAGGCTGGACGGCGTGGGGGAGTCGCTGGCCGGCAGCCGGGTGGCGAACATGTCGAGCAGGCGACGCGTGATACTCGGCGCGACGACCGCGTCCCCGCGGGCGACCGTGCGGATCGCGGTGACGAGGTCGTCGGCCGGTACGTCCTTGAGCAGGAAGCCACTGGCGCCGGCGCGCAGGGCCTCGACGACGTACTCGTCCAGATCGAACGTGGTGAGCACCAGCACCCGCGGCGCCTCCGTCCGGGCCGAGCCGGTGATCGCGCGGGTGGCCTGGACCCCGTCCATCCTGGGCATCCGGATGTCCATCAGCACGACGTCGGGCTGTAGGGCCCTGGTGTCGGCGACGGCGGCTTCGCCGTCGCCGGACTCGCCGACCACGGCGATGTCGGTTTCGGCCTCGAGGATCATGCGGAAGCCGGTTCGCAGCAGTGGCTGGTCGTCGACCAGCAGGACCCGCACCGGCTTGCTCGTCATGTCACACCACCGAGTTGTCGTAGGGAATCCGGACCCGAACCTCGAAGCCGCCGCCGCGACGCGGGCCCACCGCGACAGAGCCACCATAAAGAGCCACGCGTTCGCGCATCCCCAGCAGCCCGTGTCCCTGCCTGCGCCCGTCGAGGACGCTGGCGATCCCATGGCCGTTGTCGGCGACCGTCACCCGCAGCTCCGCGGAATGGTAACTGACATGCACCTGGGCGGTGGACGGTCCGGCGTGCTTGATCGTGTTGGTCAGCGCCTCCTGGATCACGCGATAGGCGGTGAGGTCCACGCCCAGCGGGATCGGTTCACGCTCGCCGTCGATCGTGACGTCCACCGGCAACCCGGCGGCACGCATCTGCTCGGCCAGGCCGGCGAGGTCATTCAGGCCGGGCTGTGGGCTGAGTTCGGCCTCGTCGCTGCGCTCGGCATCGCCGGGCCCGCGCAGTACGCCCACCACACGACGCATCTCGGCCAGCGCCGCGCGCCCGGTCTCCTCGACCGACAGCAGTGCCTCGACGCTGCGCTGCGGATCGCGGTCCATCGACCTGCGCGCACCGGCGGCCTGCACGGTCATCACGGACACGTGGTGGGCCACGACGTCGTGCAGCTCTCGGGCGATGCGGGAGCGTTCTTCGGCGATCGCGGCCCGTACTTCGGCCTCGCCGGCGCGTTCCAGTCGGCGTGCCCGGTCCTCGAGCTCGGCGGTGTAGCGGCGCCGGTTACCCACGGCGCGGCCCACCCCCCACGCCCCGACCAGCACCAGGACGTTGACCATGGCGTTCGGGACGTCGAGATCCGGATGCCCGGGATGCCGGTTCGACGACGCGACGACGTAGGCGATCGTGGACCCGATGTGGGCCGCGGTGACCACGAGCGAACGCGGCAGGCTCGCATAGACGCCGGCGGAGTAGATGGCCACGACGATGACCACGACGGCCGTCGGCACGGCGTAGTCCCAGATCGTGAACGCCAGCATCGCCCCGGCCGTCATCAGCCCGACGGCCAACGGCAGCCGGCGGCGCAAGATCAGCGGCAGCGTCACGGCGGCGACGAGGACCACGCCCCAGGCGTCACCGTCCTGGTACTCGGTGCCCAGCGGATCGACATAGGCGAACAGCAAGATGACCCCGGCGACGAACAACCCGCCGGTCAACACCACGTCCAGCAGCCACGGCGAAACCCGAGGCGGCCGGGCAGGTCGAGAAGTCACACGTCCACGGTAGGGGTCCGATCGTGGGACGCGGCTCGTCCGTCTCGGCGAGGCGGCGTCTCCACCGTCAGGAGGACGCAGCTCGACGCGGTCAGTCAGCTCAGGCGTCGACAGGCGAGGTACGCGGCGACGGTGCCTCGTCGGCCGCGGTGTCCGCTGTGGCCTCGGGCAACGGCGGAGGCGTGCCACCGTAGGCGGGACACAGGGCCTGGTGATTGCACCAGTCGCACAACCGGCTCGGGCTGGGCCGCCAGTCGCGGTTGTCCGTGGCGCGCCGGATCGCCTGCCACAGCGCGGCGAGCTTGCGCTCGGTGGCCCGGAGGTCGGCTTCGTCGGGCTCGTAACGCAGGATCTCGGAGCTGCCGAGGTAGATCAGTTGGAGCAGCCGTGGCACCTGCCCGTACAGGCGCCACAACACCAGGGCGTAGAAGCGCATCTGGAACATCGCCCGCTGTTCGAACCCCTCGCGAGGGGCCCGGCCGGTCTTGTAGTCGACCACGCGCAGCTCGCCGGTGGCGGCGGCACGGTCGAGACGATCGACGTAGCCGCGTAGCCGTAGTCCGGAGTCGAGCGTGGTCTCGACGTAGAGCTCGCGCTCGGCCGGCTCGAGGACCTGCGGATTCTCGAGAGTGAAATAGCGGAGCACGAGGTCTTCGGCGCTGCGTAACCAGGTCGCCATCGCTGAGCCGTCGGCGTCGTCGCTGAACAGCTCGCCGACCGCGGGTTCGGCTTCGAGGAGGCGATCCCACTCCGGGCGGATCATCGTCGCGGCGTGCTCGGGGGTGCGCTGCTCGGCGGGGAGTTCGAACAACCGCTCGAGGACGGCGTGGACGATGGTGCCGCGGGTGGCCTCCGGGCTGGGCGGTTCGGGCAGCCGGTCGATGGTGCGGAACCGATAGAGCAGCGGGCAGGTCATGAAGTCGGCTGCCCGCGACGGCGAGAGTGTGAACGCGCCGGGCAATGCGCCGGGATTGGCATCGTCGGTTCCGCGAGATCCGGACTCGGAGTCGATGGTGGTGCGCGCCGTCATGCGGCGAGCCTAGAACACGGCACCGACACAAGCGGCCCACCGCGCCCGAGCCGGTGCCCGTAGCCTTGTGTCGTGGCATTCGGAGACAGCCAGAGCCTCAAGCTCGGCAGGGTAGCGGGCATACCGGTCCGCGTCAGCCCGACGTGGTTCATCGTGGCCGCGGTCATCACGATCGGTTTCGAGCCACTCGTCGCGCGGTACCTGCCCGACCTCGGAACCGGTGGTTACGTGGTCGCGTTCGCCTTCGCGGTCCTGCTGTACTTCTCTGTCTTCTTGCACGAGGTCAGCCACGCGCTCACCGCCCGGGCGTTCGGGCTTCCGGTCCGGGGCATCACGCTGCATTTCCTGGGTGGATACACCGAGATCGAGCGCGAATCGCCCACCCCCGGCCGTGATCTGGTGGTCTCGGCCGCGGGCCCGGCGCTGTCGCTGCTCCTCGGCGCCGCCGCGTATGCGGGCACCGTCCCCGTCACCGGCGACGTCGTCGAGTTCCTCCTGTACGAGCTGGCAGCGGCCAACCTCGTCGTCGGGGTGTTCAATCTGCTGCCCGCGCTCCCGCTCGACGGTGGGCACATGCTCCGCGCGGTCGTGTGGCGCTTCAGCGGCGACGAGAACCGCGGCACCATCGTGGCGGCACGGTCCGGACAAGTCCTCGCGGTCCTGGTGCTGATCGTGCCGTTCGTGTTGACCGGCGGCGATCCTGGTGTCTTCGCACTGGTGTGGGCGGCGCTGGTGGCGATGCTGCTGTGGTCCGGAGCCACCCGGGCCCTGGCCGTCGGCCGGATGAGAGCACGCCTGCCGGGTCTCGACGTGCAGCGCCTGGCCCGCCCGGCCGCTCCGGTCGCGCACGACGTGCCCGTCTCCGAAGCGCTCAACCAGGCCCGGCGGGCCAAGGTCACGTCGTTGGTGGTGGTCGACAGCGCGAACCGGCCCACCGGGGTGGTCAACGAGGCGGCGATCGCGGCGATCCCCGAGGAGCGCCGGCCGTGGGTGAACATCGGTCAGTCGTCGCGCTCGCTCGAGCCGGGTCTGGTGCTGCGCCTCGGCGTCGCCGGCGACGAACTGTTGCGAGCCATGCGTGCCACACCGGCCACCGAGTACCTCGTCGTGGACGAGCACGAGCGCGTGTACGGCGTGCTGGTCACGTCGGACGTCGATGCGGCCTTGGCCGCCAAATGAGCCCGGCTGCACGAGTCCGGCCACCGGAGTCCGGATAGTCTGCGCGCCATGTCCTCGCCGGAATCCGAGCCCCGAACCATGCCCGAAACCGTCCGTCCGTTTCAGCCGGGTGAGCTGGTCCAACTGACCGACCCCAAGGGGCGCCACCACACGATCACCCTGGAAGCCGGCAAACGGTTCCACACCCACAAGGGGTCGTTCGACCACGACGAACTCATCGGCCAGCCCGAAGGATCGGTCGTCACGTCGACCGGCGGCACCACCTTCTTGGCCCTTCGGCCGCTGCTGACCGACTACGTGTTGTCGATGCCGCGCGGGGCCACGGTCGTGTATCCGAAGGACGCGGCACAGATCATCGGGATGGCTGACATCTTCCCGGGGGCCCGGGTCCTCGAGGCCGGAGTCGGTTCCGGGGCGTTGACGATGTCCTTGTTGCGCGCGGTGGGTCCCGACGGTTTCGTGCATTCGTACGAGCGGCGGGCCGACTTCGCCGACATCGCGCGGCAGAACGTGAAACGGTATCTGGGCGAGGACCATTCGCCCTGGCAGGTGACGGTCGGCGACCTGGTTGAATCCATCACTGACGACCACGTGGACCGGGTGGTCCTCGACATGCTCGCTCCGTGGGAGTGCATCGAGGCCGTCGCGGGTGTGATGGTGCCCGGTGGCGTGCTTTGCTGTTACGTAGCGACGACCACGCAGCTGTCGCGCACCGTCGAGACCGTGCGCGACAGCGGTTGGTTCACCGAGCCGGCCGCGTGGGAGACGATGATGCGAACGTGGCACGTGGAGGGTTTGGCCGTGCGCCCGGACCACCGGATGATCGGACACACCGGGTTCTTGATGACCGCGCGCCGGATGGCTCCCGGCGTCGCGCCGCCGGCTCGACGGCGACGCCCGGCGCCGGCGGCCCAGAACGGCGAGGGCGATTCGACACGTTAGTCCCGCGACGAAAGTCACCTTCTGGCCAATCGTTGATCACGTGCGTGGCGAACGAGGCTTGCGACTGTAGGGTCTGGCTATAGACGACCCCCTTCCGAGGAGGTGCGAGATGGCTTCGTACGACGATGGCTTCGAACACGGGCGCCGAGGCTCGGGCCGTGAGCCGTCCGACATGGCTGGTGAGGTGGCCTTCCTCGAGGCGCGCCTGGCGTCGGTCAACGCGCAGAACGAGCGGCTGGCCGCCACACTTCGCGAGGCCCGCGACCAGATCGTGGCGCTCAAAGAGGAGATCGACCGCCTCGCTCAGCCTCCGTCCGGGTTCGGAACCTTCCTGGTCAAACACGACGACGGCACGGTCGACGTGTTCACCGGCGGGCGGAAGCTGCGCGTCGCCGTCAGCCCCGACGTCGAGACCGACGAGCTGCGCCCAGGCCAGGAGGTCATGCTCAACGAAGCGCTCAACGTCGTACGCGCCTTGGAATACGAGCGGGTCGGCGAGGTCGTCATGGTCAAGGAGCTGCTCGCCGACGGCGAACGGGCCCTGGTCATCGGCCACACCGATGACGAGCGCGTCGTCCGGATCGCTTCGCCGCTGCAGGACACCGGGCTGCGGGTCGGCGACTCCGTCCTGCTCGAACCGAGGGCCGGCTTCGTCTACGAGCGCATCCCGAAGTCCGAGGTCGAGGAGTTGATCCTCGAAGAGGTCCCCGACATCGACTACGCCGACATCGGTGGACTGGCGCGCCAGATCGACCAGATCCGCGACGCCGTCGAGATGCCGTTCCTGCACGCCAACCTGTTCCATGAGCACCAGTTGCGGCCCCCGAAAGGGGTGCTGCTCTACGGCCCGCCCGGATGCGGCAAGACGCTCATCGCCAAGGCCGTCGCCAACTCCCTGGCCAAGCAGATCGCGCAGACCAAGGGGCTCTCGGAGCACAAGTCGTACTTCCTCAACATCAAGGGTCCGGAGCTGCTGAACAAGTACGTCGGCGAGACCGAGCGGCACATCCGGCTGGTCTTCCAGCGTGCTCGCGAGAAGGCCAGCGAAGGCACCCCGGTCATCGTGTTCTTCGACGAGATGGACTCGCTGTTCCGCACCCGCGGCTCCGGCGTGTCCTCCGACGTCGAGAACACGATCGTGCCGCAATTGCTGTCCGAGATCGACGGCGTGGAAGGCCTCGAGAACGTCATCGTCATCGGCGCGTCCAACCGTGAAGACATGATCGACCCCGCGATCTTGCGGCCCGGGCGGCTGGACGTGAAGATCAAGATCGAGCGGCCGGACGCCGAAGCCGCCCGCGACATCTTCAGCAAGTACCTCACCGCCGACCTGCCGCTGCACCCCGACGACGTCGCCGAACACGGCGGCGACCCGGAGGCCACGACGGCCGCGATGATCCAAAGGTCGGTCGAGCGGATGTACGCCGAGAGCGACGAGAATCGCTTCCTCGAGGTCACGTACGCCAATGGCGACAAGGAAGTGTTGTACTTCCGCGATTTCAACTCCGGCGCGATGATCCAGAACATCGTCGACCGGGCGAAGAAGATGGCGATCAAGGACCTGCTCGAGACCGGCACCAAGGGCATCCGGGTCCAGCACTTGCTGACCGCGTGCTTCGACGAGTTCAAGGAGAACGAGGACCTGCCCAACACCACCAACCCCGACGACTGGGCGCGCATCTCCGGCAAGAAGGGCGAGCGCATCGTGTTCATCCGAACCCTGGTCTCGGGCAAGCAGGGCAGCGAGGCGGGCCGCTCCATCGACACCGTCGCCAACACCGGGCAGTACCTGTAGATCGCCCGGCTGTCGCGCGACGCGCCCGGACGCCCTACCGGTGGGCGCCTCGTCCACCGGTAGGGTGCGCGGGATGAATTCCCAACGAAGCATCGGGTGGGGCGTCGTCGCCACCGGAAACATCGCCCACAGCGTCACCGGCGATCTCCAGTTGCTCGAGAACAGCCGGGTGGCGGCGGTCAGCTCGCGAGAACGTGCCCGGGCCGAGGCGTTCGCCAAGGAGTTCGGCATCGATCAGGCGTACGACGACGTCGACGCGCTGATCGACGACGACGCCGTCGACGTCGTGTACGTGGCCACGCCCCACGCCCAGCATTCGGCCATCGTGCGATCGGCGCTCGAGGCGGGCAAGGCCGTGCTGTGTGAGAAGTCGTTCACCACCACGCTGGCCGATACCGAGAAGCTCGTCGCTCTCGCCCGCGAGCGCGGCGTGTTCTGCATGGAAGCGATGTGGACGCGGTTCAACCCGTTGATCGTCAAGGTGCGCGAGCTGGTCGCCGACGGCCGAATCGGCGAGGTGCGCTCGGTCAGCGCCGAGCTGGGCATGATCGGTCCGGACGACCCGCACCACCGGTTGTGGGATCCGGCGCTGGGCGGCGGCGCGCTGCTTGATGTCGGCGTCTACCCGGTCGCCTTCGCTCAGATGCTGCTGGGTACCCCGGCCGACGTCCGAGTCACCGGGTCGCTGACTGCTCGCGGCGTCGACGCGGAGGCCGGCCTGATGCTGTCCTGGCCGGGCGGCGCCAGAGCGCATCTGGAAGCGTCGCTGGTGTCTCCCGTGCCCGGCGGCGCGGTGATTCTGGGGACCGAGGGCCGCATCGAGATCCCACCGCGGTTCCATTCACCGGCCCTGATCCGCTACGTCCACACACCGGCCCGCGGGGTCGAGGAGCCCGAACTGCACGACGCCGACCGCGAAGGCCGTGGCTACGTGCCGATGCTGCGTGCGGTGGCTCAGGCGGTGCGCGAAGGCCGCACGGAGTGCGCGCAGATGCCGTTGTCCGACACGATCGACGTCATGCGGATCCTCGACGAGGCGCTGCGAAGCCTCGGCGTGCAGTACCCCGATCCCGCCCCGATGAGCTGACGGCGAGCTCCGACACCGGACGGCCTCGGACGGCGACGGTTTCGCCGGAGCCACGTAGGCTCGTGACATGAGTGTCCGGCGCATCATGGGAATCGAGACCGAGTACGGCATCTCGGTGCCCAGCAACCCTGCGGCCAACTCGATGTTGGCCTCGTCGCAGGTCGTCAATGCCTACGCCGCCCAGCGCGCCCGCGCGCGGCGGGCACGGTGGGACTTCGAGGAGGAGAACCCGCTGCGAGACGCGCGGGGTTTCGAGATCTCGCGCGCAGGCGCCGACCCCAGTCAGCTCACCGACGAAGAGATCGGGCTGGCGAACCTCATCCTGACCAACGGGGCGCGGCTGTACGTCGACCACGCGCACCCGGAGTACTCCTCACCCGAGGTGACCTCGCCGCGTGATGCGGTGGTGTGGGACAAGGCCGGCGAGCGCATCATGGCCGCGGCGGCCCGGTGGGCGGGCAGCATGCCGGGCGCGGCGCCGATCCAGCTGTACAAGAACAACGTCGACAACAAGGGCGCGTCCTACGGCTGCCACGAGAATTACTTCATGGAGCGCTCCACGCCGTTCGCCGACATCGTGCGCCATCTCATTCCGTTCTTCGTGTCGCGGCAGGTCATATGCGGCGCCGGGCGAGTCGGCATCGGCCAGGACGGTAGCGGCGAAGGCTTCCAGATCTCGCAACGCGCCGACTACTTCGAAGTCGAGGTCGGGCTCGAGACGACGCTGAAGCGGCCGATCATCAACACCAGGGACGAACCGCACGCCGACCCGGAGCGTTACCGCCGGTTGCACGTCATCATCGGCGACGCCAACCTGTCCGAGATCTCCACCTACCTCAAGCTCGGCACCACCGCCTTGGTACTGGCGATGATCGAGGACGGGTTCCTCAGCGGCGACCTGACGATCACCCGCCCGGTCGCGGCGTTGCACAACGTGTCACACGACCCCTCGCTGCGGCACGAGGTCGAACTGGCTGACGGTCGACGGCTGACCGCCGTCCAGGTGCAGACCGAGTACGCCGAGCAGGCCCGCAAGTTCGTCGAAGACCGCTACGGCGGTGACGCCGACGCCGAGACCGTGGCGATCCTCGACCTGTGGGAGTCGACGCTGGCCGCGCTGGCCACCGACCCGATGTCCTTGGCCGACCGGCTGGACTGGGTGGCCAAGCTGGCGTTGTTGAACTCCTACCGCCAGCGCGACAGCATGGACTGGTCGCACCCCAAGCTGCACCTGATCGACTTGCAGTACGCTGACATCCGGCCGGAGCGCGGGCTGTACCAGCGGCTGGTGGACAAGGGACGGATCCGGCGGTTGGTCGACGACGAAGCGGTCGACGCGGCGGTGCACGACCCGCCGGAAGACACCCGGGCGTACTTCCGCGGCCGCTGTCTGGACAAATACAGCGATGCCATCGCCGCGGCGTCGTGGGATTCGGTCATCTTCGATCTACCTGGGCGCGAGGCGCTGCAGCGTGTCCCCACGCTCGACCCCACGCGCGGCACCAAGGCCCACGTCGGCGAGCTGGTCGATCGATGCGATACTGCAGATGACCTGGTCAGCGCGTTGACGACGCGGTGATCACCAGGCCGTGCCCTGGGCCGGACCGCCCACCTGCCGGACCCGGTACTTCGCTCTCGGCGTAACCAACGTATCCAGGTGTCCACGAGTGGGCCCGGGCGGCACGATATCGACGCGGAAGTGGATAGGGTCGAGTCAAGGCGACCAGCACGGAGGTTGGCGATGGCGCGAGAGACCACTGGCGGGCAGCAGCACAAGCAGCCCCGGAAGAACGAAGATGCCGAGGTCCAGGAGACCACTGCCGCGGAGTCGAGCGAAGAGCTCAAGGAGCGGCAGGACAAGATCGAGGACGACGTCGACTCCATCCTTGACGAGATCGACGACGTGCTGGAAGAAAACGCTGAAGACTTCGTGCGCTCGTTCGTGCAGAAGGGTGGAGAGTAAGTGGACGTGACCCGTTTGGGCAGCCTGCCGGCGGCGTTCCTGGCCCCAGGGACGTCGTCGTTCACCGACTTCCTTCGGCAGCACGCGCCTGAGCTGTTGCCGGGTAATCGCGTGTTGAACAATGCCGGCACCGACCTGTCGAGTCTGTCGCCCCACGGCACCACGATCGTGGCCGCGACGTTCCAGGGCGGGGTCGTCATGGCAGGCGATCGACGGGCCACCATGGGCAACATGATCGCGCAACGCGACATCGAGAAGGTCTTTCAGGCCGACGAGTTCTCCGCGGTCGGGATCTCGGGCTCGGCCGGCATCGGAGCCGAAATCGTCCGGTTGTTCCAGCTCGAGCTCGAACACTACGAGAAGATCGAAGGCACGGTCCTGTCGCTGGAGGGCAAGGCGAACCGCCTGTCCCACATGATTCGCGGCAACCTGGGCATGGCGATGCAAGGCCTGGTGGTCGTGCCTCTGTTCGCGGGGTACGACCACGGCCAACAGGCCGGGCGGATCTTCTCGTACGAGCCCACCGGCGGACGCTACGAGGAACACGCGTTCTTCGGCGTCGGCTCGGGCTCGGTGTTCGCTCGCGGCGCCCTGAAGAAGCTGCACCACAGCGACCTCGACGTCGACGGCGCCACCACCGTCGCCGTCCAGGCGCTGTTCGACGCCGCCGATGACGACTCAGCCACCGGCGGACCCGACATGCAACGACACATCTATCCGATCGTCGCGGTGGTGGACGAGAACGGCTTCCGGCGACAGCCCGAGTCCGCTGTCGCCGAGGTCGTGCAAGGGGTCGTGGCCGGCCGCAACGAGCGGCCCGACGGCCCCCGCGCCCCACTGAGCTGAGCCCCCCGTACCCCCGAGAGGAAGACCGGTGTCGATGCAGTTCGGATACGTCTCGCCCGAGCAGATCATGAAGGACCGGGCGGACTACGCCCGCAAGGGCATCGCGCGCGGCCGGTCCGTGGTCGTCATCCAGTACACGGACGGGATTCTGTTCGCTGCAGAGAGCCCGTCGCCGTCGCTGCACAAGATCAGTGAGATCTACGACCGGATCGCGTTCGCCGCGGTGGGCAAGTACAACGAGTTCGAGAACCTTCGCCAGGCCGGTGTCCGCCTGGCCGATCTGCGCGGTTACTCCTTCGACCGGGTCGACGTGTCGGGACGTGCCTTGGCCAGCGTCTATGCGCAGACGCTTGGCACCATCTTCACCCAAGAGCCCAAGCCGTACGAGGTCGAGCTCGTCGTGGCCGAGCTGGGGACGACGATGGCCGAAGATCAGATCTATCGCATCACCTACGACGGTTCGGTGGCTGCCGAGAACGGCTTCGCCGTCATGGGTGGAGCCGCCGAGCAAGTCGGCAAGTACGTGGGGCAGCACATGACGCCCGGCGGTGCCTCGTTGGAGGGCACGCTGCGCCTGGCCGTCGACGCGCTCGGGCGCGACAACGACAACGAACCGCGCCAACTGCCCACCGCATCGCTCGAAGTGGCCGTGCTCGATCGGGGCCGCGCTCGGCGCGCGTTCCGCCGGATCCCCTCGTCTGCACTCGACTCGTTGCTCGACCGTGGCCAAGTTGGGGCGGAGACTGACGAGCCGGGCGGCTAAGGTCGAGTCATGGACCGTCGCATCTTCGGGCTCGAGAACGAATACGGTGTCACGTGTACGTTCCGCGGCCAGCGACGGCTGTCTCCGGACGAGGTGGCGCGTTACCTGTTCCGGCGGGTCGTCACCTGGGGACGTAGCAGCAACGTCTTTCTGTCCAACGGCGCCCGGCTGTACCTCGACGTGGGCAGCCACCCCGAGTACGCCACGCCGGAGTGCGACAACGTCGTCGACCTCGTGACTCACGACAAGGCCGGCGAACGCGTGCTCGAAGGCTTGTTGGTAGACGCGGAGAAGCGGCTGGCCGAAGAAGGCATCGCCGGCGACGTCTACCTGTTCAAGAACAACACCGACTCCGCGGGCAACTCCTACGGCTGCCACGAGAACTACCTCGTCGGGCGGCACGGCGAGTTCTCCCGGCTGGCCGACGTCCTCATTCCGTTCCTGGTCACCCGCCAGATCGTGTGCGGAGCCGGCAAGGTGCTGCAGACGCCTCGCGGCGCGGTCTACGCCGTCAGCCAGCGTGCCGAGCACATCTGGGAAGGCGTCTCCAGCGCCACCACCCGCAGCCGGCCCATCATCAACACGCGCGACGAGCCGCATGCCGATGCCGAGCGCTACCGCCGTCTGCACGTCATCGTCGGCGACTCCAACATGAACGAGTGCACGACCCTCCTGAAGGTCGGCGCCACCGATCTGGTGCTGCGCATGATCGAGGCCGGTGTCGGGTTGCGCGATCTGACGCTGGAGAACCCGATCCGGGCCATTCGCGAGATCAGCCACGACATCACCGGCCGGCGCAAGGTTCGCCTGGCCGGCGGCCGGGAAGCCTCGGCGCTGGAGATCCAGGAGGAGTACTTCACCAAGGCTCGCGATTTCGTCGAGCGGCGCGAGATCGCCACGCCGACGGTGCGCCGGGTGCTCGACCTCTGGGAGCGCACCATCAAGGCCGTCGACTCCGGGGATCTGTCCCTGGTCGAACGAGAGATCGACTGGGTCACGAAGTACCGGATGATCGAGCGCTACCGGGCCCGGCACAACATGACCCTGACTCATCCGCGCATCGCCCAGCTCGACTTGGCCTACCACGACATCCACCGGGGCCGAGGGCTGTATTACCTGCTCGAACGACGCGGCGGGGTGTCGAGGGTGTCTCGTGACCTCGACACGTTCGAGGCGAAGTCGGTCCCGCCGCAGACGACCAGGGCGAAACTCCGCGGTGAGTTCATCAAGCGTGCGCAGGAACGCCGCCGCGATTTCACCGTCGACTGGGTGCACCTGAAGCTCAATGATCAGGCCCAGCGCACGGTACTGTGTAAAGACCCGTTCCGGTCGGTCGACGAGCGGGTGGCACGGTTGATCGACGGTATGTGAGATGCTGCGGGCCGCGGACGACTGGGGCGCTCAGGCAGTTCTCAGGTCGCTGTCTTAAAGTAACCGCTTGCGAAAACGTCAGCTCTGAACATCAATCTGATCGAAGGACTTGTCCACAGTGCGCACCAGACAGGCCCTCGTGGCCGTGCTAGCGACGTCCGCGCTCGCCCTGACGGCCTGCGGCTCGGACTCTGACTCCGACTCCGACGGTGCCGTCGTCTCCTCTGACATCGGTGTCGAGGTCTCCGGGGACGTCGGCGAGAAGCCGGAGCTGTCCATCCCGGACGACGCGCCGCCCGCGGAACTCGCGGTCGAGGTTCTCTCCGAGGGCGACGGCGCCGAAGTGGCTCCGACCGACGTCGTGGTGGCCGACTACCTGGGCCAGACGTGGGAGCCTCGGGCGCCGGAGGAGCCCGCGGACCAGGGCGCCGAAGGTACTGAAAGTACTGAAGGTACTGAGGACGGCGCCGCCGGAGGCGGAGCGTCCCCGCAAGATTCCGAGGAGTCCACGGACGACCCCGCTTCGTCGGGCGATGCGGAGCCGTACGTCTTCGACAACTCCTACGATCGCGGCGAGGCCGCGGGCTTCTCGCTCGATGCGGTCATTCCGGGGTGGAAGGAAGGCCTGGCCGGTCAGAAGGTGGGCTCGCGGGTGCTGCTGTCCATCCCGCCCGACCAGGGCTACGGCGCTTCCGACGGACACGACCTGCAGAACGACACGCTGGTGTTCGTCGTCGACATCGTCGACACGATCGGCGCGACGGCGACGGCGTCGGGGGAGCCGGTGCAGGACCTGCCCGAGGGCATGCCGAGCGTCGAGTCCAACGACGGCGCTGCGCCGACGATCGACCTGGCCGACGCCGAGCCGCCGGAGCAGTCCGACTCGACCGTCGTGATCAACGGCGACGGGAAAGAGCTGGGCACGAACATCGTCGTCAACATGGTGCAGGCGTCCTACCCCGACGGGGCGGACGCCATCAGCTCGTGGGATGAGAACCAGACGCCGATCGTGCTGGCGCCGCAGCAGCTGACCGGTATCCCGGGCCTCGCTGAGGCGTTGCAGGACCAGACCGTGGGCACCCGGGTCGTCACGCGGATCGCCGCGGCGGACAACCCCACCCAGGGTGAGTCCGGTGGCACCGCGCTCGTGCTGGTCATCGACGTGATCGGCACGTTCTGACATGGAACGCCCGGAGATCGACTTTCCGGGGGATGCGCCTCCGGACGAGCTCGAGATCACCGACGTCGTGGTCGGTTCCGGCGCGGAGGCGCCGCCCGGCGCGACGGTCCTGGTGCACTATGCCGGGGTCGACTTCGAGTCCGGTGAGGAGTTCGACGCGTCGTGGAACCGCGGTAAGCCGACGGAGCTACCGCTGGACAGCGTCATCGAAGGTTGGCAGCGGGGGATCCCCGGAATGCGTGTGGGTGGGCGGCGCAAGCTCGTGGTGCCGGCCCATCAGGCGTACGGCCCCGCGGGCAGCGGGCATCGGCTGTCCGGCCGAACCCTGATCTTCGTCGTCGACCTGCTGGCGGTCAGCTGAGGTCTCGGCCGCGGGGCGCGCGCAGCCGGTGTTCGGTCAACCGTCGTGGCGCAGGAGGGCGGCGGCGTGCGCGCCGGCCGCGGCGGCGGCGACGAAGTACTCCGGATCATCGTCGAGCCCGCGGCCCATCGTCGACAGCCGCACGGGAACGCGGCGTAGTTCCTCCTCCAAGCCGGCCACCGGTGCGGTGACCACGTGGTGCCGCCCGGCCAGGCGCTGCGCCTGGGTGTGGACCTTCTGGCCGAACTCGCCGGGCAGGTCGGGCACGACGATGTCAGCGGGGGCCAGCGCGACTTTGCCGTAAGCGGTGAGGCTGTGATGAGACACGCCGTGGTGGCGGCCACGTGGGTCGGCCGAGCTGATCCGCAACGACCCCACGGGCCGCCCGCCCAGCACGACAGCGGCGTTGATCGCTTCTCCGCACGCGACGCCGGAGAAACCCCAGCGCGTACCGGTACCGAGGTTTCCCGGGCCCTGGGTGACGATGGCGACGTCCGCCTGGAGCACGTGCCTGGCGGCCAGGAGGCCCGTGTGGAGGGTGACCGCCTCGATGTCACCGCCGAAGGCCTGTCCGACCGTCACGGTCGCCGTCAGGAGCCCGGCACTGCTCAGCTCGGCCACGGTGCGGCTGAACCGTAGTGGCAGCGCGCCGCCGTCGGTCATGACGTAGACCACCCGCACCGGACCGGCCGGGCGGTCGTCGGAACGCAGCGGAGCCTGCGCGTCCTCGGTGCTCCATACTCCGGCGAGGATGGCCGGCAGCGCGGAGTGCAGGTCGGCGACGACGACGGGCATACCGTCCAGGTCGTCAGCATCGCGCAGCGTCGCATGCCACTGGGAGTCCTGCTCGTCGACGCCGAGAACGGTGGTCTGCAGGGGCGTGTAGCGCGCCTTGACCAGGTGCCCCGGCGCTGGCGGCGGGTCCGCGGGCAGCCGGTCGGGGATCGCCACGACATGGGCGTAGCCACCGGTGCCCAGCCCCATGTCCAGCGCCGTCGTGTTGAGTACCACGCGGTCACCAGGCTGAGGCAGCCCGACCAGATCGACGTAGGCCAGCGCCCGTATCTCCACTCCGGCCACGTCCACGGCCAGCTCCGCCGCACCGGGCCAGGAGGTCTTCACATTGGTCACCACGCCGTTGCGCCACCGAATCACGCGCTGAGACTAGCGACCCGCTAATCTCGCGGTGTCAGGGGATTGGGGTTGTGAGCATGTCGCAGGCGGCGAAGAGCGAGCGGCTGATGAATCTGGTCATCTGCCTGCTCGTTGCGCGCGGGTATGTGCCGAAAAGCCGCATCCGCCAGGTGGTCGGGGGATACGGCGGGCAGAGCGACGAGGCGTTCGAGCGCATGTTCGAGCGCGACAAGGAAGAGCTGCGCGAGGTCGGCATTCCCATCGAGACCGGCTCGTTCGATCCCTTCGGCGACGAAGAGCCGGGCTATCGCATCCATCGCCAGGAGTTCGAGCTGCCGGAGATCCGGCTCGAGCCGGACGAGGCCGCTGTCGTGGGCCTGGCGGCGCGGATGTGGCAACACACCTTCCTGTCGGCGGCATCGAGCGCGGCGGTGCTGAAGCTGCAGGCTGCCGGCATCGAGGCCGACACTCGCTCGATCAGCGCCGTCGAGCCTCGGGTGGGCGGCGAGGAACCGGCGTTCTGGCCGCTGTGGGAGGCCGTGCGCGATCGGCGCGCCGTGCGGTTCCGGCACCGCAAGAGCGCCGGCACCCAGCCGCTGTTGCGCCACCTCCAGCCGTGGAGCGTGTTGTCGTGGCACGGGCGCTGGTACGTCGTGGGGTACGACGTCGATCGCCAGGCGCCGCGCATGTTCCGCCTGTCGCGCATCGTCGACAACGTTCAACCCGACGGCCCCGCCGGCGGCTTCGAGGTACCTCCGTTGGAGGTCGTGCGCGAGGCGGCCGCCAACCTGGCGCCGCCGGAACAGGCCCAGCGTTCCCGCGCGCGCCTACGCGTCCGGACCGGCACTGGGCACGCGCTGCGGCGGCGGGCGGCGTTGGTCGAAGCCGGCGACGAGCCCGGCTGGGACGAGGTCACCGTGACTTATTCCAGCCCCGAGGACCTGGCCGAGGAACTCGTCGTGCATGCGGCCGACGTGGTCGTGCTCGATCCGCCGGAGTTGCGCGACGCGGTGGTGCAGCGCCTGCAGGCCATCGTGAAGGCGTCGGCATGACGACACCGCAGCGACGCCGTCCGCGGCGCTCCGACAGCGCGCCCGCGCAGGTCGCACGGCTGCTGTCGATGCTGCCGTACCTGCGTTCCCACCCCAGCACCCCGGTGTCCGAGGTCGCCCGGCTGTTCGGGGTCAGCGAACGTCAAGTCATCCGCGACTTGCAGGTTCTGTGGTTCTCCGGCCTGCCGGGCCTGCAGATGGGTGACTACATCGAGGTCGACATGGAGGCCGTGGAAGGCGAAGGCGTCATCAATGTCGCCAACGCCGACTACCTGGCGCGGCCGCTGCGGCTGCGCACCGACGAGGCGGTGGCGCTGATCGTCGCGCTGCGTACGCTCGCCTCGGTGCCCGGCTCGTTCGACCGCGGCGCCATCGAGCGGGCCGTGGCCAAGCTCGAGGACGCTGCCGGCGAGATGGCCGAGCAGGCGGCATCGGTGCAGGTCAAGGTTGACGGCGATGCTGTGGCCGAGGTCGCGGCCACCGTGCGCGCCGCCCTGGACGACCAGCGCCGGCTGCACCTGTCGTACTGGGTCCCGGCGCGCGACGAGGCCACCGAACGCGACGTCGACCCGATGCGCCTGGTCGTCGTCGACGGGCGGCTCTACCTGGAAGGATGGTGCCACCGCGCCGGGGCCGTGCGACTGTTCCGCCTCGACCGCGTTCTCGGCATCCACCTACTCGACACACCGGCGCAGATTCCCACCGACGTGCGCCCGCGCGACCTCGACGCCGGACTGTTCCAGCCGTCGCCAGATGACGAATTGGTGACAATCGAGCTCACGACCGCCGGACGTTGGGTGGCCGATTATTACCCCCACGAGAGCGCCGAGGAGCTGGCCGACGGCGGGCTCCGGCTGCGCCTACGAGCGCGCGATCGACAGTGGGTACGCCGCCTTGCGCTGCGCCTCGGCGACTCCGGGCGCATCGTCGACCCACCGGACCTGTCTGCGGAGGTCACCGCTTCGGCGCGCGAGGCCCTGGCCGCTTACGGACTGCAGTAGAGTCTGCGGCAATGTCCAGCTTGGCGATCTGGCTCTTCGTAGCGCTCGGGTTCCTGTTCGCGGTGGCCATCGTGGTCGTCGTCGCGGCCGGGGTCGCCGTCGTGCGCAAGACCACGGTGCTGGCGGGGGAGATGAACGATCTTCTCCGCGAGCTTGACACCGCCGTAGGATCTGTATCGTCGGATCCACCGGGCGTGCCTGCGCGCCGGGCGGACGGCACAGACCGGCCCACGACGTAGTCTGGATAGCATCGACGGGACGTCACCCGTCAGGAAGAGGTCGACCATGGGTAACATCGGACCTTGGCAGCTGATCATCGTCCTCGCGATCGTGCTGGTGCTGTTCGGGGCGAAGAGGTTGCCGGAGGCCGCCCGGGGCCTCGGACGGTCGTTGAAGATCTTCAAGGCTGAGACACAGGGCCTGGTGAGCGGCGACGATGACAAGTCGGCGGACTCCGCCGGCGAGCGCAACGACTCGGGTCCGGCGCAAACCCAGCGAGCCGTCGAGCCGCCGGCCACGGCACAGCCGGAACAGAGCGCGCCGGTGAACGAGCAGTCCAAGCACGACGCCTGAGCTGCTTGACGTCGCACTGACGTGGCCACAGTGATAGGCCGTCGGGGCAAGGGCTCGAAGCCGGAGCGCGATCCCGAAGGCCGGATGACTCTGAGTGAGCACCTGCGCGAGTTGCGCTCGCGCGTGCTCAAATCCGCGCTAGCGGTCGTCGCCTTCGGCATTGTCGGGTTCGTCTTTCGCGACCAGATCATCAGCTTCCTGACCGATCCGTTCCAGGATGCCGCGGCGGCCACCGACGCGCAGGCGGAGATGAACTTCCGCAACATGACCGATCCGCTGGTCGTTCCGCTGCAGATCGCCATGTTGACCGGCCTCGTGTTCGGCGCACCGGTCTGGATCTACCAGATCTGGGGTTTCGTCACTCCGGCGCTGTACCGCAACGAGAAGCGGTGGGCGGCGGCCGTCGTGGGCGCGGCGGTGCCGATGTTCGCCCTCGGCGTTCTGCTCGCGATGTGGATCATGCCGCGGGCCATGCAGTTCCTCTTGAACTTCACGCCCACCGACGACGTCAGCAACATCGTCGACTTCAGCAGTTACCTCAGCTTCGTCATCCGCATCGTTCTCGTCTTCGGCATCGGCTTCCTGCTGCCCATCTTCGTGGTGCTGCTCAACGTGGTCGGCGTCCTCCGGCACGAGACGCTGTCCTCGGCGCGCCGGTGGGTGATCGTCGGCATCTTCTGCTTCGGCGCCATCGCGACACCGACGGGTGATCCGCTCTCGCTGATGGTGTTGGCGACGCCGATGTGGCTGCTGTTCGAAGTCGCGGTCTTGGTGTGCCGGGTGCTCGATCGCCGGCGCCGCCGCGTGCTCGGATCCGAGCTGGCCGACGACGAGGCGACCCCGGACGACGAGCTCGACCGCCTGGGCCGAATCGACGACGACGGCTGAGGTCATGACCGACGAGATCGCGCTGCTGGTGAACCCGACGTCCGGTCGAGGGCGGGGAGCACGGGCCGGGCGCCGGGCCGCGGCGCGTCTGGCCGAGGCGGGCCTGCCGGTGCGGGTCCTGACCGGTCGCGACGTCCGTGAGGCCGGTGACCTGGCGCTGGAGAGCGTGGAGTCCGGCGCCCGCTCGCTGGTCGTGGTCGGCGGCGACGGCATGGTGCACCTGGGGCTGCAAGCCGTGGGTGGCGCCGAGACCGTCCTCGGCGTCATTCCGGCCGGGACCGGTAATGACCTCGCTCGATCGCTGGGGTTGCCGCTGAAAGATCCGGTCGCCGCCGCCGATGTCATCGTCGCCGGTGCCGAGCGCGAGATCGATCTGGGCCGGACCGACGGCCAGTGGTTCGCCGGCGTCGTCGCCGCCGGGTTCGACGCCCGTGTCAACGATCGCGTCAACCGAATGCGCTGGCCGAAAGGTCCGCGGCGCTACGACGTCGCCACGATCGCCGAGCTGGGCGTCTTCAAACCCATCTCGTACCACATCGAGCTGGACGACCAGGTTCTCGACACCGAGGCGATGCTGGTGGCAGTCGGCAACCTGCCGTCCTACGGCGGGGGCATGCGGATCACACCGGGTGCGGAACCCGACAACGGGGTGTTCGACGTGCTGGTCGTATCGCCGGTCAGCAAGGCGACGTTGCTCCGGGCGTTTCCGCGGGTGCGCCAAGGTAAACACCTGACGTACCCGTTCGTCTCGGTGCACCGGGCCCGGCGAGTCAAACTCGATGCGGCCGACGTCACGGCCTATGTCGACGGCGAACGTCTCGGGCCGCTGCCCCGCACATTCGATCTCGTCGGTCGCGCCCAGCGGGTGTACGTCCCCGCATCGGGTTAACGTAGGGGCATGAGTTCGCCCGCGGAGCGTTACGCGGCCGCGAGGCAGCGCCAGCGTGAACCGCATTTGCACCGGTTCCGGTCTCAGTACGGCTTCAAGTTCGACGACTTCCAAGTTCGAGCGTGCCGCAGCGTCGAAGCAGGCCGTGGCGTCTTGGTGGCTGCCCCTACCGGCGCCGGCAAGACTCTGGTCGGCGAGTTCGCCGTGTACTTGGCCCTCGAGGAGGGCCGCAAATGCTTCTACACCACGCCGATCAAGGCGCTGTCGAACCAGAAGTACCACGATCTGGTCGCGCGCCACGGTGAGGAGTCGGTGGGCCTGCTCACCGGCGACAACACCGTCAACGGCGAGGCACCGGTAGTCGTGATGACGACCGAGGTGCTGCGGAACATGATCTATGCCGGTTCGCACACGCTGGACGGGCTGTCCTACGTGGTGATGGACGAGGTCCACTACCTGGCCGACCGGTTCCGCGGAGCGGTGTGGGAAGAAGTCATCATCAACCTGCCCGACTCGGTGAGCGTGATCTCCCTGTCGGCGACGGTGTCCAACGCCGAAGAGTTCGGCGAGTGGCTGACCACGGTGCGCGGCGACACCGACGTCGTGGTCGAGGAGCAGCGCCCGGTGCCGTTGTGGCAGCACGTCATGGTCGGGCCGCGGCTGCTCGACCTGTTTGCCCAGTCCGGCTCCGGCGCCGACGCCAAGCGGGTGGTGAACCCACAGCTGACCCGGCTGGCCAGAGATGACCACCGGGTGGGACGCAACGGTGGCCGCCAGGGTCGCGGCTACGGGAACCGGCGCCCGCGAGGGGTCTACACGCCTGGCCGGGTCGAGGTGGTCAACCGGCTCGAGGCTGCTGATCTGCTCCCGGCCATCGTCTTCGTGTTCAGCCGGGCGGGATGCGAGATGGCCGTACAGCAGTGCCTGAGTGCCGGTATCCGGCTGACCTCGGCCGACGAGCGTGACGAGATCCGCGCGGTGATCGAGCGCCGCTGCGCGGACATCCCGGACGACGACCTGCGCGTGCTGGGCTACTACGAATGGGCCGACGGCCTGGAGCGCGGGGTGGCTGCCCACCACGCGGGCATGCTGCCCACGTTCAAAGAGGTCGTCGAGGAGTTGTTCGTTCGTGGCCTGATCCGCGTGGTGTTCGCTACCGAGACGTTGGCGCTGGGCATCAACATGCCGGCGCGTTCGGTGGTCATCGAGCGGCTGGTGAAATGGAACGGCGAAACCCACGCCGACATCACGCCCGGTGAGTACACGCAGCTGACCGGGCGGGCGGGACGTCGTGGCATCGACGTCGAAGGCCACGCGGTGGTCCTGTGGCAGCCGGGGTTCGACCCGACGGCCGTGGCCGGGCTCGCCTCCACCCGGACGTTTCCGCTGCGCTCGTCGTTCCGCCCGTCGTACAACATGGCGGTCAATCTCGTGGACCGCGTGGGGCGCAACGCCGCGCGCGAGATCCTGGAGTCGTCGTTCGCGCAGTTCCAGGCCGACCGCGCCGTGGTGGGCCTGGCGCGGCAGTTGCGCCGCAACCAGGAAGGCCTCGACGGCTACCGCGAGGCCATGACCTGTCACCTGGGCGACTTCGAGGAATACTGGCGGCTTCGGCACGCGATCAAGGACCGCGAGACCGCGCTGGCCCGCGAAGGCACCGCACAACGGCGGGCCGCGGCTGTTGCGGCACTGGAAAAGCTCCGCGCGGGCGACGTCATCCGGGTTCCGCGGGGGAAGTTCGCCGGCTACGCCGTGGTGCTCGATCCAGGCATGTCGGGCGGCGGCAGCGAAGGCGACGGTCCGCGGCCCACCGTGCTCACCGAGGGTCGTCAGGTCCGCAAACTCTCCCTGATCGACTTCCCGTCCGCGGTGGAGCCGCTGACCTCGATGCGGATCCCGCGTTCGTTCAATCCGAAGGTGCCGGCCTCGCGGCGCGATCTCGCCGCGGCGTTGCGGTCCAAGATCCCGGCCGACCACTCCGGTCGTGGTCACCGGCCGCGACGGCCGCGATCGGCCGCTGCCGACGATCCCGAGCTGCACCGGCTGCGGCGGGAGCTGCGGGCCCACCCGTGTCACGGCTGCCCGGACCGTGAGGAGCACGCTCGCTGGGCGGAGCGCTGGTTCCGGCTTCAGCGCGAGAACGACCAGCTCTCGCGGCGGGTGGAGTCGCGGACCAATACCGTGGCGCGGCAGTTCGACCGAGTCTGCGCGGTCCTGGACGACCTGGGCTACCTCGACGGCGACGAGGTCACCGGGCCGGGGCGGCGCCTGGCCCGGCTCTACGGGGAGCTCGACCTGGTGGCCGCCGAATGCCTGCGCACCGGCATGTGGAACGATCTCGACCCCGCCGAGCTGGCCGCCTGCGTCGCGGCCTTGACGTTCGAGTCCCGCCAGCCCGACGAGGGCGTCGTCGCGCACGTGCAGAACGGCCGGGTACGCGACGTCCTCGCGAGCATGACGAGGCTGTGGAACGACCTCGATCATTTGGAGTCCCAGCACGGGCTGGACTTCCTGCGTGAGCCCGATGTGGGCTTCTCGCAAGCCGCCTGGCGGTGGGCGAGCGGGCACCGGCTCGAGGTGGTCCTGGACGAAGCCGATCTGGCCGCCGGCGACTTCGTACGTGCGGTGCGCCAGTTGCTCGACCTGCTCGACCAGATCGCCGTCGCCGCGGCGGGCACTCCGCTGCGCGAGACGGCGCGGCTCGCGTCGGGATCGCTGCGGCGCGGGGTCGTGGCCTACGCGACGCTCAGCTGAGCTCGGTCCGGCTCCCCAATGCTGAGGCGCCTGGGCCGGCCCACTCCACGCGGTATTCGTACGTCTCGCGGGCGCTCTTGGTGTCGGCGGTCAGGCGCAGGATCGTCGGCAACATGAGGTCACGCAGCAGCCTGCCGACCGGCCCTGGGGCTTTGGTGTTGTTGATGCGTGCAGCCGCCTTGATGATCTTCTCGACCCGGGGCCTGCGGACGGACTCGAAGCCGGCGAACGCCTCTGCGGGCGTGCGCGCGTCGCGCAGGGCGGTGGCCAGGACGACGGCGTCCTCGATCGACAGCGATGCTCCCTGGCCCGAGGTCGGTGACGGAGCATGCGCAGCGTCGCCGACGACGATCATCCGGTCGGTGTGCCACCGTGGCAGGTGCGCCATCGTGTGGATCGACGTCATCGGGGCAAAGTCCGGGGTCGCCGCGACGAGGTCCAGAGCAGGCCCGGCGTCGTCGGCATACACCCTCTGGAACGTCTCGCGCCAGCGTTGGGCGGGTACGGCGCGCAGCTGCGTGCGCGGTGGCTCCTTCGGTTCGGGCAGGTTGACGAACCACCAGATCTCACCGTCGGGGGCGACGGCGTAGCCGAAGAAGGCGCGCCGGCCGAAGATCATCTCGTAGCCACCCGGGTTGGCATCGACCTCGACGGCCGAGGCGTAGCCGCCGGTGGTCAGCAGGCCGGCGTAGGCCGGCCGCGGGGCCTCCGGGTCGATGTACGAGCGCACGGTCGAGTGGACGCCGTCGGCGCCGATCAGGATGTCGGACTCGACGACGGCGCCGTCGGCCAGGACGGCTCGCACGCCGTGGGGGTGCTCAGCGACGCGTTCCACCCGGCTGTCCTCACGGATGGTGACGCCACGTCGGCGTGCCTCGTCGCGCAGCGCGGCACTGAGATCGGCCCGGCGCACCGTTTGACTCTGCGTGCCGTCCGGTAGGAGGCCGCCGGTGAAGGTGTCGCCCAGGCGCTTGCCGGTGTGGGTGCGCAACGTGATCGTGGGCGTGGGGAATCCGAGCCCGGTGACGCAATGGTCGGCGTCGATGGCGCGTAGGGCGTTGATGCCGTTGGTGGCCACAGTGAGCATGACGCCGTCGAGATCGGCCGCGGTCGAGCGAGCTTCCAGTACGGTCGTCGCGATACCGGCCTTGGTCAGGGCGATCGCCGTAGCTGATCCGGCGATGCCGCCGCCCACGACCACCGCACTGCGTGGTGCGCTCATGACTGCTCTCCTTCGGGTGGGGACGCGGTACCGGAGTGGTAGTGGTCCCAGGTCCTGAACCAGCCGGCGTCGGGATTGTTGATGCGCTCGATCAGCTCGCGGATGAATCGGGCTTCAGCGCGAAGCAGCGCGACCCGGTAGTCGTCCTCGACGAGGAAGACCGGATGCACGCCGGCGCCGACGACGTCGTCCTTGCGGCGCTCGATGTCGTCGGCGTTGTGCTCGATGCGGTCGAGCCGCGTACGCAGCAGCTCGGTGACCTCGGCCGGGGGAAGGACGATCACCAGTGACAACGCAGCGGCAAAGGCGGGATATTCGTGCCGGGGCGTGGCGAGCAGCTCACGCAGCCAGGAGCGCATCTCAGCCTCTCCGGCCGAGGTCAGCTCGTAAATCGTGTGCTCGGGCTGGTTCCCGGTACGACCGGAGCCGGCCACGGCGATGAAGCCTTCGCGGAGCAGTTGGCGCACGACGCTGTAGAGCGCCCCATAGCTCAACCTGAATGTGCCGGCGGCGTCATTCTCCTTCAGTTGGCGTTGCAGCTCGTAGGCGTGCATCGGGCGCTGGGTGAGGTACGACAGGACCGCCAGACCAAGCAGGTTGCTGACCGGCCGGCGGGATGCGTCTGTGCGTCGCTTCGCCATGGGCGTAATGTAGTCACGTAAAACTAGTCTTGTAAAACTACCCTGTTCATCGCGGTTTGCGGCGAGTGCCTGGGGAACTCACCAGCCCCAGTGATGAGAAGATGTGACGATGCGTCTTCTGGTGCTCGGTGGGTCCGCCTTCCTCGGCCGCGCGGTCGTCGATGCCGCAGTCGAGCGCGGCTGGGAGGTGACGACGTTCAATCGCGGCCAGTCCCGCAACGCTCACCCGCGGGTCGAGTGCCTCCGTGGCGACCGGCTCGACCCGGACAGCCTGACGCCCCTGCGCACACGGGAATGGGACGCGGTGGTCGACACCTGGTCCGGGATCCCACGAGCGGTCCGCGACAGCGCGGCAGCGTTGTCCGGTCGAGTCGGCCACTACGGCTACGTGTCCAGCCGCTCGGTGTACCGCCCGCCGCTGGCCGTCGGCGCGGACGAGACCGCCCCGGTCGTGGCCTCGTCACCTGACGCCGAGGACGGCTCCTACGCCGAGATGAAGGCGGGGGGAGAGCTGGCGGCGCAGGCCGCGTTCGGCGACCAGGCCTTGTGCGCGCGGGCCGGCCTGGTGATCGGACCGTACGAAGACGTCGGCCGGTTGCCCTGGTGGCTGTTGCGTGCCAGTCGCGGTGGCCCCATGCTGGCGCCCGGGCCGCCGGAATTGCCGCTGCAGTACATCGACGCCCGTGACCTGGCCAGCTGGCTGCTCGATTGCGCTCAACGACGTATCGGCGGCGCGTTCAACGTCGTGAGCGCTCAGGGACACGCGACGATGCAGCAGCTGTTGTCGAGCTGTGTCGACGTGACGGGTCACGTCGCCGAGCTGGTCTGGGTGCGGCCGGAGCAGGTCCTCGCCCATGGCGTGGAGCCGTGGAACGACCTCCCGGTGTGGATCCCGCCGGGCCATCCGTACTCCGAACTCGGCCTGCACACCGGCGACGTCACCAAGGCGTACCAGACCGGGCTACAGCCGCGCCCCATCGAGGAGACCGTGGCCGACACGTGGGCATGGCTGCGCGAGGTCGACGGCGCGGCGCCGCAGCGTGACGACCGCTCACCGGTCGGCTTGAGCGCCGAGACCGAAGCGGCCATCCTGGCGTCGGCGTCACCGTTCACAACCGGTTAACACGCCCGTGCCTACGTTCGTTGCTCATGAGACGACGTGTGGGTGTTGCCGCTGCGACCTTGGTGTTCCTCGCGGCATGTGCGGGCGACGGCGACCTGAGTGATGGCGAGCGCGCGCCCGAGTGTCCAACCGAGCTCATCGAAGCGCTCAGCGCGTGGGAGGACGCGGGGTTCAGCGGATCCATCGCCGTCTCGACCGCTAGCGAGTTCGACTGTCGTGCCGGCTTCGGCGAGGCGGATCGATCCGACGGCATGCCCAACACACCAGACACCGTGTACAGCATCGGGTCGGTGTCCAAGGCATTCACCGCCGGAGCAGTCGCCGGCCTGGTCGACGACGGGCGCGTGGCCTTGACCGACCGCGCGGGAGATGTCGTGCCCGGGTTACGTGGTGCGGCAGCGGACGCCACGATCAAGCAGCTTCTGTTGCACACCAGCGGGCTGAGCGGTTCACATGGTGCGGACCACGAGCCGCTGAGCCGTAGCCAGGCGATCGCCGCGATCAACACCATGCGGCCGGCCTTCACGCCGGGCACCGATCACCTGTACTCGAACTCCGGCTACACCCTGCTGGCGGCCGTGGTCGAGGAAGCGGCCCAGACCAGCTTCCGTGAGTACCTCACGGCGCGGATCCTCCGATTGCCCGACGGTGATGTCGCCGGTGGCTTCTGGGATGGCCGACCGGCCGCGGCCGGGCCGCGCGCGATCGGCTACCACCAGGCGGGAGCGACCAGCGCCATGGGCGAGTTCGCAGGACCGCACTGGGCTCTGCAGGGCAACGGCGACCTCGCTGATGACGATGCCGGATCTCGCGGCATGGACACACGCGTTGTTCACCGGACAGATCATCGCGCCGGACGCCGTAGACCTGATCAACGGCACTACCTTGATCAACGACGCGTCCGAGACTCCCGGCTGGGTCGCCCACCCGGCATCGGACTACGGTCAGCCGTTTCTGACCAGTACAGGTGGGGGCGGCGATATCGGGCACGAGGTCGTCATCGCGTGGGTTCCCGACGGCGAGCGAGCTGTGGCGATCGCGTCCAACACGCCCGCGATCACGGCCGGTGAGCTGCTGCGAGCGATCGGGCCGGCGTTGATGACAGGACAGGCACTGCCGGTTCCCGACCGGCGCGCAGCCGACGCCGCTGACGTCCAGCTCAGGGCCGGCCGTCGTGCCCACGTGACGAGATCTGCTGGACGGCCCAGGCATTGCCGTCGGGGTCGTTGAAGAACACGAAGCCGACGTTGTCGAGAGGATCGGGCATGGGCTGCGGGTTGGCGCCGAGGACCTGGACGTCGCTGACGTTCACGCCGCGCTCGAGCAGCGTGGCACGCGCGGCGTTGATGTCCGGCACGACGAGCTGCAGGCCCTTGAGCGAACCGGGTTCCATCGCGGGGACGGCATCACCTTCGCCGATGACGATGGAGCAGCCCGATCCCGGTGGTGTCAGTTGGACGATCCGGGTGCCCTCGGCGATCGGGGTGTCGTGGTCGACGACGAACCCCAACTGGTCGGCGTAGAAGGCCTTGGCGCGGTTCACGTCGCTGACCGGAACGATCACGACCTCGAGACTCCACTGCATCGCGGGCTCCTCTCTGTCATCACGCTGATACCGAACGGCCCCGCAGGGCATGGAGCACGCGGTTGAGCGAGGAGTCGATGCCCCACCGTTCGCCCAGGGCGACCAGCGCTTCCGGGTCGGCGGGCTCGCTGGGCAACGCGTCGTCGTAGTCAGGCAGCGGCACGTCGGTGCGCACCGCGACGACCGCCGGCGCGACGGCGAGGTAGTCGCGGGCGTCGGCCAGCTTGCGCCGCAGCGTCGGCGACAGGTCGGCCGCGGGATCGTCGAGCGCGGCGAGCAGGCCCGGCACGTCGCCGAAGCGCGTGATGAGCGTGGCGGCCGTCTTGTCACCGACACCGGAGACGCCGGGCAGGCCGTCGCTCGGGTCGCCGCGCAGCGTGGCGAAATCGGCGTACGCCCGGCCGGGGATGGCGTACTTGCTCGCCACGACGGACTCGTCGACGATCTCGTGCTTGCCGACCCCTCGGGCGGTGTAGAGGATCCGTACTCCGCGCGCGTCGTCAACCAGTTGGAACAGATCGCGGTCACCGGTGACGATGTCGACCGGGCCGGTGTCACGGGTCGCCAACGTGCCGATGACGTCGTCGGCCTCGAAACCCGGAACCCCGACGTGCGCGAGGCCCAACGCGTCCAGGACCTCGAGGATGACCGGCACCTGCGCTTCGAGCGCGGGCGGGATCTGTTCGGCATTGGTCGCGGGATCAGCGACCCGGTGTTGTTTGTAGGTCGGCAGCAGCTCCACCCGGAAGGCAGGGCGCCAGTCGGCATCGAGGCACGCGACCAACCGGTCGGGGGAGCGGTCGGTCACCAGCCGGGCGATGAAGTCGAGCAAGCCGCGTACGGCGTTCACCGGGGTGCCGTCCGGCGCGGTGATCGACTCCGGAACTCCGTAGAAAGCCCGGAAGTACAGCGACGCCGTGTCCAGCAGGAGAAGCTTGTGGTCCCTAGCCATGCACGCAGCTTAGACGCGAGCGGTGACAGCGGCGCATTCAAGAATCCGGAGCACTGATCAGCACGCCGGTCGCGTACATCCGATGCGAGGCGCCCCACCGGGGCCAGCACGTGGTCAAGGTGATGCGCCGCTCGGTGGGTCGGGTTCCGGGCGGCTGCCCAGGAACGGGGTCGACCACCCAGGTGTCGTTGATGTTGATCTTGTTGCCGTCGTCGTCGCCGTCGGGGGCGTCATCGAGCTCGTAGACGTAGACGCCATCAGCCATCTCGACCTCGATCCGATCGCCGACATGCAGCTCAGGGAACTGCGCGAACGGCTCGCCGTGTCCGGCCCGGTGCGCGGCCAAGCCGACGTTACCGAGTTCGCCCGGGTCGGCGGTGTCCGGGTAGTGGCCAGGGCCGTCCGCGAGATGTTCCGGCTCGACACCCTGGACGATGATCTTCTCGTAGTCGTCACCGAAACGTGGGATGCGCAGGATGCCATAGGCCTCGCCTTCGGCGATCTCGTCCGGGCCTGATGGGTCGGAGGGGTCGTCGAGTCCGGCCCAGCGCTGTTCCAGCTCGCGGCCGAGGTCGTCCTGGGCCTGTGCCGTCTGCAGCCCGGTTCCCCAGAGCATGTAGACCACGAACAGCAGAACCACGGCGCCAGCGGTGAGGAGGAGTTCGCCGACGACACCGACGGCCACGGCCCAGGCACTACGCCGAGGTGGTTGCCGACTTGCACGCACCCCGTCACGTGGCATGGACACGACTTTAATGCGGCGCTCACGATGGCGGAACACATGCGCGACCATGTTCGTGCGCGGGTAGCGTCAGGGTCATGCTGATAGCCGAGGATCTGTTGCTGTTGTTCTATGACGACGAATCCGGGCGAGCGTCTTTCGACGGCACCAAGGTCGGCTATGCGCTGGCCGGCGCCGTTCTGGTCGAGCTGTCGATGCTCGGCAAGGTCGGCATAGCCGAACGCGGCGAGGCGGTCCGAGCTGGGCGGATCATGGTCCGCGACGAGACGCCGACCGGTGACGACGTGCTCGACACCGGGCTGAAGCGACTCGCTCACCGGACGGGGCAAAAGCCGAAGGGCGTACTCGGGTCGCTGCGGAAAGACCTGCGTGAACGACTGCTCGAGAGACTGGCCGATTCCGGGCACCTGCGGCGCGACAAGCGCAAGATTCTCGGCCTGTTCCCCAGCACCCGGTGGCCTTCGGCCAACGCGGTTCACAAGAACCAGGTGCGCGAGAGCCTGCGGTCGGCCTTGGTTTCCGGCACTCGCCCGGACGACCGCACGGCTGCATTGATCGCGCTGCTGGTGGCCATCGACGGTGTCACCAAGGTGGTACCCACCGACCACAAGAAGGCGACGAAACGCCGGGCCAAAGAGATCTCGGAGAGCGACTGGGCGGCCGAGGCGGTACGCAAGGCCGTGCAGGAGGTCAACACCGTCGTCATCGCCGCGGTGGCCGCGTCGGCGGCGGCAGGATCGGCCGGGGGCAGTTGACGGTAGAAATACACCCATGACCCAGGACCACCATGACCGCCTGGACCGCGCCCGAACAGCGGCCGGCGAGGCCGGCATCGACGCCTTGCTCATCACCCCGGGCGCTGCGCTGCGGTATCTGACCGGATACGACGCCCTTCCACTCGAGCGGCTGACGTGCTTGATCGTCCCGTCCCACGGCCCGGTCAGCCTGGTGGTGCCTGCGTTGGAGGAGCCTGCCGCGCGCGCGTCGGTACCGGAGGGGTTGACTGTCACAGCGTGGCCGGAGACCGACGATCCGGTCGACGTGGTGGCCGCACAACTACGGGGTGTCCGCCGGGTCGGCCTGGACGACGAGATGTGGGCGGAGAAGGTCCTGCGGTTTCGCGCGGCGATGCCGGCCGCCGAGCAGACACTGGCCGGCCCGGTGCTGTCCCGGCTGCGGGTGCGCAAGTCCGGCGCGGAGATCGACGCACTGCGAGCCGCGGGAGCGGCCATCGACCGGGTGCATGCCCGGATGGGCGAGTGGCTGCGCGCCGGTCGCACGGAGGCCGAGGTGGCCCGTGACATCGCCGCCGCCATCGTTGCCGAGGGTCATCGGCAGGTCGACTTCGTGATCGTCGCGTCGGGCCCGAACTCGGCCAGTCCCCATCACGACAGCGGTGAGCGGGTCATCGAGGCCGGCGACGCGGTGGTGGTCGACATCGGCGGCACGATCGAGGCCGGGTACTGCTCCGACGAGACCCGCACCTACGCCGTCGGCGAACCGTCGGCTGAGTTCCGGGACGCCTACGCCGTCCTGCAGCGTGCACAGCAAGCCGCGGTGCGCCGAGTCGGGCCGGGGGTGACGTCGGGGGCGATCGACGCAGCGGCCCGAGACGCCTTGACCGACGCCGGGCTCGGCGAGTACTTCATCCACCGCACCGGCCACGGCATCGGCGTCGAGACCCATGAAGAGCCGTACATCATGCCCGGCAGCGCCGAACCGGTCGAACCCGGCATGGCGTTCTCGATCGAGCCCGGGTTCTACGTGCCGGGACGGCACGGGGCCCGGATCGAGGACATCGTCGTCGTCACCGAGGCCGGTGTGGAACTTCTCAACCACAGGCCGAGGGAGTTGCAGGTCCTTCCTGTCCGCTAGTCGCTGATCGGTCAGGTCGCCGGCGGAATGTTGTGGTTGTACCTGAACAGGTTGCCGGGATCGTAATCGCGCTTGACCTCGGTGAGCCGGGTGTAGGTGGCGGGGTCGTAGGCGGCGCGTACCTCGTCCGTGGTCGAGCCGTGATGCAGGAAGTTCAGGAACATGCCGACACGAGTGTCGTCGGCGATGCCGGCCAGCGCCTCGTCCATCAGATCAACGGTCGTGGCGGCCTGCGCTTCATCCGCCGGAGCGGCGTGCATCGCCACGAGGTAGGGCGCATCGCGATGCGGGATCGCGCTGGAGTCTCGCGGCGCGCGGGCTGCAGCGCCACCGAGGTGGCGGATCTCGAGCGCCGAGATGGGGGAGTTCGGACCGCCGGCAGCGGTGAGCTGCGCGATCGTGGGCTCGGACAGGCTGGTGAGCAGCGCGCTGCGCCCGGCGGATGTGGACGGGTCTTCGGGCTCCATGCCGGACATCGCCGCGCGAAGGTAGCCCGACGGGGCGAACGTGTCGATGAGTGGCGCACCGAGCTGGGAACGAAGTTGGTCGAGCGCGGCGGTGTCGGCGCCCACGACCGTGGCCAGCACCATGACCAGATGTTGCCCGCGCATCGGCTCGGGCACCTCGGGCACGGAGGGAATGGTGACCAGCATGACGATCGACGTGACGTCGTCAGGGACGTGCTGCGTCCACTGGGCCCAGGCGCTGACTACCTCAGCTGCACGTGCACCGGGGTAGGCCATCATGCCGTTGACGACCTGGGGCACCGGATACAACCGGAGGTCGATCGAGGTGACCACGCCGAAGTTGCCGCCGCCGCCCTTGAGTGCCCAGAACAGATCCGGATTCTGGGCGTCGTCGGCTCGCACCAACTCACCGTCGGCGGTCACGAGGTCGGCTCCCAGCAGGCTGTCGGCGGCGAAGCCGAAGGTTCGCATGGTGATACCGAGCCCGCCGCCGAGGGTGTACCCCACGACGCCCACGCCGTGTGCGGTACCCGACAGACCGATCAAACCGTACGGATCGGTGGCCTCCAGAACCGAGCGCCACCGCTGCCCTGCGCCCAGCCGGGCGAGCTGGGCGCCGGGGTCGACCTGGAGGTCGGTCATCCTGGAGACGTTGACGACGATGCCGCCGTCGCACGGATGTACCGCACCGTGCCCGGAGGACTGCACAGCCAGGGGCAGGCCAGCGCCTGCGGCGACGCGGACGGCAGCCTGGACGTCGGCGGTGGACTCAGCCATCACCACGAGGGCCGGCTGTTGGTCGATGGACAGGTTCCACGGGCGGCGCAGTGACTCGTAGCCGTCGTCGTGCGGGCCGAATGCGCGGCCGGCCAGAGCCGAGCGCAGGTGTTGAACGTCGTTCATGGCGATGAAGCTCCCCGGGTTGTCGGTGCAGGTGCGTCGGCTGCGTCCAGTCGATGACGACAGTGTCTAGGTCGCCACCGACAAGGTCGCGGTGACCGTGTTCGGGTCGGCGGCGGCGTCCAAGAGCGCATGCGCCAGATCGGCGCGCGGCATCCGGTAGCCGCCCCGGACCGAGCCGCTTTCGTTGACGCGGAAGCGCCCGGTGTACGGGCGGTCGGTCAGCTGGGGCGGGCGCACGATGGTCCAGTCGAGGCCGCTGTTGACGACGATGCGTTCGAGTTCGCGCATGTCGTTGAACGGGTGGCGCAGGATCCGGTTGAGGATCGGCTTGACCACCCAGCGGACGAACAGCGGGTCGCCGTCGGTGGAGATGCCGGCGGCACTGGTCACGACCAGGCGCGTGAGTCCGCTCTTCGACATCGCGGCGGTGATCGACCGAGCGCTGTCGGTGCAGGTCGTGGTGGGTCCGTTGCCGTTGGGTCCCAGCGCCGACACGACGGCGTCGTGGCTCTCGAGGACGGGTGCGAGGTGGGCGGGGTCCATGACGTCGGCGGTGACGACGTCGAGCGGCTCGGAACCGGCGACACGGAGTTTCGTGGGGTCGCGCACCACGGCAGTGACGGTGTGACCCCGGTCGATGGCCTGTTCGACGACGTGTCGGCCGGTACGACCGGTGGCGCCGAGTACGACGATGCGCATGGAAGTTCCTTTGGTGGTCAGGGTGAGTAAGTGTTTACTAACCGCTAGTCTGGTAAACGTTCACTCACCTGTCAAGAAGGGGCGACGTTGACGACGCGAGACCGGATCCTCGACGCAGCCGCGCGGATCATGCGCACCGAAGGTGTGGCCCGGGCGACGACCAGACAGATCGCGCGCGAGGCCGGGTATTCCGAGGCGACGCTGTACAAGCACTTCAGCGACAAGGCCGACCTGTTCAAGGGTGTGCTGCGCGAACGCATGCCCAGCCTCGTGGCCACGCTGGAACAGCTCCACAGCCGAATCGGGCAGGGGAGCGTGCGCGACAACCTGGTCGACGTGACGACGGCCGCCCTGGCGTTCTACGAGGACTCCTTGCCGATGACGGCCGGGCTGTTCGCCGAACGCCACCGACTCGACGAGCACGTGGCCGGGCTGCGGCGTGGTGGGGGCGGGCCCGGCGTGCCGAACCAGGTGTTGGCGCAGTATCTGCGGGCGGAGCAAGCGGCCGGGCGCATCGGCGCGCACGTCGTCCCCGAAGCGGTCGCGGCGTTGTTGTTCGGCGCGTGCCTGCAACGGGCTTTGCTGGCGGCGTTCGCCGAGGACGACGGCGCTGATCGCGTCGAGACGGCGACGACGCTGGTGGACACCTTGCTGACCGGGATCGCCGGTCAGTGAGCCGAGGGCACGAAAAACGGCGCGGGCGGGGCGGACGGCGCTGGTTGTACTACGACGGGCCCGGCGCACCATAGAGTGAGCTGCGTGGAAGAGATCGACAGGAAGATCGTGGCGCTGCTGGAGCAGGACGGCCGGATGAGCTACACCGATCTCGGCAAGGCGACCGGCCTGTCCACGTCCGCTGTGCACCAGCGTGTGCGCCGGCTCGAGGAGCGCGGCGTCATCCAGGGATATGCCGCCGTCGTCGACCACGAAGCGCTGGGCTTGTCGCTGACGGCGTTCATCTCCATCAAGCCGATCGACCCGAGCGAACCCGATGACACGCCGGACCGGCTGGCCGGCATCCCGGAGATCGAAGCGTGCTACTCGGTGGCAGGGGATGAGAACTACATCCTCAAGGTCCGCGTCGCCAAGCCGGTCGATCTCGAACAGTTGCTGGCCCGGATCCGGTCGTCGGCCAACGTGTCCACCCGGACCACCATCGTGTTGTCCACGCCGTACGAGAATCGGCCGATGACCTAGACGGCCTCCACTCCGCCGAGTCCAATCCCTTCGCGGGACATTCGTTATCGACTTGTCACCAAGCCAGGAGAGGCGTCGCTTCGAAGTTGTTATAACATTCCAACGTCATACCTAATCCGCGACCGCACGCTGGGAGAACGACCATGGTCGGACTGAACCGAGGGCGATGGATGGTCTCCGCCCTGGCTGCGTTGACGATGTTGGCCGCCTGTGGATCCGACGGCGCGGAATCCGGGGAAGACGGGAACGTCCAGATCTCGTTCCTGACGCACTGGGGGCCGGACCAGGTCACCATGCTGAACGAGGCGGTCGAGGCGTTTGAAGAGGAGAACCCGGACATCAGCGTCGAGGTCCGGGCGGTGCCGTTCGCGAATCTGCTCAGCACCTTGCGTACTCAGGGCTCCTCGCCGAACGGGCCGACCATGGCCAGCGTGTACGACCTGTGGCTGCCCGAGCTCGTCCGCGACGGTCTGGCCGCCCCGGCGCCGGACGCGGTCGCCGACGAGGTGACCTCAGGCTGGCCGGAGAATCTCGTCGACGTCATCACCGTCGACGACGCCGTCCGCGGCTTCCCGAACGAGGTCAACCTCTACGCCCTCAACTACAACAAGGCGTTGTTCGACGAGGCCGGTATCGACGCGCCGCCCACCACCTGGGACGAGCTTCGCGACACGGCCGAGCAGCTGACCGACCCCGAGAAGGGACAGCAGGGCTTCGGTGTGATCACCAGCTGGCCGGCGGGCAGCGTCCACCCGTGGCTGTCGCTCGTTGCATCCAATGGCGGGCAGTTGCTCGACGGAAACACCGCGCAGCTGGAGGCCGGTCCGGTTCTGGAGACCACGCAGTTGTACGCCGACCTGGTGGCCGACGGTTCGACGGTGCCGGAGATGAGTACGGCCAACGCGAACACGACCGGGCCGTACCTCGACAACTTCGTCAACGGCAAGACTGCCATGATCATCATGGCGAACTGGTGGAAGGGCTCCTTGAGCGAGGCGATGGGGGACCGCTTCGACGACGTGGGGGTCGCACCGATCCCGGTCGGGCCATCGGGCAGCGAGCCGACCGGCGTGTCGTACTCCTGGCTCACCGTCGTCAACGAGCAGGCACAGCCTGCCCAGCAGGAAGCAGCCTGGAAGTTCCTGAGCTGGCTGAACGGGGAGTCCAGCGGTGAAGACGGATCGTCGGCGATGGGCGACATCCTGATGTCCATGGGCATCCTGCCCAGCCGTACCGGTGACCTCGACGCGCACGCCGACGATCTCTCCGACCCGTTCCTGTCCGCCTACGTCGACCAGTTGCCGGCCGCCACGCCGTTCCCGATCGTCCTGGGCGGTGAAGAGCTGACGGTGTCGGTCCAGCAGCAACTCGAGAACGTGATCTTCGGCTCCAGCGACCCGGAGACGGCCATGGGACAGGCCCAGTCGGAGGCCCAGGCCATCCTCGACAAGTCCGGTGAGTGAGTCGCCCGACGATGACGATCACCCGACAGGCCGCACCGGCAGCGCCCGTGGCCACCGCGAAGCTCGGTGGCCCCAGCGACCGCAAGTGGGCGGCGATCTTCGTGTCGCCCGCGGTGCTGATCATGACGGCGTTCATGCTCGTGCCGATCCTGCTGACCTTGTGGATCAGCCTGCACGAGTGGTCGATGCTCACTCCGATCGGCGACATGACGTGGCGGGGGCTGGGAAACTACGCCGACCTCATCGGCGATCCGGCCTTCCGCGGCTCGATGCGCAACACCATCGTCTACGTCCTGCTCGTCGTCGCGTTGACGGTACCGCTGGCGGTGTTGCTCGGCCTGTTGCTGTACTTCCCCCGGGTGGGCGGCAAGGGTGCGGTCCGTACCGCGTTGTTCGCCACCTACGTGATCCCGACGGTGGCGATCGCAATGGTCTGGGGCGCGCTGTACGCCCCGACCTACGGCCCGTTCGACCAGATTCTCGGCTGGTTCGGGATCTCCGGCGTCGGCTGGCTGAGCTCGCCCAGCACCGCACTGATCAGCCTGGTGATCTTTCACGTCTGGCAGATGGTCGGGTACTACACCGTGCTCGTCGTCGCGGGCCTGACCCAGATCCCCGGTGACCTCTACGAGGTGGCGCGCGTCGACGGCGCGGGGTTCTGGCGCCAGACGGTGTCGATCACGTTGCCGATGCTGGGACGCACGATGACGTTCATCGTGCTGGTGGCGGTGGTCAACGCCGTGCAGGTGTTCGACCCGATCTACATCCTGACCCAGGGCGGACCGGCGGGCAGCACGGACATCGTGTCCTTCTCGATCCAACGCGCCGCATTCCAGTACGGCCTGGCCGGGCAGGCCAGCGCGATGGCGTTCTCGCTGTTCATCGTGATGATCGCCGTAGTGGCGGCGATCATGGCCGCGATGCGGAGGCGGCGATGACCAACGCATGGCGAAAGATGATCGCCCGGTCCGGGCTGCGACTGCTCCTGGCGCTCGTCCTCCTGGTCCCGGTCTTCCCGCTGGCGTGGATGCTGCTGTCCAGCGTCAAGAGCCCGCAGGAATTGATGCAGACACCGCCGAGCTGGTGGCCGGAGCAGCCGAGCCTGGACGCCTACCGCACGGTGTTCGAGATCCTTCCGTTCGGACGGGCGTTCGGCAACAGCTTCCTGGTGGCCGGTGTCGCCACCCTGTCCGTGGTCGTCACCAGTGTGCTGGCCGGTTACGCCTTCGCGAAATATCGCTTCAAGGGCCGCGACACCCTGTTCTGGGTCCTCGTCGGCACGATGTTCCTGCCGCCGGTCGTCATGCTCGTGCCGCTGTACTGGCTGGTGTCACAGTTGGGCCTGTCCGACAGCTATCTGGGCGTGATGCTTCCGTGGCTGGCCAACGGGTTCGGCATCTTCTTGATGCGTCAGTTCATCGCGGACGTGCCCGACGAGCTGATCGACGCCGCCCGCCTCGACGGGGCGGGCGAGGCACGCATCGTGCGCACCGTCGTCGCGCCGTTGGTCATGCCTGCCGTGGTGACGTTGTCGATCTTCGCCTTCGTCTTCTACTGGAACAACTTCTTGTGGCCGCTGTCCATTCTGCAGACCACCGAGAAGTTCCCGGTCGTGCTCATGCTCAGCCAGTTGCTGTCGTACAGCACGAGCGTGCAGTACCAGAACGTCGTCATGGCCGGGGCAGCCGTCGCCAGCATCCCGACCATCGTGTTGTTCCTGCTCACCCAGCGGGTGTTCGTCGCCGGGATCGCCCGGACGGGGGTGAAGGGATGAGTGGCGAGAGCGAGGTCGCCGCAGGACGATGCCTGCTCGGGGTGGACCTGGGCGGGACCCGGCTCCGGCTGCTCGTCGAGCGTCCCGACGGTGACCGCGAGCCGTTGGTCACGACCGCCGCGCCGGGGTCGTACGCCGAGCTGATCGAGACGATCGCGCTGCAGGCACGAGCCGCGCCAGTTGCCGTCGACGCCGTCGGCCTGGGCATTCCCGGCACCTGTCATGGTTCGCGGGCCGGGTTCGTTCCCGCGTTGCCGTGGTTGGACGGCCGTGATGTCGGTGCCGATCTGAGCGCCCGGCTGGCCGCGGAGGTGACGGTTGCGAACGACGCTCAATTGAGCCTGCTGGCAGAAGCCCGGACCGGCGCGGCGCGCGATGCCGACTCGGCGATCATGGTCACGGTCGGCACGGGCATCGGTGGAGCGATGATGCTCGGTGGCCGGTTGTGGCGCGGTGCCCACGGCAGTGCCGGCTCGTGGGGATGGCTCGACGCTGCGGAGGCCGAGCCCGACGCGGTGCACGGTCCGTTCGAACAGGTCGCTTCGGGTTCCGCTCTTGATGCACTCGCCGGCGACATCGGCGGGGAGGACGTGGTCGAACGGGCACGGCGCGGTGAGCGCGGAGCGCAGCAGATCGTCGAGACCTACGCCCGCCGGCTCGGCCGCGGCCTCGCCGGGCTGTGCAGCGCCCTGGACCCCGAAGTAGTCGTCATGGCCGGAGGCGTGGTCGCTGCGTTCGACGTGATCGGACCGGTGATGAACGACGAACGCCGCCGCTGGAGCTCCCCTGATGGACGTGGCATCCGGGTGGTTCCGGCCGAGCTCGGCGCTTCGGCGGGGGTCGCCGGAGCGCTCGAAGCTGCCCGCCGCGGCCAGGAGGTGTGGGCATGACCGCGATTCCGTACTCGACGGCACTCGACCCAGCATCCGGTGTGCCCCTGTACATGCAGGTCGAACAGAGCCTGCAAGAACGTGTCGACGCCGGCGAGTGGCAGGCCGGTGAGAGGGTGCCCACGGAAGGCGAGCTGTGCGAGGCCTACGGGGTCAGCCGGGTGACGATCCGCCAGGCCCTGGCCCGGATGGTCGACCGCGGTGTCCTGGTCCGAGAGCGTGGCCGCGGCACGTTCGTCCGCGACCAGAGCCTCACCGCGGGAGCGCGCGGCGTGACGTCGTTCACCGTCGAGATGGCCGCCATCGGCCTCGAAGCCGGCAGCCTGGTGGTCAGCATGGCGCCGACCACGGCCGCGCGGGCGGGGGTGCCACCGGAGATGGGACTGGGCCCAGACGATCCCGTCGTCGAGATCAGGCGATTGCGCACCGGCGGTGGCCGCCCGGTGGGCGTACAGACCAGCGTGTTGTCGCTGGCCAGATTCCCCGGCCTGGACGAGATCGATCTCGGCACGGGTTCGCTGTACGAACTGCTGCGAACGCGGTACGGCGTGACCCCGGTCGAGGCGGTCGAGACCTTCACCGTCGGCGGTGTGCTCGCCGAGGACGCCGAGCTCCTCGAGGTGAAGGTCGGCACCCATGCCTTCTACGTCAGCCGGGTCACCTCCGACGCCAGGGGTGTCTTCGAGTACTGCCACAGCGTCATGCGTGGCGACCGCTACCGGCTTCGGCTCGGCCTGCGGAATCAGTGAAAACGAAAGGGAAACGTTCATGAACACGACGGCCCGCTACACCCGCGCGCTGATCGAACTGCTCGACAAGCTCGCCGAGAGCCAGAACCAGGTCCTCGACGACGTGGCCCATCGAGCCGCGGACGCGTTGCAGTCCGGCGGGTTGATCCACTTGTTCGGCAGTGGACACTCGGTGATCCCGACCATCGAGGCGTTTCCTCGCTACGGGAGCTTCGCCGGTATCCACCCGCTCACCGACCCGAGGCTGATGTGGCATGACGTGCTCGGCTCCGGAGGCGTCCGAGAGCTGCTGTGGCTGGAACGCACGGAGGGTTACATCGACAAGTTCCTCGACCACGAGCCGCTGAACCCCGGTGACCTACTGGTCGTGTACTCGCATGGCGGTCGCAACTCCGCCGGAATCGAGGCGGCCATGTATGCGCGCGAGCGCGGCCTGACCACGGTGGCCGTGACCTCAGCGGAGAACCTGTCCCGACCCGCTGAGCACTCCAGCGGCCGGCGGCTGGGCGAGGTGTGCGATCTCGTCGTCGACACCGGCGTGCCGGTCCAAGACGCCATCGTCGACATCGAGGGCTGGAGCAGGCCGGTGGGCGGCGCTTCGACCGTGGTGGCAGCGACCGTGAGCCACGAGATCATCACCCGCACGGCCAGCGTCCTCGCCGACCGAGGCGTGGAGTTGCCGACGTTCGTGTCCCCGACCGTGCCGGGGGCCAGCCTCGCGTCGAACGACGAGGTCTTCGACGCCCACCGTGCCCTGGTGCACGCCGCCGAGGGGCGCGCGCTGGGCGTATCGGGCTGAGGCCAGGCAAGCCCGGGGCGGCCAGCTGCTCGACGGTGTCAGCTCGGCTCGCCCCGGGCCTTGCGCCGCACCACCACGACGATGTCGATCAGGGCGATCACGGCCAACAGGGCGAGCACGACGACCAGGACGACCGGGGCGTCGGCCGCGGCCAGCCACACGGCCGCGATACCGCACACGAGCAAGCCGAAGAGCGCGAGCAGGAGACGCAGCGTCAGGGCACTTCGAGCCGGCGAGGCGCCCCCGATGCCGGCGGTCGGGTCATGGTGATCGGTTCGGCCGGCTCGGTGCTCACCAGGCTGCTCGCCTGCGGACGGACGATGCTCGTCGCTCATGTCACCACGCTCCACCGGTACGACGACGCCTACCGGGTTCACTACCCACTGACCGGCGGTGGACTCGTCCTCAGGTGAAGGCCGACTCGCCGGTCAGGGCCTGACCGATGACGAGCTGATGTACCTCGGAGGTCCCCTCGTACGTCAGGACGGACTCCAGATTGTTGGCGTGGCGCAGCGGCGAGTACTCCAAGGTGATCCCGCTGGCGCCGAGAATCGTGCGGCATTCACGGGCGATGGCCAGGGCCTCGCGGACGTTGTTCAGCTTGCCGAGGCTGATCTGTCGCGGTTGAAGCTCGCCGGCGTCCTTCAGCCGGCCCAGATGCAACGCGAGCAGATACCCCTTCTGCAGCTCGAGCGTCATGTCCGCGAGCTTGGTCTGGGTGATCTGATACGACGACAGCGAGCGATCGAAGACCTCACGGCTGGCGGCGTAGTCCAGCGCGGTCTGCAGGCAGTCGCGCGCCGCGCCGAGCGCACCGAAGACGATGCCGAAGCGCGCCTCGTTCAGGCAGGACAACGGCCCGCGCAGGCTCGACACCTCGGGCAGGACGGCA
>JAJYTA010000280.1 GCA_021793295.1 Actinomycetes bacterium
ATCGCGTCGCGGAATGCGTTGCCGAACACCGAGGTCAGCGCTGCGTTGACGTGCTCTTGCTCACCGTCGGTCCCAGCCAGTCCGCCTTTGCCGTAGCTCTCGACCGGGGCGTCCAGCAGCCGGGCCGCCTCGGCGCCGAGGAACGTGCCGATCTCGGCGGAGGCGTCCACCAGCGGTGACAGATCAGCGACGTAGCCCTGTCCGGCCAACGGGTTGGTGCACACGGCGCACACGGCGACCTTGCGCAGCGGGCCGTCCGCGTCGGACGATCCGGCGCACAGCCGGATCTCTTCGACCTGGGACCAGGTCTTGCGCACGGTGAGCCCGGGTGTGCTCATGGCTGTCCTCCGTAGCGTTGTTCGGGCATGGCTTGGTCGACCATCTGGTTCACCAGCTCGGCGATGCCGAGGCGGACCGCGGTTCGCGGGGTCTGGGTGGCGGCGACGCCGATGAACGACTTGATGGTCCGGACGACGCCGGGGTCCAGGCGGGCGAGATCGTCGGCCAAGGTCGCCACCGAAACGTCGAGCACGTCGTCGTCGACGACCCGCGACACCAGGCCGAGGCGTTGGGCCTCGTCGGCCCCCACCTCCCGGCCGGTGAGCAACAGGTCGAGCAGCGCGGTGCGCCCGAGGCGGTGGACGAAGTAGGACGCGACCACCGTCGGAGCGATGCCCTGCGGCACCTCCGGGAAGGCCAGCCGGGCGCTGCTGGCTGCGACGACCAGGTCGCACCGTCCGGCCAGGCTCGCACCGGCTCCCAGGGCCCGCCCGTGCAAGACCGACACCGTCAGGCCGGGAAAGTCCTCGATCAGCTCGTTTGCGGCTTGCACCCGGGCGAACTCGGCGTTGAGGATCGCCGGGCTCGGCGGCCCGGACAGGGTCGGCGCTTGCCGGCCCAGGCAGAAGTCGTCGCCGGAACCGCGGATGACGAGCACGCGCGCGCCGGCCCGGGCGGCGTCGGACACCGACTCGGCCAGCGCGTCGAGGAGACCGGCGTCGAGCTTGTTGCCGGCCTGCGGGCGATTGAGCATGCAGGTGACGACGCCGCCGGCCCGCAGGGTCCGCACCGGTTCGGCGCTCATGCCGCCCACCTCGCTCCGGCCCTGCGCGCAGCCACCTGCAGCGCTTGCCGGGTGGCCACCTCCAGCAGGTGCAGCCGGTATTGCGGCGAGGCGTGCACATCGTCCAGGGGTACGACGCCGTCGACCGCCAGCGCCGCTGCCTCGCTCAGCGCCACATCGCTGGTGGTGCTGCCCACCAGGGCCCGCTCCACCGCGGTGAGCCGCCGCGGTGTCGTCGTCACGCCGGTCATGGCGACCCGCGCCCTGCGCACGGTCCCCGCCTCGACGGTGAGCACCGCGGCCACGCCGGCCAAGGCGAGGTGGCTGGCCGGCTGCTCGACCTTCTCGTAGGCCGCGCCGGTCCCGGCCGGCGGCAGCGGGATCTCCAGCGCGGTGACGATCTCGCCGTCGGCGAGCCCGGTCGAGAAGACCCCGGTGATGAAGCCGTCGAGCGCCACGCGCCGATGACCGCGCCGCGAGCCGATGTGCACCTGCGCCTCCAGCGCCAGCAACATCGCCGGCAGGTCGGCGGTCGGGTCGCCATGCGCGACGGCGCCGCCGATCGTCCCCCGCGCCCGCACCTGCGTATCGGCGATGACCGCGACCGTCTCGCCCAAGCCGGGCAACAGGCCGAGCGTGTGGGGGCTGTGCTGCAACTCGCGGTAGGTCGTCATGGCCCCGAGCCGAACGCCCGACGGGGTGCGGTGCTGGCCGGACAGCTCGCCGGCACCGGCCAGATCGATCAGCATGGCCGGGGTGGCCAGGCGCAGCTTCATCAGCGGCAGCAGACTCTGCCCGCCCGCGATCACCTTGGCGTCGTCGGCGTACTCGTCGACGGCGGTGAACACGGCGTCCAGACCGTCCGGGCGGACGTAGGCGAACTCGGCGGGATACATCACATCGCCGCCTCGGCGTCGGCGGCGGCCAACGCCGCGGCGACGATGTTCTGGTAGCCGGTGCAGCGACACAGGTTGCCGTCGATGCCGCGGCGCACCTCGTCCTCGGTGGGTCGCGGGTTGTCACGCAGCAGCTGGCGAACCGCCATGACCATGCCGGGTGTGCAGAATCCGCACTGCAGCCCGTGCTGGTCCCAGAACGCTTGCTGGACGTGATCGAGCCCGCCGTCGCGGCCGTCCTCGCCCCTCGATACCGCTTCGATGGTGCGCACCGACGAGCCGTCCGCCTGCGCCGCCAGCACCGTGCACGACTTGACCGCCGTGCCGTCCAGTTCCACGGTGCACGCCCCGCATTGGGTGGTGTCGCAGCCGACGTGCGTGCCGGTCAGTCCCAACGTGTTGCGCAGATGGTGGACCAGCAGGGTGCGTGCCGGAACGGTGTGCACCTCGTGGCGACCGTTGACCTGCAGGCTCACCGTCACGTCGGTGCCGTCCTGGACCTGGGCCATCGTCCCTCCGATGCTCGGTTCGCCGCGCTGTGCGGGCTCGGTTGTGACGCTACGGAAACCGGCGTCCGGGCCTCGTCCCCCTGACGGGTCAATTCGCGGTCCGGGGCCTGGTGGCCTGCGCGCTAGCCGCTGACGATGAGGCTCGGCACGGCGATGAACAGGGCGACACAGGCCGCGTACGGGATGTAGAAGACCGCTGTTCCGCGCGCGACCGACATGATGTCGATGGTCTTGTCCAGCGCGCTGACGATGAACAGGTTGACGCCCACCGGTGGCGTCACCGCGCCGATGGTCGTCACCAGCGTGATGATGATGGTGAACCAGACCGGGTCGTAGCCCAGCGAGGCGGCGAGGGGGAAGAAGATCGGGATGCTGATCACCAGGAAGCCCAACGCGTCCATGAACGCCCCGCCGACCAAGTAGATCGCCACGATGATCAGCAGCACCACGGTCGTGGGCACCGCGAGCGAGCCGGCCCAGTCCGCCAGCTCGAACGGCAGCCGGGTGAGGCTGAGGAAGCGGCCGAAGACCACGGCACCGGTCACCAGCAGCACGACCATCGCCGAGATGCGCAGGCTCTCCACCACCGCGCCCCACAACTGCACCGGGGTGATGCTGCGCCGGCTCAGGGCGATGACGATCGCGCCGAAAGCTCCGACCGCGCCGGCTTCGGTCGGGGTGAACCAGCCGACGTACAACCCGCCGATGACCAGCCCGAACAGCACCATCGCCTCCGCGATGCCGGTCAGGGCCCGGAACCGCTCGGCCCAGCTGACCTTCGGGCCGGGCGGGCCGAGGTGGGGCCGGCGCCAGCACAACAGCAGCACCGTGGCGACCAGCAGGACACCCACCAGCAAGCCGGGAACCAGCGCTGCGACGAACAGCGCGGAGATGGACTGCTCGGACTGGATCGCGATGATGATCAGCGCCGTCGACGGCGGAATGAGCACGCCCAGCGTCCCGCCGATCGCGACACTCCCGCCGGACAGCGCGGGGTTGTACTTGTACCTCTTCATCTCCGGCAAGGCGACCGCGCCCATCGTCGCCGTCGTCGCCGAGTTGGAGCCCGAGACCGTCGAGAACCCGATACTGGCCAGAACCGTGGTGGCGGCGACCCCGCCGGGCAGCGACCCGATCCACTTGTAGGCCGCGGCGTAGAGC
>JAJYTA010000079.1 GCA_021793295.1 Actinomycetes bacterium
AACACCCACTTGCGTACCGGGTCGATCGCGTCACGGTAGCGGTCGAGGCTTTGTTGTTCGACGCTCATCGGGCGGTACTGCGGGCGCAGCCGGTACGCCACGATGCCGTTGACCACCACCGAGACGGCCATGACGAGGCCGAACACGACGAACAGCGCCACTCGGGTGAACAACTGCGTGGTGAACACGCCGGTGAAGTCCACCGAGTCGAACCACAGCCAGTCGGTCCAGAACGTGACGGTGAGGATGTAAGCCACGAGCAGAACGCTCAGCACAGCGACTGTCGGCAACAGCGCACGGGAGCGTCGGGGCACGTTCGGTCCGCGGAATGGCCCAGCGGGGCGCGGCATGTCCTGGCTCACCCCTGAGAAACTATCTCACTCGGGCTCGTGGTTCCGAACCGGCCACCCCCTGTAGCCAGCACCGTGCCGGGCGTCGTCGGGTCGGCGTCGTGCGACCATGACTACATGAGTGTCGACGACCCCGGCGCGAGGCCTGACGACGTCCCTTCGGCCCTGACGCGAGCGGTGGCGGAAATCGAACGTCACGTGCGCGCCGACGGCTGGGACCAGCAGGCCCGTCTCTATGCGCTCGCGCCGACCGCCGAGCTGGTCAGCCGCGAGCCGGAACTCGCCACGAAACTGGGCCTCAGCGCGGAGGAAGCCACCGACGAGTCGCTGACACCGATCGAGCAGGACATCGGCGGCCGGGCCATCGAGGAACTCCTCCCGACCATCGAGTGGCCCGACACCGTCACCGGATGCGCGCTCGTCCTCGAGCGCATCGTGCTGCCGCCGGGCGCTGAGGACGACATGCCGGCCGAGGACACTGCCGCCGCTGCCTGGGCCCAGCAACATCCGGCGCGCTCGGACGTCCGGGTGGTCGTCGGGGTGCTGCGCGACGGCAGTAGAGCCACCGTGCTGCGCGTGCGCGGCCACGAGGAGGACGCCGACCTGGTGCACGGCGCGGAGCTGTCACCGGAGCTCGGTGACGCCCTGGCCGACACGCTCACCTGAGCCGAACCGGGCGCACCGGCTCAGACCAGGGCCGTGACGGGCACCGGCTAGGACGGGCAGCTGGCCAGATCGTCGGTGTCGCCGGCGCTGAAGGCCTCGATCGTCGTGATGGCTTGGTCGAGCGTCTCGATCGGGACCACCTGCATGTCGCCGTTGTTCGCACCGGCCACCTCGTCGCAGTTGTCGCGTGGTGCCAGGAACAACCGGGCGCCATCGGCGGAGGCGGCAGCGATCTTCTGCTGGATGCCGCCGATGGGGTTCACCTCGCCGTCGACGGTGATCTCGCCGGTGCCGGCGACGTGGTTGCCTTCGAGCAGCGCGCCCGGCGTCAAGGTGTCGTAGATCGCGACGGCGAAGATCATGCCCGCGCTGGGCCCGCCGATACGGTCGTCGATGCCGATCTCGATCTCGATCGGCAGGTCGTAGCCCATCACCGGGGTGAAGCCGACGAGAGCGCGCCCGTCGTCCTCGGCGGCCATGGTCTGGACGGACTCCTTCAGTTCCTGCCCGTCGCGCTGGAGGACGAAGTCGACGGTCTCGCCGGCTTCGTGAGCGGTGACGGCGTCGACGACGTCCTGAGGCGTGTGCACGTCAGTCCCGTCCACCGACACCACGACGTCGCCCGGCTCCAGGGTTCCATCGGCCGGCGTATCGGCGAGCACAGCGTCGACGACCACCGTGCCCTCGATCTCGTAGCCCAACTTGCGCAACGCGGCGACCTTGGCGTTCTGCTGAGAGTCTGCCAGCATGGCCGCGTTCTGTTGTTGTGATTGCTCCGCGGTCGTTCCCTCGGGGTACACGAGTTCACGCGGGACGACGGCACGGTCCGGGTCGACCCACGCCCGCAACGCCGTGAGCAGGTCGAGCTCGGCATCGGCCGAGGTCACCCCGACCGTCGTCAGGTCGAGTCGGCCTTCGGTCTCGTAGGTCTCGGCTCCTTCGACCTGAACGACGGGATGGCCGTCCCACTCACCCAGCGTGTCTTCGACCGGGCCGGGAGAGTAGATCACATAGGGCAGGTTCACCAGCGAGGCGACCGCCACCAACGCGACGATCAGGACGCCGGCGACGGCCAGGGTCGCGGAGCGGCGGGTCATCGGTGTCGGCGATCCTCACGTCGAGCTGGGCACGGAACAACGTACAGCGTACTTCCGGGCTCGACGGCCCTCTGGGGTCACGGTGACCCGACCCACTCGGTGGTGCCGTCGGTGAAGGCTTGATGCTTCCAGATGGGGACCTCGCGCTTGAGGTCGTCGATGAGCCGGCGGCATGCCTCGAACGCTTCCTGGCGGTGCTCGGCCGCGGCCGCGACGACGACGGCCAGGTCCCCGATCTCGAGATGCCCGACGCGATGCACCGCCGCCAGCGCCCGCACCGGCACCTCAGCGGCGACCTTCTCGGCCACCGTACGCAGCGCCTCGCGCACGCTCGGATGGGCCTCGTAGTCCAGCGTGCGCACGGTCTTGCCGGCATCGCTGTCGCGGACCGAGCCCAGGAACAGGCAGGTGCCGCCGGCAGCCGGGTCGGCGACGGCGGCGAGCACCTCGTCCACCGACAACGCCTCGTCACGTATGTCCAGGAGTCTGATGACGTCCATCTATCCCCGCTTCCTTCGCCTGGCCTTGCGCACCACGACGGCGGTCCCGAGGATCGCCACCGTGGCGCCCGCGGCGCCGATGGTCGCTGCCGTCGCTGTCTCGCGGCGCCCGATACGACGCGACGCCAGCGCATGCCGTCCGCTGATCTCGTCCATCAAGGCCCGCAGCACCGCAGCGTTGTCGTAGGCCGGCCGCCATCCGGCGGCACGTAGCCGTTTCGCACTGACCACCCAGGGGTGCGTGACGTACTGCAGCTCGCTGGCCGCGGCGGGGGTGACCCCCAGCCGGTGCAGCCGCTGGGCGGTGCCGAACACGAACGAGGCCGGCAGGTCGATCCGGCCCTTGCCGCTGAGCTGCTCGACCTCGCCCTGACCGAGGTAGCCGTCGGAGCCGACGGTCAGTGGCCCGCCGACGTCGTCGTGGGTCACCACGAACTGGAGTGCCGCGGCGAGATCGTCGACGTGGCAGAACTGCCAGGCGGGTTCGGTGCCCTTCACCACCAGCAGTCGCGGCGCTTCGAAGTGCCGAGTCAGGACGGTGTCGACGCCCGCGCCGACGACCGCGGCCGGTCGCACCACAGTGACGGAGGTCCCGGGATGCGATCGCGGTGCGCGAGCACACAGGCTCTCGATCTCGAGCAGGTCGCTGAGCACCGATCCGTCTGGTTCGGCTCGCAGCGGCGCGTCCTCGTCGAGGGGAATCGGATGGTCCGGTAGCGCGCCGTACACCATCGCGCTGGTGACCACGATCACCCGCCGCACGCCCGCGGCGGCCGACGCCGTCAGCACAGTCTGTACGCCCCGGACGTTGCGATGTGCCCGGGCCGCGGGGTCGGCGGAGATGTCGATGCTCACGGCGGTGTGCACGACGACGTCGACCCCGGTCAGCCGGCTGACGAGAGCGGGGTCGGTGAGATCGATCACGCGCCAGGTGACGCCGTCGACGTCGCCCCGGGCATCGTCGACGGCCACCACCTGCGACACGTGGTCGTCGGTCGCAAGTGCAGAGGTCAGCAGGCGCCCGACGCCGTTCGCAGCACCCGTGACGGCGACCACGAGGCCGGCACCGTCGTTGCGCCGAGCGCGAACCCGTCGCGGCTGCTTGCCCACGAAGTCTCCTCCTGCGGTTACCGTGGGACGCATGAGGCGCCCCAACACGCTTCCCATCCTGCCTGAGGCCAATCGATGAGTGACGTGCCCTTCGGTTTCCGATCCGCCGACGATCCCGACGAGCCGGACGAGAACCGTCCCGATCCGGCACCGGGCGGTGCCGGATCGTCCGGACCGCAAGACCCGCTGAGCGGACTGTTCGGCATGCTCGGCGGCCAAGGCGGGCCTGGTGGGCCCGGCGGGCCTGATCTGGGCGCGCTGTTCCAGCAGCTCGGCCAGATGCTGTCGTGGTCCGGTGGCCCGGTCAACTGGGACCTGGCGAATCAGTCCGCCCGCCAGGTGGTCGCGGCTCAGGGCGACCGCTCGGTCAGCGGTGCAGAGCGGCGCGACGTCGAAGCCGCTTTCCGGCTGGCCGACACCTGGCTCGACGACGCCACCAGCTTCCCCGCCACCGGCGGCGCACCACGCACCTGGAGCCGCGCCGAGTGGGTCGACGGCACCCAGGCGGCCTGGCGCGACCTCGTCGAGCCGGTCGCCGCACGGGTGTCGGAGGCCATGAGCTCGTCGCTGCCGCCGGAGATGGCGCAAGCGGCCGGCCCGTTGGTGGGGATGCTGCAGCAGGTAGGCGTGTCCATGTGGGGGGCTCAGGTCGGGCAGAGCATCGGGACGCTGGCCGGTGAGGTCTGCGGTTCCACCGACATCGGCGTCCCGCTCGCCGACGGCCATCCGGCGCTGCTGCCCGCCAACGTCCGCGCCTTCGGCGAGGGGCTCGGCATCGACGAACGGGACGTCATGCTCTACCTCGCGCTGCGCGAGGCCGCCTACCTGCGCTTGTACGGGCACGCGCCGTGGCTGCGCGCGCACATCATCTCGCTCATCGAGGAGTACGCGCGCCACGTCAGCGTCGACACCGAAGCCATCGAGTCCACGATGCGCGACATCGACCCGCAACGGCCGGAATCCTTGCAGGAGGCGCTGGAAGGCGGACTGTTCGACGTGCCCACCACCCCGGCACAGCAGGCCGCACTCGAGCGCCTCGAGCTGGCGCTCGCACTGGTCGAGGGGTGGGTCGACGACGCAGTCACCGAGGCCACCAAGGACCGGATGCCGTCCGCGGTGGCCCTACGCGAATCGGTTCGCCGCCGCCGCGCCACCGGCGGGCCGGCCGAACAGACCTTCGCCACCTTGGTGGGGCTCGACCTGCGGCCCCGGCGCTTGCGCGAAGCAGCCGCGTTCTGGGCGGCCGTGCGCGAGGCGCGCGGCCCCGAGGGACGCGACGCCGTCTGGGCCCATCCCGACCTCATGCCGTCGGCCGACGACCTCGCCGATCCCGACGCGTACCTCACCCGCGACGAGCAGCTCGACGTGTCGGCACTCGACGACCTCGGTGATGCTCCGGCATCCGAAGACGCCCCGTCCGACGACGACTCCCCCGGCTCGACCGGGTGACTCTGCATCGACGCGCTCGTGACCTGTTGGCGTCGTGGACCGCGCCGAATCCGGAACAGGAGCGGCTACGCGCGGACTTCGTCGCTTTCCTGGACGAGTACCCGGACGGCGTGACGCGCGAGTGCGCCCCGGCGCATCTGACCGCCAGCGCGCTCGTGGTGGATCCCGGGGCTCGCCGCGTCCTGCTGGTCCTGCACGGTAAGGTTCGCCGCTGGCTGCAGCCGGGCGGACATCTCGAAGCCGTGGATGCCTCCGCCGCGGAGGCTGCGCTGCGTGAGGCGCGCGAAGAGACCGGGATCGCCGAGCTGACGCTCGCCGCGCACGGTCTGCCGGTGCGCCTCGATCGCCACGCCGCGCCCTGCCGGCCCGGCGTCGTCGACCACCACTTGGACGTACAGTTCGTCGCCGTGGCACCCAGCGGCGCCATACCCGTCATCGATCACGAGTCGCTCGACGGACGCTGGTTCGACCACGACGACCTGCCCGAGCCGATCGGCGCCGACATTGCCGACTTCGTCGCCGCGGCCAGGGCTCGGTTGGCAGCAGCGCCCTGATCGGCGCCGTCAAGCCTCCCGGTGCTCCGGCTCGTCATCCGTGGCACCGTTGCCGGCCGCGTAGCTGAGCCCGTCGAGGAAACCCCGGGCGCGCTCGGCGCGCGGAAACCGGCCAACCAGTGCCCAGAACTCGCTGCTGTGGTCGCTGATCAGCAGATGCGCGAGCTCGTGCACCAGCACGTAATCGATCACCCACGTCGGCAGGCCCTGCAGCCGGTCGGACAACCGGATGGACGCGTCGCTCGGGGTACACGACCCCCACCGGGCCCGTTGCGCCGAACTCCACCGCACACTGGTCGGGCTCACCCGCCCGTCGAGGTACTTCCGGGCGAGTTCCTGCGCTCGGGCCAACAGCGCTTCGTCACTGGGCCGACGCCGCTTCTCTTGCGCAGCGAGGCGTTCGAGCATCACGGACACCCAACGCCGTTCCTCGGCCTTGCTGAGCTTGGACGGCACGCACACCACGACACGACCGTTCTCGCGGAAGGCCGTGACTGTACGGCGGCGGCGCATGGAACGCCGGACCTCCACGTCGGGTGCCTCCATGAGAAGCACCGTAACTCCCCTTGCACCGAATATGCGTGGAAGCGCTGTGGATAACGCGGGTTCGTCCGGCGCCGGCACACCGGCCGAAGACGAAACCGCCCATCATCGACTCAACTGTTCCTGCTTCGGGGACCCTTCCGCAGCAAGGCGCATCACCGCAGTTCACGGCGGGTATCGTCGGGAACAACGGAGCGTCGTCAACATCGCATGCACCGCCGGTCCACAACCAGCGGCGGGCGCTGCACAGGTCGTCCACAGCGTTATCCACAGCCGTGGAACAAAATACTCCTGTTTTGCTTGCCGCCGCCCGGTGTTTGCCGTACGTTGACTGGCATGTAGAGGGAGCCGACTCATCAGAGTGCAGCTCGCTCCACCCGTCCGGCGGGGCTTCGGAAAACGAGGATGTCGGCGCGCTTACGGGGGAAATGCGCGCGAGTCCGCGGAACTGAGGCCCCGCCGAACGTCGTTCAGGCCAGCTGACTTTCCGCCGTTCTGCGGCGATCACCCACGCAGAAATCAGTCATGGGCGTACTGTGTGCGCAGATCACTCCGCTGGAGGGGGAAGGGGTCTCGATGACTGAGAGTTATTCCGGCGAGTTCTACTGCGTGAAATGCAAAGCCAAGCGGCAGGCCACCGGCCAGGTCGTCGTCAACGACAAGGGCACGCGGATGGCCAAAGCCACCTGTCCGACGTGCTCCACGAACCTCAACCGGATCCTCGGAAAGGCCACCTGAGCTCACGTCCACGGCGGGTGCTTGTGGACAACCTGTGGACGAGCTGCCGCGTCCGAACGAGATTCGCGGCACGATGCCCACGTGCGTCCCATCCTGCATCCCGCGCTCAGCCGTACCTGGCGCGACGAGTCCACGCTCCAGATCGGTGTCACGCCCGGCTCGGCCCTTCTGATCGGCGACCTGGGCCCGGTCGAGATCGCGATCCTCAACGCCATGGACGGTCGCTACGATCTCGCGGCGTTGCGCGAGCTCGCCGCCGAACTCGGCGGCGACAGGGGCGCGGCCGACCAGCTGCTGGACCTCCTGTTCTCGGCCGGCGCAGCCGTCGATGCTGCAGCGCGCATCCAGGTACACCCGCGTGTCGTGCCCGATCGGTCGAGTCTCGGGTTGCAGAACGCTGAGCCCGATGGCGGGGATGCTGCGCTCGCCGCCCGTCGGCGCTACCGGGTCGACGTTCACGGTGCCGGGCGGGTCGGCGCGTCGATCGCGCGTCTGCTGGCCGCCGCCGGCATCGGTGACGTCGTGGTCCATGATCCGGCGGCCACGATCGAGGCCGACGTGACGCCGGGCGGACATGCTGAGCGTGCGGTCGGCCGGGCGCGTGGGCGCGCCCTCGGCGATGTTCTCCGCACCGACTCGCCGGCCGACCCTAGACACGGCGTGTCCGGGCCCACCGGCGGCACGGACTTCGCCGTCCTCGCGCCGGCACCAGGCGCGGGGCGCGAGGATGCTGCGGAGTTGATGCGGCACGGGACCGCGCACCTGCTGGCCGAGGTCGTCGAAGTCACCGGGGTGGTGGGCCCGCTCGTCGTTCCGGGCCGCTCGTCGTGTCTGCGCTGCCATGACCTGCACCGCACCGACATGGACGGACATTGGCCGCTGGTGCTCGACCAGACCGTGCGGCGGCCGCCGGTCGAGCCGGCTTGCGACACCGCCTTGGCCGCCGTCGTCGCCGGACTGGCCACGGCCCAGGTCCTCGCGCACCTCGACGGGTTCACCCCCGCTACCGTCGACGGCACCATCGAGGTGAGCCTGCCGTTGGGCCTGCCTCGGCGGCGAAGTTGGGCCCGCCACCCGGGCTGTGGTTGCGCCTGGGCATAGGACTTGCCTCACGCGTCACAATGGGGGTGTGAGCGATCCGCCCCGTAACTCCGTCAACCGAGCTTTCAAGCTCGCCACCCTGCCGTTGAGTGCGGCCGGGCGAGCCACGCTCGGACTCGGCCGGCGTCTCAGCGGTCAGTCGGCTGAGTCCGTCGGTCTCGACGTCCAGCAGCGCACGGCCGAGCACGTGTTCCGGGTGCTGGGTGAGCTCAAAGGCGGGGCGATGAAGTTCGGCCAGACGCTGTCGGTGATCGAAGCCGGGATGCCCGAAGAGATCGTCGCGCCATACCGCGCCACCTTGACCAAACTGCAGGAAGCCGCCCCGCCGATGGCGCCGGGCACCGTACACCGGGTTCTCGCCGACGATCTCGGGCCGGACTGGCGAGACGGCTTCCGTGAATTCGACGACCAACCCGCTGCCGCCGCCTCGATCGGCCAGGTGCACAAGGCGGTCTGGCACGACGGCCGCCAGGTGGCGGTCAAGATCCAGTACCCCGGGGCCGGTGACGCGCTGCGCTCCGACCTCCGGCAGGTGGCGCGGCTGGGCCGCTCGATCGGCGCCCTGGCGCCTGGCATGGATGCTCGCGCTCTGGTCGAGGAGCTGCACGACCGGATGGTCGAAGAGCTCGACTACCGCATGGAGGCTGACGCGCAAAGCGGCTTCGCCCTGGCTTACCGGGACGACCCCGAGTTCGCCGTGCCCGACCTCATCGACGGCCATGAGCACGTGCTGATCTCCGAATGGCTGGACGGACGCCCGCTGTCGCAGGTCATCGCCGACGGCACCCAGGCCGAACGCAATCATGCCGGGCGGCTCTACGTCCGGTTCCTGTTCTCCGGGCCGGAACGTGCCGGGCTACTGCACGCCGACCCGCATCCCGGCAACTACCGCATCACCGACGACGGCCGGCTCGGCGTCCTCGACTACGGCGCGGTGGCGCGGCTACCCGAAGGGCTGCCGGCCTCGATCGGGCAGCTCATGCGCCGGGCGCTCGACGGTGACGTGGACGCGATGGTCGACGGCCTGCGGGCGGAAGGATTCATCCAGCCGCACATCGAGATCGATCCCGAGGCGCTCTACGAGTACCTCGCCCCGTTCCTCGAACCGGCTCGAGCCGAGCAGTTCCACTTTTCCCGGCCATGGATGCGCGAGCAGTTCGCCCGGATCAACGACCCGCGTCGCCCGGGCTACTCCATCGGGCTCAAACTCAACCTGCCGCCTGCTTACATGTTGATCCACCGGGTGTGGATCGGCGGGATCGGCGTGTTGTCGCAGTTGGATTGTCAGGCACCGTTCCGCGCCGAACTCGAGCGGTGGTTGCCCGGGTTCGCCCATCCCTGACGTCGTCACGACCAACGCGGACGTGCCGCGAGCCGTCGTGGTGACGGCCCGCGGCACGTCCGCGACCTGAGGAACCGACGTCGTAGGTCGAACGTCGATCTACAGCGGGCGGTCGTTCATGGCGACGACCGCTGTCGCCAGCCGGCGCGCGCGGCGCGCGGCCCGCGCGGCCTTGCGCTCCATCCGGCGCCTGGCCACGAGGCGATACGCGTGGCGGTCTCGCTCGGCTACGTAGCGCTGCTCCATACAATGCGCACGAGCGAGCGCTTCATTGATGAGATGCATGTCGATGCTCCTGATGATCGGTGCCGTGGTGGTTCGCAAGGCTTTGGTGGTAGCCGGATCGGCGTGATACACGTCGGTTCCTTTCTCCAGAGGTCACGGTCGTCGAGCGCACGGCTCGGGGAGGTCCTTATGCTGCGATCTCGTTCTTCCGGGGCCTGCCGCGTGGCCGCTTGCGCGCCACGATGACGCCGGAGACGAACAGTTCGCCGCCCCACACACCCCAGGGCTCTGCTCGTTCCGTGGCCCCAGCCAGGCACTGCTCGCGCACCGGGCAGACTCGGCACAGTTGTTTGGCGAGTTCCACGTCGGCCGGCGACTCGGCGAACCAGAGCTCTGGGTCCTTCCGGCAGGGAATGGATTCCTCAGCGGCTCCGGCGCGATCGAGAACGCTGGTCAGCATCATGAGTTTCCGTCACCTCCCTTCCTTTCCTTGTCGATGGGCAAACAAAAAGGCCGCGGATCCCGGGGTGGGGGTCCGCGGCCTGGAAGGCGCCGGTCTCATCATGCCTAGACCGGTGGACTCCAGGAGCGGACGCACACGCCGCCAGTGAGGTCGTCGACGAAGTGGGTCGTCGGTGCATCGGCTGCCTTCGGACGCACTTCTCCCGTCGACGGAGTGTTAACGGGCGCGACCAGCATCACCATGTCCGAGGAGACGCCACGGAGGGCGCCGACATAGTCGATCCCGCTACGCTCGATCAGCTGCTTGATCATCTGACGACCCTCCTCTCGGTCTCGTACTCGAACCGGACTTTCCAGCTCTGCGGCACGCGGAAATCCGACGTGCCCAGTCATGCTAAACCTGGCGCTGTGTAAGGGGCAACATATTTTTTTGGTTATTTCCCCGCCGATGCACGGCACAGTTTCAGCACGTCGTCACCATATCGGTCGAGTTTGGTCCGGCCGACGCCGGGTAGCGCCGCGAGCTCGGCTTCATCAGCAGGACGTGTCTCGGCGATCACCGTCAACGTGGCGTCGGTGAAAACGACGTAGGCCGGCACCTTCTGTTCCTGCGCTCGTTCGAGCCGCCACGTACGCAGCTTCTCGAACAACGCCTCGTCGACCGACGACGGACAGTCGGTGCAGCGTCCCAGCTTCCGCTCAGCCGCCTCGGACAGCGCCGTGCCACACACCCGGCATCGAGCCGGCGACCGACTCTTGCGGCCGCGCCCGGCGGTCCCGGCCGAACTGGACCGCCGGCCGGCACGGCTCGCGGTTTCGGGCCGCACGGCGTCGAGGAAGCGACTCGGGCGGCGGTTGCCCCGGCCGCCGGGCTGGCGCGACAACGACCACGACACGCTGAGGTACTCGCGCGCCCGGGTGACGCCGACGTAGAGCAGCCGTCGCTCCTCCTCGATCTGCGCCGGCGTCTCGGCGTACGACAGCGGCAACGTCCCCTCGTGACAACCGACCACGAAGACCGCGTCCCACTCCAGACCCTTGGCCGAGTGCAACGACGCGAGAGTGACGCCGTCGGCGGTCGGGGCGTGTTGAACGCTCGCGCGATGCGTGAGTTCGGTCACCACGTCGTCGAGCCCGGCCGCGGGGTTGGCCGCCACCACCTCTTCGGCCAGCGCGACCACGGCGGCCAGGGATTCCCACCGCTCCCGCGCGGCACCGCCACCGCTCGGCGGCGACGCGGACCAGCCAGCCGAGGCGAGCACGGCGGCCGTCGCGGCCGCGGCATCAGGCGCGTCCGGCGCGGAATCGGTGGATCGGGCAGCGGCGCGCAGCATCATGGCAGCCTGGCGGACCTCGGCGCGGTCGAAGAACCGTTCAGCTCCCCGGACCACGTAGGCCAGGCCGGCTTCGGCCAGGGCTTGCTCGTACACCTCGGACTGGGCGTTGACGCGGAACAACACCGCGATCTCGCGCAGCGGTGTACCGCGGGCGAGGAGGTCGTTGATCTTGCGCGCCACCCAACTAGCCTCGGCCAGCTCGTCCGGGTGTTCCTCGAACGTCGCCGGGACGCCCGCGGGTCGCTGGGCCTCGAGCACGACACCTTGCGCGGAATCCGGTCCGGCGCGCAGGACGGCATTGGCGACCTCGACGACCTGCGGCGTGGAGCGGTAGTCGCGAAAGAGCCGGACGACCGTGGCGGATGGGTACCGTTCGGAGAAGCCGGTGAGGTAGTTCGGCCGCGCCCCGGCGAAGGAGTAGATGGTCTGGGCCGGGTCGCCCACGACGCAGATGTCGTCGCGATCGCCCAGCCACAGCTCGAGCAGACGTTGCTGGAGCGGTGAGACGTCCTGGTATTCGTCGACGACGAAATGGTGGTACTGGGACCGCACGGCGTCGGCGACTCCAGGATGCCCGGCCATCAGCCCGACCGCGGCGAGCAGGATGTCCTCCATGTCCATGACGTTGCGGTCGGTCTTGAGATCTTCGTAGGCCGCGTACACCCGCGCGACGGACTCCGGGTCGACCCCCGGGACCTCCCGGTGTAGCTGAGCCGCCGCGGCCGCGTAATCTTCAGCGGCCACGTTGCTGACCTTCGCCCATTCGATCTCCGAGGCCAGATCGCGCAGCACGGTGCGCTCGGTCGGGACGCGGCAGCGCGAGGCCGCCGAGCCGACCAGCGGCAGCTTGCTCTGGGTGATCTCCGGCAACTCGGCGCCGGCCACCTGGGGCCAGAAGTAACGGGCCTGTCGCAACGCGGCGGAGTGGAACGTGCGCGCCTGCACGCCGTCGACGCCGAGGGCACGCAGGCGTCCGCGCATCTCGCCGGCGGCTCGAGTGGTGAAGGTCACCGCCATGGTGCGACGCGGCTCGAACGCCCCCACCAGCACGCCGTGCGCGATGCGGTGGGTGATGGCGCGCGTCTTGCCCGTGCCGGCACCCGCGATGACACAAACCGGCCCGCTCAGCGCGGTCGCGACGTCCCGCTGCTCCGGATCGAGGCCGGCGAGGACATCGGGGGCGCTCATGCGCACCATCCTGACAGCCCGGTCCGACATGGCCGCAAGCGGCTTCGGGTCAGGATGGGGCCGCAGGAACAACCAGTCGATCAACCGGTGTTCCATCATCGTAAGGTTCGTGATCAGACGTGGCGCGAGGCGCTGTCAGGAGAGTCGATGTCTTCGTTCGCGATGTACAGCACGGCGTGGTGCGGCTACTGCCACCGGCTGAAAAGTGCGTTGAACCGGGAGGGAATCGACTTCGACGTGGTCGACATCGAGGCCGACCCCGCCTCGGCCGACCTCGTGATGAGCGTGAACGGCGGCAACGCAGTCGTACCCACCCTGATCTTCAGCGACGGCAGCGCGTTGACGAATCCCAGCGTGGCCGAGGTGAAAGAGAAGCTCGCCGATCTGGGTGCCGTGAGCTGAGCTCATCCTTGCGTGGGCAGCGCTCCGCCGTACCAGCCTTCCACCAGGCGCCGCGCGATGGAGATGCCGCCCGGCAGGAGGATGTCCCCCGCCAGCGCGGCCGAACGCAGCTCGTCGCGCTTGAACCAGCGAGCCTCGGCGATCTCGGCGCCGTCGGGGCGCGGTTCGGTACCGGTCGCCGTGCCGTAGTAGCCGAGCATGAGGCTCGACGGGAACGGCCACGGCTGGGCGCCGGCGTACCGGGCCGACGTCACGACGACCCCGGCCTCTTCGTACACCTCCCGGGCCACCGCGTGCTCAGGCGTCTCCCCCGGCTCGACGAAACCGGCCAGCGTGGAGAACCTCTTCTCCGGCCACGCCGTCGCGCGGCCGAGCAGGCAACGGTCGTGCTCGTCGGTCACGAGGACGATCACGGCCGGATCGGTGCGCGGGTAGTGCTCGGAACCGTCGGCCGGGCAGCGCCGGACGTGCCCGGCCGCGGACACTTCAGTCGGCTGCCCGCAGCGCGCGCAATGCCGGTGCGCCGCGTGCCAGTTCGCCAGGGCGACGGCGTGCACGGCCAGGCCCGCGTCCCGGTCTCCCAGCACGGCTCCGACCTCACGTAACGTCGCGCCGCCGGCCGGTGCGGAATCGACGCCCACGGCGAAGTAGGCGATGCCGTCTTCGACCCCGAGCAGGTAGCGGTGACCGTCCGGCGCCTCGGACGGCGAGACGAACCGCAGCTCATGACCGTCGACGGGCACCGTCCCAGCGCCTACTACCAGGACACGGGTGGTCTCGTCCCGCCAGGTCGCCTCGAGCCACGCAGCGTCGGTCCGCCGGTGCGTCGCGTGGTCCACGGTCGAGCGAGACAGGGCCAACGGCCCGGGCATCACGTACGCGTCGTACACGATGCCTGACACTAGCCGTTGCGCCCGCCCGGGCTTCGATACGGTCGACCTCCGTGAGCACCCACATAGCCGCCGCATCCGGCGAGATCGCCGAGACCGTCCTGCTGCCCGGCGACCCACTACGGGCGGAGTGGATCGCCCGTACCTACCTCGACGACGCCACGTGCTACTCGCGCGTACGCAACATGCTCGGCTTCACCGGCCGCTACCGCGGCGTCCCCGTCTCGGTGCAAGGCACCGGGATGGGACAGCCGTCGTTGTCGATCTACGTGCACGAGCTGCTCGCCGAATACGGCGCTCGAACCCTGGTGCGCGTGGGGTCGTGCGGATCGATGCAGCCGCACGTCGGCATCCGCGACGTCGTCATCGGGTTGAGCGCGGCGACGGACTCCGCGGAGAACGTCCTGCGATTCGAGGGGTTCCACTACGCTCCCACGGCGGACTTCCAGCTCGTCCGGGCGGTGGTCGAGCGGGCCGAGGCGGCCGGGACCCGCCACCATGTCGGCCAGCTGTTCAGTACCGACTCCTTCTACCATGATCGGCCCGAGCTGCGAGACCGGCTGCGTGACTTCGGCGTGCTCGCCGTGGAGATGGAGGCCGCCGCGCTGTACACGCTCGCGGCGAAGTTCGGCGCCCGGGCGCTGGCGGTGTGCACGGTGAGCGATCACCTCATCACCGGCGACGAGACGTCGTCGGATGAGCGGGAACGGACCTTCGGCGACATGGTCGAACTGGCACTCGACGCCGTCACCGGGTGAGCCGGACGGTCAAGCTGGCCGGCATCGCCGCAGGCACCGCGGTCCTGGCGGCCCCCGTCGTGTGGCCGCAGCTGCTGGGCCTGGCCGGGACGTCCGCCCGGCGTGGGCGGGCGCCCGATCGATCACGTGCTGGTGGACGGCCGCGCGTGGAGCGTAGTGGATTTCAGTGTGCTCGAAGCCGTGGGGACCAGCGACCATCGTCCGGTCCTGGCGGTGTTGGAGCACCGGACACCGCATGCAACGCCTCGCGGGTGACCGCGGTGACGGCCAACTCGGTGACCTCGGCGGAGTCGAACCAGCGCGCGCCGACCGTGGACCCACCGACGTCGGCCAGGACGATCTCGCCCGGCTCGTCGACGATGACGTCGTAGTACGGGCGTACACCGTGCCAGTCGATGGCGAAGCCCTCGGGACCGACTTGCTCGGGCTCACGATGGCTGGCCACACCGAGCAAAGACCGGATCCGCCCGTGCTGTCCGGTCTCTTCGACGAGCTCGCGGAGCAACGCCTGGGCGGGCTGTTCGCCGAAGTCGGTGCCCCCGCCCGGCAGGTGCCAGCAGCCGGCGTCGGGATAGCCCTCGGCCACCTGGGTGAGCAGCACGCGCCCACGCGGATCGCGCACCAGTCCGTACGCGGCGAAGCGCTGGACGGTGTGCCGGCCGTCCGGTGCCTGTTGGATGTGGAAGCCGGGCAGTTCCGGCATCTCTTCCGGCGGCAGGTCGACCGTGGACAGCGGGAGCTTGAGGATCTGCGAGGCAAACGGGCGCAGCTGCAGCGTGGCGGCTTCGTCGGTGGTGACCCAGCGCACCTCGTCGACCATCGGCGACAGCGGCTCGGGCTCGCCGCTGACGACCTCGGCGCGGAAGATGATCCGGTCGGTGTGCAGCGTCACCTCGCGGTGCGGACGAGCGCGGGTGTCGGCGAGGACGTCGATCGGCGTGCCGGCTCGCAACAGCAAACCGGACTCCGCGGCGGCTTCGCGGACCACAGCGTCGCGCGGGTGCTCGCCGTGCAGCACGCTGCCGCCGGGCAAGGTCCACACCCCCGGCGTGCCCGAGCGCACCGACTCGCGGATGAGCAGGACGTGTCCTGCATCGTCAGCGCAGACGGCGTACGCGGCGATACGGCGCAGCGGCTTCAGCTCGGCGGTCACGAGACATGAGTCTCTCGTCCGGCCGGATTTCGATCAAGAGGCGTCTTTGAGGCCGAGACAACGGACCAGACTCCGAGACAACGCGCCCGGCAAGCGGGTAAAATTCGCGTTTTCCTGTGCTGCCGCCCCGGTCGTCGTCAATTTTCGGGCGCCGGTAGCGAGGTGATCAATTCGCGCAGCTCGTCTTCCCCGAGCAGGTCAGCCCGCCGCAAGGTGTAATCGGCCGGCACGTAGTGGAAGGCGGCGCCCACCCGCTCGAGCGGCAGGTTGCGCAGCTTGGCGAACGCGAGCCGGTACGCGGCGAGCTGGACGATGCGCACGGATTCCTCGGCGTCGTCGCGCGGCGGGCTGCCGGTCTTCCAGTCGACGACGTCGATCCCACCGTCGTCGGTGCCGAACACGGCGTCGACGCGCCCGCGCAGCAGTACCCCGGCCACCAGCAGCTCGAACGGCGCCTCGACTTCGAGCGGGGTGCGCTGGGCCCAGGCCGAGGCCAGGAAGGCCTCTTGCAGCGCGGCGAGCTCGCGGTCCGCAGCGGCGCCCGCATCGGCCGAGCCGGGCAGTTCGTCGACGTCGACCAGCCGCGGCGCGCCCCAGCGAGACTCCAACCACGCGTGGAACAAGGTCCCGCGACGCGCGGACGGCGCCGGCGGCCGCGGTACGGGACGGCGCAGCATCCGCGCCAGCGCCTCGGGGTTCTCACGCATCAGCACCAGGTGCGAGACCGACAGGTGTTCGGGAAGCTCGACGTCGACCGGCCGGCGCCGCGACGCGTGCTCTCGCTCGGCCAGGAGTCGCTCGATCTCGGCGTCCCACTCGGTCGCTGGGGCATCCGGGACGAACAGCGCTCCGTCGAGCTCCTCCTGGGCCGCGCGGACCAGCGCGGCCCCGGACTCCAGCTGGCCACGCCGCGCGCCCAGCGGGTCGTAGGGCCACTGCACCGGGACCTCGTTCTCCGCCAGCGGATTGGTCTCGTCCTGATCGGGCTCGGCCGCCCACACCGCGACCTCGCCGGCGCCCTGTTCGCACACCTCGCGGATCTCGTCGAGGAACATCGACGGCATGCGCGGGCGGGTCGCGTCGTCCCACCGGAACCCGCTGCACCCGAGGACCATGCGTGCTCGAGTGACGGCGACGTAGGCCAAGCGGCGTTCCTCCAGCCGGCCGGCGTCGGCGGCATCGACGTAGAACTGCGCGACGGTGTCGCGCACGTCCTGCTGGTCGGTCGTGGACTCGATGTCCAGACGGGGCAGCGACGCGGCGTCGCCGCGCAGGGCGTAGGGCAACTCGCCCGGGTCGCCCAGCCAGGCTCGGTCGCGCTCACCGCCGGCCGGGAACACCTTGTCGACCAACCCGGTGACGAAGACCGCGTCCCATTCCAGGCCCTTGGCACCGTGCACGGTCAGCACCTGGACCCGGTCGCCGCTCACCTCGACCTCGCCGGGCGCCAGGCCGCGTTCGGCGGTCTCGGCCGCATCCAGGTAGGCCAGGAACGCCGACAATCGCCCGCCGGCCCCGTCGGCCTCGAACTCCGCGGTCACGTCGAGGAACCGGTCGAGGTTCGTCCGCCCGGCCGGGCCGTACCGGGCCGCGAGCTCGACGTCGAGGCCCAGCGTTCTCTCGACGTCGTGGACGAGCTCGGTCAACGACTGGCCCGCCCGGCCGCGCAATGCGCGGAGCTCGCCTGCCAGCGCCCGCAACCGGCGGTACCCCTCGGGTGAGAACCACTCCGGGCCGGGCAGTGCGTCGAGCGCGTCGACGATGCCGAGCTCGTCGACCTCGTCAGCCACCGCGACACCGGCCTCGGGTGCGCTGCGCCCGCCGTGACCGAGCCGGCGCGCCCACGTGGCCAGGGCGTCGAGGTCGCGCGGGCCGATGCGCCAGCGGGCGCCAGTGAGTAGGCGCATCAAGGCGTCACCGCGAGACGGGTCGTTGATGACCCGCAGCGTCGCGACGATGTCGCCCACCTCGGCGGTGGCGAGCAGGCCGCCGACACCGACGACCTCGACGGGCAGGTCTTGGGCCCGCAGCGCGGCCTCGAGGCGGGGAATCTGGCTGCGGGTGCGCACCAGGACAGCGACCGTGCGTCCCTCGGCCGAGCGGTCCCAGAACGCCCGCGCACGCCGCGCCACGTCGGCGGCCTCGTCGTCGGCGGTGCGGTGCAGCGACACGCTCACCTCCCCCGGGGCGAGCCCGGGGAACGCGGACAGCTCGGGCACGTCCATGCCCTCGGCCCGCAGCGGTGCGGACAGCCGGTTGGCGACCTGGAGAATGGCGGCGCCGTTGCGGAAGCTGGTGGTCAGCGAGTCGAACCGGGCAGGCGAACCGTCGGAAGTACGGAACTTCCGCCGAAACGACGTCAACGTTCCGGCGCTGGCCCCGCGCCAGCCGTAGATCGACTGCGCCGGGTCGCCGACGGCGGTCACCGGGTGCCCGTCGCCGAACAGCGAGCGCAGCAGGACCAGCTGGGCATGGCTGGTGTCTTGATACTCGTCGAGCAGCACCACGCGGTGCGCGGCCCGCTCGGCTTCGCCCACTTCTGGGAACCGTTCGGCCAGCGTGGCGGCGAGCTCGGCGCGGTCGGCGAAGTCGACGACCTCGTCGGCCCGCTTGCGCCGCCGGAACTCCTCGACCAGCGGCAGCAGCGCCACCCGGGAGTCCTGGACGGCCAGCGCCTTGGCGACATCGGCGTACAGGAGCTCCTTGGTGCGCTGCTTGTCCGCCTTGGGCCGGGCGTGGACCTGCCGGCGCAGCTCGGCAGTGAACTCGCGCACGGCATCCGGAGTGACCAGGTGCCCGGCCAACTCACCGTGCAGGGCCAAGACCTTGCCGATGACGGTGGAAGGGGCGTAGGCCACCGCGTCCATGTCGCCGTCGTACGTCGACACCACCCGCTGGGCGTACTGCCAGGCCACCGCCTCGGTGATCAACTTGGCGCCGGGCTCGCGCCCCAGCCGCAGCGCGTGCTCGGCGACGATCCGCCCGGCGTAGGCGTCATAGGTCAGCACGGTGGGCTCACCGTCGAGCAGGTCGCCGTCGGCGTCGATGACACCGCGCGCGGCCAGCTGCAGCAGCCGGCGCCGGATCCGCGCAGCCAGCTCGCGGGCGGCCTTGCGGGTGAAGGTCAGGCCCAGCACCTGCTCCGGGCGCACCTGCCCGCCCGCGACGAGCCAGACGACCCGCGACGCCATCGTGTCCGTCTTGCCCGAGCCCGCCCCGGCGACCACGACCCCGGGCTCGAGCGGCGCCGCGATGGCCGCGGCCTGCTCGGCGGTGGGGTCGGGCCGGCCGAGGCGCCGGGCCAGCTCCTGTGGGGTGATCACGGAACCACCTGGTCGCCTTCGGGATGCACCGGACAGGACGGCCGCGCCGGGCACACGGCGCACCAACTGCCCTTGCGCGCGCGGAATGCCGGCCGACGCATCCCCTCGGCCGTGCGCTGAAGCAGGTCGTGCGCCCAGGACGGATCGGCGGAGTCGGCCAGCGGCGGCTGGGCCTGCTCGCGCGCCTCGCCCTTCCGGCTGCCGGCGGCCTTGCCGAGCTGGACCAGGCTCGCACCACCGGAGCGGCGCTCGCCGGGGGCGACGGAGTCGAATCCGCCCTGTTCGATGGCCAGCTGGTAGGCGGCCAGCTGCGGATGCTCGCTCAGTTCCGCCGCCGTCGGCGCGTGCGTACCGGTCTTGTAGTCGACGACGACGAGCCGCCCTGCGTCGTCGACGTCGAGGCGATCGACTCGGCCCACCAGGCGCGCCGTCCCGACCGGAACGTCGAACTCGACCTCGGCGCCGACGAGGGTGCGCGGATTGGCGCGCAGCCAGCGACCGAGCCGCTCGACCATCTCGCGCACCCGCTCGTACTCGCGCGCGGCGACCCATCCTTCGCCGACGTCCATGCTCGGCCAAGCATGGTCGAGTTCGGTCAGCAGCTTGTCGTCGTTCCAGCCCTCC
>JAJYTA010000080.1 GCA_021793295.1 Actinomycetes bacterium
GCTTTCTCGAGGTCGGCAGGGTCGCCGCCCGCCCGTCGGTGCTCTTGCTGAGCGTTGCGCACCTGACGCTGCTGCTGTCGTTCGTCGCCATGTATTCCGGCCTCGGGCCCCATCTGGACACCCTCGGCTTGGACTCGTCTCAGGTGATCTGGCTCCGCCTCGTCGGCCTGCCCGGCATGTTCGCCGCGCTCCTCGCAGGCGCCCTCGCCGAACGGCTCGGGGCCGCGGGTGCGGCGCGAGCCGGGTTCGCGCTGGCAGCGGCCGGTCTACTGCTCGAAGCCGCCCTCGCCACCTCGCTGATCGGCACCGCTCTCGCCAGCCTGGTGTTCGTCACCGGAGTGGCGCTCGCGGTGCCCCTGATGATCACCCTGTTCGGCGCGACCGCCGCACCGAACCGTGCCGGCGGGATGGCGCTCAGCGGATTCGTGCTCTTCCTCGGCGCGAGCCTCGGCCCGCTCACGGCAACGCTGCAGGTGGACTTCCCGATCCTGCTCGGCGGCCTCGCGGCGCTCATGGCGGTCGCCGTCGCCGGCCTCACCGGATTCGCCCGGCTGACCCGCACATCCACGATGGAGGTCTCCGCATGACGCGCATCCTTCTCCTCGCCGCTCTGCCCGACACCGTCGAGGTCACCGCCGCGCTCCGCGCTCCAGCCGACGGCAACCGCCTCGCCGGCACCGCGGCATCACTCCTCCCGCAGGTGGTGGACATCGCCGACGGCGTCAGCCTTCGACGAGCCATGGACGGTGTGGATGTCGTGGTGAACGCGATCCGGCTCCGCGAGGACATCGACTCGACCGCACTCGTCTGCCTGCACGACCGTCTCGTCACCGCGAGCATCGCGACGAACGGCGATGATCCCCCGCGGATGGTGACCGTCGGCGGGGCTGGGGCCCTCCGCCTGCCTGGGGGAGCGCGGTTCTGGGAGCATCCCACTTTCCCGTCCCCGACCCTGCCGCGCGGACGCGCGCATGCAGCATTGCGCGATCACCTCGAATCGGGTCGTGCGGGCGAGGCGTGGGCGTATCTGATCCCGCCCCCGGCGTACCAGCCGCACGGCCCGGCACGGGGGCACTGGCAGGCGACGGCGCCATCGACCGACGAGTCCGTGTTCACGACGCACGCCATCAGCTACGCCGACTTCGGCCGTGCGGTCGCCGCTGTCGCGCTCGGTGATCAGACTGGCACACGACTGATCGCCTGGCCGCGCTGAAGCCAAAAAGACGGCGAGGTTCGAACCGCGACCAGAGTGGCTCCTCCGGTGTGAGGTTCGGAACCTCGCCTCCACCATGGGGTGACTGACGGGACTTGAACCCGCGACTTCCTGGACCACAACCAGGTGCTCTACCAACTGAGCTACAGCCACCATGTCGCGTCCGCAACGGACACGGCCGCCCTAGTATACGGTGCCCGTGCCCGTGGACGAGAACGGGTCAGCCGGACGTCTCATCGCTCGGACTGGACGAGGACGCCGCGGCGTTCGTGACCGACACCGCGGCTGCCCGTGACTCGTTGGTGTCGGGTCCCGGCTGGGGCACGAACACCGTCTCGCGGTAGTAACGCAGCTCGTTGATGGAGTCCTTGATGTCGCCGAGCGCCCGGTGATTTCCGGTCTTCTCCGGGCTGGCGAAGTACACCCGCGGGTACCAGCGGCGCACCAGTTCCTTGATCGACGAGACGTCGATGTTGCGATAGTGCAGGTAGCTCTCCACCTCGGGCAGGTCGCGCGCGAGGAAGAGGCGATCCATGTGCACGGTGTTGCCGGCCAGCTGGGCCTTGGAGGCTTCGGGCACGTGAGCCTTGATGTACTCCATGATCCGTGCGCTGGCCTCTTCGAGGGTGATGCCGTCCTCCAGCACGTCGAGCAACCGGCTCGCGGTGTGCATCTCGCGCACGACGTCGCTCATGTTCTTCAAGGCGAGGTCGGGCGGACGGATGACCACGTCGACGCCGTCACCGAGGACGTTGAGCTCGCCGTCGGTCACGAGCACAGCGACCTCGATCAGGGCATCGTGCTCGAGGTCGAGCCCGGTCATCTCGCAGTCGATCCACACCATTCGATCGTTACCCACGTCGACCACCCTAAGGGCAATGACCTAAGCGCGCCCGCCGCGGCGTCTTGCCCGGCCGGCTTTGCGCTGGGTCCCGGTGCGGCCGGAGAACATCGCGAGGGCCGCGAGGGCGACGACCGCGCCGACCACGACGACCGCGGCGTGCCACCACGGCCGGCCATTGACCGTCAGGACGATCACAGCGACGACGACGGCGAGCGAGACGTACACGGCGACCTCGCGCACCGACGGGACTGCGGGAACCGGGGCGAGATCGTCGTCGTTGGTGGCCGTGCGGTCGGTGGCAGCTCGGCGTCCGGTGGTCGAGCGTCCGGTGGTCGAGCGTCCGGCAGCGCGCCTGCCGGCGTGACGGCGTTTCGCCACCCGATCTCCTTGCGGCGGTCTCGACACGACGGGAAGTGGGGACGAGGGTAGTCCGCCACCGCATCGTCGTACGGGGGCATCCTGGTCCGCCACGATCATCGGGCATTCGCGCCGCTGCTGGCGGGAGGATCGCCGATGATCATGGATTGACGTACGTTCGATCTGTATGCGTGTTCTTCCTCGCGCCGGCCCGCTCATCCGCCGCACCGTCGCCGCGCCGTTGGCCGGGGCTGTGGTGGCCACCGCCGCATCGACGGCCAGCGCGGTGGACGGCGATGCGCCGGACCCGCTCGAACAAGCGCACACGCACAATGACCACGAACGCAATCGCGCGCTGTTCGACACGTTGGACCACGGCTTCGGCAGCGTGGAAGCCGACGTCTGGCTGGTCGACGGTGAGCTATTGGTGGCGCACGACGCCGACGAGCTCGAACCCGATCGCACGCTGGAGTCGCTCTACCTCGATCCGTTGCACGACATCGTGCGCGGCAACGACGGAGCCGTGTATCCGGAGTGGGGCGGCTCGCTGCGGCTGGTCATCGACATCAAGAGTCCTGCCGGTGCGACCTACGCCGAAGTGCACCGCATGCTGCGCCGCTACCGCGACATGTTGACCACGTACGTCGGTGATCAGGTCGCACCAGGGGCGGTCACCGTCGTGATCAGCGGTGAGCGCCCGCTGGAGACGATGCTGGCGCAACCCGTCCGCTACGCGGGTTACGACGGCCGGTTCAGCGATCTCGACCGTCGGCTCCCGGCCGGTTTCATGCCGATGGTCAGCGAGAATTGGAACAAGCACTTCACCTGGCAGGGCGTCGGGCCGATGCCGGAGGCCGAACGAGCGAAGCTGTCGGCCATGGTCGAGCAGGCCCATGCCGCCGGTACACGGGTGCGGTTCTACGCCACACCGGATCTCCCGGCGCCGGCTCGGCAGGCGCTGTGGCGCGAGCTGTTGGCGGCCGGCGTCGACTACCTCAACACTGACGACATCACTGGACTGCAGCAGTTCTTGACGTCGGGGCCGACGACGTCGTTGGCCCCGGACGCCGGCTTTCACTGAGCGGTGTCATCTGGACGGCGGCCACTGTCCGGTCATCGTCGTACATCTAGCCTTGGTCGCGTGATCTCCGCACTCCAGCGTCTCCTCGGTCGTCACGTCGAGCAGGGCACGATCCCCGGCGCCGTCGCATCACTCGGGCACGAGTTGAAGCCGGTCGGCGTCGGGTCGGCCGAGCCCGGCGGCCCACCGATTCGCACCGACGCCATCTTCCGGATCCAGTCGATGACCAAACCGATCACTGCCGTCGCTGCGCTTCGCCTCGTCGAACAGGGTGCTATCGCGCTGGATGAGCCGATCGAACGGTGGATGCCCGAACTCGCCGACCGGCGCGTGCTCACACATCCCACCGCGTCCCTCAGCGACACCGTCGCCGCGGTTCGTCCGATCACGCTGCGCCACCTGCTGACGAACCAGTCCGGCTACGGTGTCATCGCGACCGAGTCGCCCCTTCAGGCGGCGCTGCATGACGCCGGGCTCGCCCCGTCCAACGAACCCGCCGACCGCGGAGCCGACGCCTGGCTGGCCGCCGTGTCGAAGCTGCCGCTCGCGCACCAGCCAGGCGAGGGCTGGCGCTATCACCTCTCGTACCAGCTTCTGGGCATCCTGCTCGGTCGCATCACCGAAGCCACCACCGCGGAGGTCCTGCGGCGCGAGATCTTCGACGTCGTCGGCATGCCCGACACCGGCTTCCGGGTGCCCGATTCCGAGTCGCATCGCCTCGTGCCCGCTTTTCGCCGAACGCCGGACGGGCTTCAGTTGGTCGAAGCGGCAGGCTCCGGATTCCACACCGGACCTGCCCCGTTCGACGAGAGCCATGCCGAACTCGTCTCGACCCTGGCCGACTATCACGCCTTCGCGCGTGCCCTCGTCGACGGCAAGTTGCTCTCCGCGCAGACGTTGGCACAGCTCACGACAGATCAGGTCGATGCGTCGGCGAAGACGCCCGACAGCTTCTACCCCGGATTTTGGGACGGCACCGGCTGGAGCTACGGCGTCCAGATCACGACCGAAGGCCCCTACCAGGGGCGCATCGGCTGGTCCGGCGGGTTCGGCACCGACTTCTTCATCGATCCCGACGGGACGATCAGCATTCTCATGATCAATGTCGAGATGGACGAACAGATCATGATGCTGCTGGATGAGCTCCAACACATCCGAAACGGGATGCCGCTGCCCACTCATCCAGGGGATTAGCTCCCCCACGCGGGTGAGGGGCGCGGCGGGGCACGCCCTTAGCTTCGGAGCATGAGCACGCCACTGGATACAACGGCCCGGACCTCGGGCGACGTCATCGCGCATCCGTCCGCAACGCCGCGACCCCGTGGCCGCGCCCGGCTGATCATCGGATACCTCGCCGTGGCGGCGGTCCAGCCCTATCTGATCCTCAAGCTGACGTGGATCGCCGGGTCGACCATCGGCATCACCGAGACGTCCCCGTTGGACGCCTCGGTGGTGCGAGGCGGAAACATCGTGACTGCGGTCATGGAACTGACCGCGATCGCGATCCTCCTGGCGTTCACCCACCAGTGGGGTCTGCGGGTACCGGCGTGGCTGGTTCTCGTTCCGGCGTGGATCGGGACGGGGCTGTTGGCGCCGTTCGTCATCACGGGTCCGGTGATCGCGGCCTCGGTGGTCTCAGACCTGGCGCCGGTTGGTGACGACTCGCTCGCTCCGTGGGTGGGGCCGCTGGTGTATCTCAGCTTCGGCGCCCAAGCAGTCGGCATCGCCTCGTGCTTCGTGCTGTATGCCAAGGAGCGCTGGCCGTATGTGTTCAGCGGGCACCTCTCGGATCGCCTGATTGGACCGTCCCGGACCGCGCTCGTGCCGATCGCCTGGGGCACGGCGGCTCTGCTCGTGGTCGTGTCCGTGGCTCGCCTGCCGTGGAGTCTGGGCGCGGCATGGGGCCTGCCGAGTTCGGGCGAGAGCCGTGGTGTGGCGGAGCAACTCACCGATGGGGCATCGGCTGTGTTCGCTGTCGCGGCGGCCGTGGGGATCCTCATGCTTGCCGTAGGGCGACCGAGACGGACGCGTATCTGGGTTCCGGTGGCGTTGGCCTGGATCGGAGGTGGCGCCACCCTCGAGGCCGGTGCGTACTCGTTGGTCCTTCTGTTCACCAAGCTCACCGGTGCGGTGGATTCTGTGCCGGCGACCGGGATGGTTCCCTTCGTCGATCTCCTGCAGGTGGTTGCGGGGGTGGCGATCGGCGTCGCTGGCGCGGTCATCCTGGCCGCTGATCATGCTCGGAGCTCGACGCCGTCATGAACGCGGGTGGCGGGCCCGAGTGCCGGGTCGCGGTGGGCGTCGATGAGTCGGACGGCGAAGGCCTCGTCCATGCGGTCCGTGATCTGCTCGGTGGTCAGCCAGGCGAAGTCCTGGGACTCCTCGGTGGTCCGGATCGTGCCGCTGGTGATACGGCAGCTGTAGACCAAGGCGATGACGTCGCGGGTCATGTTCTGGTAGATGCCGGTAAGGCGCTCGGGCTCGACGTTGAGACCGGTCTCTTCGAGTACTTCACGGTGCAGGCATTCGTCGATGGTCTCGCCGTGCTCCAGGACACCGCCGGGCGGTTCCCAGTGCCCGTTGTCGCGCCGTTGGATCGCCAACATGCGCCCGTTGTCGTCCACGATCGCCGCAGCGACGCTGACGGAATGACGTGGAGGGTCGTTCACCAAATCCTCCAGCAGGTTTTCCGCGTGCCGTGTGGGCCGTTTCGTGCCCGACTTGGGGTTTCACCGTGGTGGTAGCGTGCCGAAAGTGTCCCAGTCAGTGGTGGTTCTTTTCCAGCACGGCACCAAGATTCGCGAACCTCTTGACCCAGATCTGACGTCGGAAGGGCGAGCGCAAGCGGACGTTGCCGCCATTGCACTCGCTGCCATGAGGCCGACTCGACTCATTTCGAGTCCGCGACGTCGGACGCTGGCCGCGATGCGGCCGTTGGCGCAGTTGACTGGGCTACCAGTTGTTGTAGACGACCGTGTCGCTGAGCGGATGGAATGGGTAGATGGTGCGTGGGACAACGTGTTGGACATCTCACCACTCTGCTCGTGGTCAACGGCTGGATTCGCACCGTCGTCGGCATCGGAGTTGCGCCGCGTGACTGGCGTGAACCCTAATCGTCTCGGGTGTGAGACGGGCTGTTCTAAGACCGCGCCCAATTACCGACCACGAAGCGTTGGTCGTGGGCCTGGGCGGTGCTGATACCCCGTTTGACCTGGCGCGCCTGGAGGGACTCGAACCCCCGACCAAGAGCTTAGAAGGCTCCTGCTCTATCCGACTGAGCTACAGGCGCAGGTGGGACCATTCTGACCGGATCATTCCTGCGGTACGGGCCGACCGAGTCCGTCGACGATCTCGGCGCCGGGCCAGGTGCTGAGGACGTCGCCGGGAACGGCGAGTTTCGAGCGGCGCAGGCCGCTGCCGACCACCGCGTAGGGTAGCGCGGCGACAGCCGGGTCGACCAAAACCGGCCAGTCAGCGGGCAGGCCGATCGGGGTGATGCCGCCGTACTCCATCCCGGTGGCGGCCACGGCATCGTCCATGGGCAGGAAGGACGCCTTGCGCACGTCGAGGCGCCGCTTGACGACGTTGTTGACGTCGGCACGGGTGGTGGCCAGGACCATGCAGGCCGCGATGCGTACGTCTCCGCCGCGTTTACCTGCGACGACGACGCAGTTGGCGGAGACCTCGGGGGCCACGTCGTAGGCCGCGCAGAACGCCGCGGTGTCGGCGAAGTTGGGGTCGATCTCGGCGACATAGGCGGTGTCGGGCGGCATGCCGTCGAGGGCGGCCTTCACCGGTGTGGCGAGGAGGTCGGGCCGGGTCAGCGCCGGCTCGGTCGGCAGTCGTCCGATCCTCGGGTTGGTCACGTCGTCCATCCTGCCTGATCAGGCTCAGCGGGTCACGGCGCGAGGGCACCACGAGGCGACCTGCGGCACCACCACCCGTGCACGCATGGTGGTCTTGGGAATCACCAAGTGAACATGATCATTCACACCGTCAGTGGGAGAAGACGGGGACGACCATGCCGCGGGCGAGGGTGTGGAAGACGAGGTTGAACGACACGACGGCCGGGCTCGCCTCAGGACCCACGCCGAGGGTCTCCACGTCGACGGCGTGCACAACGAAGAAGTAACGGTGCGGCATGTCGCCCTGCGGGGGAGCCGCGCCGCTGTATCCGACGGCGCCGGTGTCGTTGGCGACGCTGAAGGCCGGCTCCGGAAGCCCGGACCCGTCGGCGGCTCCGGCGCCGCGCAGAAGCGTCGAGGTGGTCGCCGGCAGATCCACGACCACCCAGTGCCAGAAGCCGCTGGGGGTGGGCGCGTCGGGGTCGAAGCAAGTGACCACGTAGCTACGGGTTCCGTCAGGCGCCCCGGACCAGGTCAGGTGCGGCGACAGATTGTCGCCGTGCATGCCCCAGTCGTTGAAGACGTGCGCGGCCGGGAGGGTCTCGCCGTCCGCGACGTCGTCACTGCGGACGTCGAAACTCGCCACGGGCGGGAGCAGCGTGTAAGGGTCGGGCGCGGTCGGCCGGTCGAGCGACATCGAACCTCCAACGGACGTGGTCTATTCTGCGTCCGAAACTAGCGGAGGCCGGGCCGGAAAGCAGCGACAGGGGCGTAGCCGCCGGAGATCATGTGAACGATTGGCATCAAAGCGGCCACGACACTTGGCCACAGGCGTTGTCAGCGGGCAAGATTCCCTGGGTGGAGACCGCCCCGCCGAGCATTCGCGATGCTCTTGCCGCCCTGCGTGGGCACCTTGCGGGCGCGCATTTTCCACTGGAATCCGACGACGCCGCACACGCGCGGCGCACCCGCGGTGAAACGCTTGCCCAGCTCGACGACTACGTGGTGCCCCGACTCGAACACCCCGACGCCCCACTGTTGGCGGTCGTCGGCGGCTCGACGGGCGCGGGAAAGTCGACCCTGGTCAACTCTCTCGTAGGCCGCCCGGTCAGCCGGGCCGGCGTCCGGCGACCTACGACCCGTACACCAGTGCTGATTCATCACCCCGGGGACGGCGAATGGTTCACCCAGCCACGGGTGCTGCCTGATCTGGAGCGAGCCGAGGCCGACGACCACAGCGACGGCACGCTACGAGTGGTGGCCGACGACGGCGTGCCGGTCGGCGTCGCCGTACTCGACGCGCCCGACGTCGACTCCGTCGTGACCGGAAACCGCACGCTGGCCACCCAGCTGCTGGCGGCAGCCGACGTGTGGTTGTTCGTCACGACGGCGGCCCGCTATGCCGACGCCACCCCGTGGGAGCTGCTGGCCGAGGCGGCTGATCGCCGCACTGCGGTGGCCGTGGTCCTCGATCGGGTACCTGCTGACGCGGTGAGTGAGATCCGCGGTCACTTGGCCGGCCTGCTCGCCGAGCGTGGCCTGGGCGATGCTCCGTTGCTGGTGGTCGAGGAGGTCGAGCCCGACGAGTCCGGCGTGCTGCCGCCAGGCGCGGTGGAGGCTGTGCGGCTCTGGCTCGATGGGCTCACCACCGATGAAGCCGCTCGAGGTGAGCTGGTGCGGCGGACCCTCGACGGCGCCGTCGACGACGTCCTGCGACGCGCCGACGGGCTGGCCGATGCCGCCGACCGGCAAGGTGAGGTGTTGGCCGAACTGCAATCCGAGGTCGCCGACGCGTACGACGAGGCCGTCAGCCGCATCGGCGAAGCCGTCTCGGACGGGACGTTGCTGCATGGCGACCTGCTGGCCCGATGGAACGATTTTGTCGACACCGGTGATTTCGCTCGATCGCTGGAGTCGCGCGGGGGACGGGTCCGCGACCGCTTGCGGACGTTCCTGCGCGGCCGGCCGCAACGTGCGCTCGACGTCGGGCAGGCCGCGGAGCAAGCGCTGTGCGCGATGCTCGTCGAGCATGCCGACCGCGCCGCGGAACAGACCGATCAGCGTTGGCGGCGTAGCCCAGCGGGGCAGAAACTACTCGGCGACGACGATCTGTCTCGCGTCGCGTCCACCTTCGCCGAGCGGTGCGCCTCGGTGGTCCGCGAGTGGCACGAGGTCGTCGTCGAACTGATACGCACCGAGGACGTCGAAGACCGAGCAGGAGCACGCCGGATCTCCGCCGGCGTCGCCGGTCTCGGGGTGGCGCTCATGGTCGCCGTGTTCGCGCCGCCGCCAGGGCCGCGCCTGCTGGAGCAGATCTTCGGCGAGGAGGTCGTGCGCCGGAACGCGGCGAAGGCACTCGCCGATCTGTCCGGACGGATCGATGCGCTGCTCGCGACGGAGTCGTCGCGGTTCACCGACCGGCTGGGTGGCCTGATGGTCGAGGCCGGGCTCGGCGATACCCTACGGGCGGCCGTGCAGGACGTACGACAGGCCCGGGAGGACGCCGCATGAGCCCATGGCCCCACCGGGACCGGGTGACGTTGCCGGAGCGGCTGAGCGCGTTGGATGAAGTGTTGTCGGCTGGTGCCGAACGGCTACCGGACGACCTCGCCGACCGGGTACGGGCGATGCTCGACCGGTCTGGCGAGCGGCACGACCTGTCGGTCGAACACACCGTGGTCGCCCTGGGCGGCGCCACCGGCAGCGGGAAGTCGTCGCTGTTCAACGTCATCGCGGCGATGGAGATCTCCCATGTCGGGGTGCGCCGGCCGACGACGTCGGACCCGATGGCGTGTGTGTGGGGGACGCAGGGCGTGGTGCCGTTGCTCGACTGGCTCGACGTGCCCTCGCGCCGCCGCGTCGCCCGCGAGAGCGTGCTGGACTCCGGCGCCGCCGACGACCTCGACGGCCTGGTTCTCGTCGATCTCCCCGACCATGACTCCACCGAGCAGGCCCATCGGGCGACCGTCGATCGTCTCGTCGAGTTGGTCGACCTGTTCGTCTGGGTGCTCGATCCACAGAAGTACGCCGACGCCGCGATGCACGAGCGGTACTTGCGGACCTTGTCGTCGCATCAGGCGGTGACGGTGGTCGTGCTCAACCAGATCGACCGGCTCCCGCGTAGCGACGTGGCGGCCTGCCTGGGGGACCTGCGCGACTTGCTGGACGACGACGGACTCGACCAGGTGCCCGTCGTGGCCCTCTCCGCGGCGACCGGCGAAGGCGTCGACACGTTGGTCGACCACATCCGCACCGCGGTCACCAAGCGCCGGTCGGTCGATGAACGGATCGAGGCCGAGGCCCGGATGAATGCCGAGCTCGTCGCCGATTCGCTCGGCGCAGGTGAGCCCGGTGATCCGGACGGGACGCCGCGAACGGCGCTGGTGGGGACCGTCACCGAGGCGCTCGGCGCTGACGTCATCGCCGAGTCGGCTGGTCGCTCGTACCTCGCGCAGGCTCGGCGCGCCACCAGCTGGCCGGTGGCGCGTTGGATCGCTCGCCTGCGCGGTGCCGCGCCGAGCACGTCGACAGGCCCGGAGCTGCCGTCGGTTCCGCGGGCGCGCTCGGACGCAGCGATTCGCCAGTTCGGCGATACCGCAGCGGGGACGCTGGCCGGGCCGTGGCGAGACTCCATCCGCGCCGAGGCGAGCCAGACCGCAGACCTGTTCCCGGGGGCGCTGGAGAGCGCGGTGGACGCCAGCGGCGTCGTGACCGAGCCCCGCCCGGCGTGGTGGCGGGTGATCAACGCCGTGCAGTGGTTGTCGTTGCTCACGGCGCTGGGCGGTGGACTGTGGGCGCTCGCGTCAGCGGGGGAGTCGTCCCTGTCGTTCGACGTTCCCGATCCGCGGCTCGGCGGGTTGGCCGTGGCGTGGCTGATGGCGATGGGCGGCGTGGCCGTGGGCGTGATCCTGGGGCTCGTCGGTCTGGTGGCGGCCAGGCGCGGCGCGCGGGAGCGCACCGCCGAGGTCGAGCAGGTGTTGTCCGAGCTGGTGGAGCGTACCGTCGACGAGGTGGTCGTCCGGCCGGTCGCGGCCGAGGTTTCGCGGTATCGGACCTTCCGGCGCGCACTCGATCGCGCCCGTTCGTAGTTGGGATTTCCACAGGCCGCCGTCGCCCGGATGGTTGTCCACATTCTTGCTGCGGCGCCTTTCGCCCCTGAACTCCGCGCGCCAATGTCGTGAGCGTCAAGCTCACACATTCGAGCGCGGGAGGCGCCATATGAGCGACGCGAACGTCACGATCGTGGGAAACGTCGCAAGCGACGTCCATTCGTCGTCCACTCACAACGGCAGTCAGGTCTCCAGTTTCCGGCTGGCCAGCCAGCGGCGGTTCTACAACCGCAGGATGGGCCGGTGGGTGGAAGACCCGGCGTCGTTCTACCGGGTCGTGTGCTGGCGCGCGCTGGCTGCCAACGTCGCCGCGAGCATCCGCAAGGGCGAACCGGTGATCGTGCACGGCAGGCTGAAGCTCAACGACTGGACCGACGACAACGGGAATTTACGCACCGACGCCGAGGTTGATGCATGGTCAGTGGGGTACGACCTGATGCGCGGCACGGCTGTGTTCACTCGTACGCGCCGGCAGGATCACACCAAGGCCGAGGATGATCCCCTCGACCACATCCGGTCTGAACAGCGGGCGCGAGCCGATGACGACGTCATCGTCGATCCAGATACCGGAGAGATGTTCAGCATCGCCCAGCTGCAACGAGAACGCTCCGGCGACGACCCCGGCGTCGACACGTCCGACACGTCCGACACGTCCGAGCAGCAGGACTCCGGTCTGGCCGCGTAGTGCCGAACTACGTGCGAAGATGCCGGCGGCGCCGTTCGGACCGACGCCGCCGGCCCCGCACCCTGGTCCCGGCAGCCGTGGTCGTCCCCAGGAGCGACGGCGGGCTAAGCTTGGAGGCGTTATGGCGGAATTCATTTACTCTATGCGCAAGGCGCGCAAGGCCCACGGTGACAAAGTCATCCTCGACGACGTCACGCTGTACTTCCTCCCCGGAGCGAAGATCGGCGTCGTCGGGCCCAACGGTGCGGGCAAGTCAAGCATCCTCAAGATCATGGCGGGCGAGGACCAGCCCTCGAACGGCGAGGCGCAGCTGGCCCCAGGCGCCACGGTCGGCTACCTCGCGCAGGAACCACCGCTGAACGAGGACAAGACGGTGCTCGGTAACGTCCAGGAGGGCGTGGCGGACACCATCGAGATGCTGGCGCGGTTCAACGAGATCGCCGAGAAGATGGCCGTCGACTACTCCGACGAGCTTCTCGCCGAGATGGGCAGACTGCAGGAGCAGCTCGACCACCGCAACGCCTGGGAACTGGACTCCCAGCTCGAACAGGCCATGGACGCGCTGCGCTGTCCGCCACCCGACGCCGACGTGAAGACGCTGTCCGGTGGTGAACGCCGCCGGGTCGCGCTGTGCAAGCTGCTGCTCGAACAGCCTGACCTGCTGCTGCTGGACGAGCCGACGAACCATCTGGACGCTGAGAGCGTGCTGTGGCTCGAACAGCACCTGGAGAAGTACCCCGGCGCCGTCATCGCCGTGACCCACGACCGCTACTTCCTCGACCACGTCGCGCAGTGGATCGCCGAGGTCGACCGCGGCCGTGTCCACGGCTACGAGGGCAACTACACGACGTACTTGGAGACCAAGCAGGCCCGCCTGAAGGTAGAAGGCCAGAAGGACGCCAAGCGTCAGCGCCGACTCAAGGACGAACTCGAGTGGGTGCGGTCCAACGCCAAGGGACGCCAGACCAAGCAGCGCGCCCGGCTCGACCGGTACGAGGAGATGGCCGCCGAGGCGGAGAAGACGCGCAAGCTCGATTTCGACGAGATCCAGATTCCTCCAGGCCCCCGCCTGGGCAACGTCGTCGTCGAGGCGCAAGACCTCACCAAGGGCTTCGGCGATCGCACGCTGATGCGAAACCTGTCGTTCACGCTGCCCAAGAACGGCATCGTCGGTGTCATCGGGCCGAACGGCGTGGGTAAGACGACGCTGTTCAAGATGATCACCGGTGTTGAGACGCCGGACTCCGGCAGCATCCGCGTCGGCGACACGGTCAAACTGTCCTACGTCGACCAGAACCGCGGCGGCATCGACCCGAAGAAGAACGTCTGGCAGGTCGTCTCCGACGAGCTCGACCACATCAAGGTCGGCAACGTCGAGATGCCCAGCCGGGCGTACGTGGCGGCGTTCGGGTTCAAGGGGCCTGACCAGCAGAAGCCGGCCGGGGTGCTCTCCGGTGGCGAGCGCAACCGGCTCAACCTGGCACTGACCCTCAAGCAGGGCGGAAACCTCATCCTGCTGGACGAGCCGACCAACGACCTCGACGTCGAGACGTTGCAGTCGCTGGAGAACGCGCTGCTGGAGTTCCCGGGCTGCGCTGTGGTCACTTCGCACGACCGGTGGTTCCTCGACCGCATCGCCACGCACATCCTGGCGTGGGAAGGCAACGACGAAGACCCGGCCAAGTGGTTCTGGTTCGAAGGGAACTTCGAGTCGTACGAGAAGAACAAGGTCGAGCGGCTCGGCGTCGACGCGGCCCGGCCGCACCGCGTCACGTACCGCAAGCTCAGCCGCGACTGACGGCGGCGCCCCTACAGAAACGGCGACTACACAGACCTCGGGCCGTGCCGCCCACGTTCGGGCGGCACGGCCCGTCGCTGTCGAGGGTCCGGCTCAGATCAGATCGTTCTGCTCCAGGAAGTCGCGGGCGACGTCCTCGGGAAACTCCTCGTCCACGTCGACACGGGCGTTGAGCTCCTGCATCGCCTCGTTGGTCAGCAGCTCCGAGATGGGTGCGAAGACGTCCTCGATCGCCGGGTATTGGTCGAGCGTTTCCTGCCGCACGGTCATCGCGATGTTGTACTTCACGAAGAACGACTTGTCGTCCTCGATCACCTGGAGATCGTTACCGACGATTCGCCCGTCGGTCTCGAACACCTCGCCGAAGTTGCACGGGTCGGACTGCGGCAGCCGCGCGTAGATGACATCCTCGTCCATCTCCGCGATCTGAGAATCCGGAAGATCGAAGCCGTAGGCCTTCTCGAGGCCGGGCCAGCCGTCCGCGCGGTCGAGGAACTCCGCCGCGGCACACAGCGAGGCGGCTTCAGGGTCCTTGTTGGCCAGGGCGGCGTAGTCCGTCAGGGTCTCTACGCCGAGTTCTTCGGCCGTGTCTGCCGCTGCGGCGATGCCGTAGGTGTTGTTCGCTTCTGCAGGATCGAGCCACACCACGCCGTTCTCGGCGTCCTCGGTGGCAACCTGATCGAAGAGCTCCGCGGAGTCGGTAGGGGCGTCGGCGGCGTCGTGCCCGAGATGGACCGTGTAGCCCGTACCGGTGTACTCCCAGTAGAGGTCGATCTCACCGGAGGTCAGGGCGGCGCGGACGTTCTCCGAGCCCTGAATGCCGGTCTGGTCCTGCACGTCGGCGCCGGCCTCCTCGAGTGCGATGATCGCGATCTGCCCCAACAGGACCTGCTCGTTGAACTCCTTGGAGCCGACCGTCAGCGAGGCACCCGACAGGTCGCCGTCCCCGCCCGAGCCACCGTCATCGTCGTCGCCGCACCCCACGAGTACGAGTGAGGTCGCGGCGAGCAGCGTGAAGGTGCGGACAATCCCGGTCCTGATATGCATGATCCTGTTCCTTCCGTCGTCGGTCGTCAGAGCCCCCGTGGCCGCATGACGTCCTCTGCGATGCCGGCGAGATAGTCGATGGTCAAAGCCAACACGGCCGTGAGCACCGCGCCCACGATGATGATCAGATCACGGCCGGCAGCGGTACCCGAAACGATCAAGGTACCGAGTCCGCCGCCATCGACGAACGCCGCCAAGGTCGCCGTACCGACGTTGATGACCAAGGCCGTCCGGACGCCGGCCATGATGATCGGCACGGCCAGTGGCAGTTCGATACGGCCCAGGACGGCTGCCCGTGACATCCCCATGCCGCGGGCGGCCTCGATGACCGACTCGTCCACCTGTTGAAGTCCGACCATGGTGTTCCGGAGGACCGGCAGCACCGTGTAGGCGACCAGCGCGACGATGACGGGCCAGAACCCGATGTCCCAGACCACGGCGAACAGCACCAGGACGCCGATGGTGGGCAGTGCTTGGCCGATGTTGAACACCGCGATCGCCGGGCGGGTCACCTTGGCCAGCGCGGGACGGGTCAGCACGATCCCCAACGGGATGGCGATCACCAGGACCAAGACCGTCGAGAGCACGGCGAGCTCGATGTGTTCGCGCACGACGGTGGTGATGTTGTCGGCGTTGATACGCCGCTGCTCGGTGCTGTCCAGTTCCTGGCCGCTGACCCACAGGTACAGCACGATCAGCACCGCGAGCAGTGCTGCCGGCATGAACAGATATCCACCCAAACCCCGGTGCCTGGCGGGAGGCGGCGTCTGGCCGGCTTCGGGGTCCCTGATCGAAGGGCTGCCGACGGTCGTCATGGTCACTCGCCGACCTCGGTGGCGTGATCGTCTTCGCCGATCAGCCGGTCGCGCATGCGCCCGCGTTCCACGCTTCGCATGGAGCGCATCGCATCGTTGATGGTGTCGATGTCGACGATGCCGAGGTAGGCGCCGTCGTTGCCGACGACGATGGCGCAGCTGTAGCGGGCGGTCAGCATCTCGTTCAGCGCATCGCTCAAGGTGGCGTGCGGCTGGACGACGGCGTCGGTGGGCAACCCGATGCTGCCCAGTGGTTCCTCACCGGCGCGGCGCAAGTGCTCGGCGGCCACCCAGCGTCGCGGCCGGTTCGCCGAATCCAGGACCAGCGCCGACGATTTGTCGCTGCCTTCGATGACCCGCAGCGCCTCACTGCGCGAGGCGTCTTCGCGAACGGTCGGCCATTCGCTGAGCTCGATGTCGTGGACGCGGCTGAGACCGAGCCGCTTCAGCGAGGCGCCCCGGCCGATGAAGTCAGCCACGAAATCGTCCGCCGGGTGGACGAGGATCTGCTCAGGTGTGTCGAACTGAGCGATGTGCGAGCCCTCGCGCAGGATCGCGATGCGATCGCCCATCTTGATGGCCTCGTCGATGTCGTGCGTGACGAAGATGATCGTCTTCTTCATCTCCGCTTGCAGTCGGAGAAATTCGTTCTGCAGCCGGTCGCGGGTGATCGGGTCGATGGCGCCGAACGGTTCGTCCATCAGCATGACGTCCGGGTCGGCGCTCATGGCGCGGGCGACGCCGATGCGCTGGCGCTGTCCGCCGGACAGCTCCTTGGGATACCGCCCGCGATACGTCGCGGGATCCATGCCGACGGTCTCGAGCAGTTCGTCGACGCGGGCGGCGATGCGATCACGTTTCCAGCCGAGCATCCGCGGGACCGTGGCGATGTTCTGAGCGATGGTCATGTGCGGGAACAAGCCGATTTGCTGAATGACGTAGCCGATACGTCGGCGCAGCTGGTCGGCGTCGACCTTGGTGACGTCTTCATCCTCGAGGAAGATCCGCCCCGACGTCGGCTCGATGAGCCGGTTGATCATCTTCATCGTGGTCGTCTTGCCGCACCCCGACGGCCCGACGAGGATGACGATCTCGCCTTCGGGAATCTCCATGCTCAGCGAGTCGACCGCGGGTTTGGCCTGGCCGGGGAACCGTTTGACGAGGTTCTCGAGCCGGATCTTGGCGGGGCCGTTCGTCGATTCGTTCATCGCAGGCCTCGTGAGGTCGTGAGTCGAAAGATGAGCACGTAGAGCAGGTCGAACAGGACCGCCAGGATGAGGATGCCCAGCATGCCGCCGAGCACGACATAGACCGCGGTGCTCGTGCCGATCCTGGCCAGGCCGGTGAAGATGTCGTTACCCAGGCCGGGGCCGTTGATGTAAGCCCCGATCGCCGCGATGCCGAGGACGACCAGCGTCGACACCCGCATGCCGGCGATGACCACCGGCCAGGCCAGCGGCAGTTCGATACGCAGCAGCCGCTGTACCCGGTTCATCCCCATGCCCTGCGCGGACTCCACGACCGAGGGGTCGACCTCGCGCAGGCCGACGATGGTGTTGCGCACGATCGGCAGCAGCGCATACATGACCAGCGCGATGAGCACCGGCGCGGTCCCCAGCCCGATCCAGACGATGAACAGGCCGAACAATGCCAGTGACGGAATGGTGAGGAACGTGCCGGTGATCGCGAGGACGATCTCGCGCGGGCGGCGGGTCTGATAGGTGAGGATGCCCAGCACGAGCCCGATCACCGTGGCGATCACAATGGCCTCGACCACGATGACGATGTGTTCGATGGTGAGCTCGAGGAGATGCTCCTGGCGCGTTTCGAGGTATTCGAGGAAGGTCATGAGGGCGTCCTGACAAGCGGGCACGCACTCACGCATGTCAGTGCTTGCACACGGTTCACTCGCACCTCATCCCTCTCATCGGAGATCTTCTTTACCACGAGTTGTCACTGTTGCATGGTGCCGGGGTCGAGACAAGGCCGAATGGCCGCTTTGATGCGGCAACTCGGCCGGTTGTTGCGTACGGCAGGATGGGACGGTGCCTCGACACGTCACTCACGTACCCCTGCGATGGGCCGACATGGACGCCCTCGGCCACGTCAACAATGTCGTCTATCTGCGCTATCTGCAAGAAGCCCGGGTGGACATGCTGTTCGTGCACGCTCCGCTGCATGGAGCTGAGGAGCTGATCGAGGGGGTGGTCGTGGCTCGGCACGAGATAGGCTACCGCGCGCCGCTGCACTTCCGGGCCGGCTCGGTCCGGGTGGAGACCTGGGTGAGCACTATCGGGACCGCCTCGTTCACGCTGGGGTACGAGGTTCTCGATGTCGATGACGACGTCCGCACGGTGTACGCGGTCGCGTCGAGTGTGCTTGTCCCCTACGACTTGGAGGACGCGCGGCCACGCCGGGTGTCGGACCGCGAACGTCGGGTTCTGGCCGAGTTTCTCGAAGCAGACGGCCCGATGCCGGGAAGGACGGCGGTATGAGGCACGTCTACGAGTGCTCAGTGCGTTTCGACGATCTCGATGCCTTCGGTCATGTCAACAATGTGACGTTCGCCGAATACCTCCAGGAGGCGCGGGTCGATTTCGCGCATCGCTACCTGGCTTACGGCCAGCGCCCGCACGAGGGCGCTGTGGTGGTTCACCAGACCATCGACTATCTGGCACCGGTGCCGTTTCGTTCCGAACCTTTGCAGGTGTCGGTCTGGGTGACGCGCATCGGTACGTCGTCGTTCGACCTGGCCTACGAGGTGGCTGACGAGAAGACGGTGTTCGCCCGGGCGAGCGGCACACTGGTGTCGTTCGACGGCGGGGCGGAGCAGCCGCGCCCGCTGACCCCGCAGGACCGTGCCGTCCTGGAGCGCTTCACCGAGGTGCCGGCATGACGACGCTGAAACCTGTCGACCCGGGAGCAGCAGCGGATCTGGCCACTTTTGCGCACCGGGTGGCGAACTTCGAGCCCGAAGCGGTGATCCGGATGGTGTCGTCCGGCTCGGTGGCCGGGTGCTTCGCCGAGACGCCGTTCGACGCGTTGGCTTTGCGGGCCGTGGCCCTGGCCGAACCGGTCGAACTCGATGTGGTGGTCGAGGCGGCGACGTTGGCCGCGCGCGTCGCCGGGGCGAGCAACGAGCTCGACTTGCCCCCCGCGTTGCCCGCTCTGCGGTGGGCCACCAGCCTGCCGCCGCGTTCGGGGTGGTCCGAGCTGGCCCGGCTCGACGTCGACGAGGTCGTCGCGCGGGTGGAGCAGGGCGTCGAGGAGTTCAAGCAGCGCGCTCCCGTGGTGGCCGAGGGCGCTTCGCTGCGTGCCGGCCGCGCCGCACTGGAGGGGCTGGCGACCGAGATCTGGGACCGCGAACTCGAAGCCGGGGTGCCCCTGCGGCTGGCCCACGCGGCGTCGTCGTACGGCTTCCTCAGCGGGTCGGGCGCCGTGGTGTTGCGGTCGGTGGGAGCGTGGTGGCGCCTGGACGCCCCGAACGGTGCCGTACTGGCCCGCAGCGGGCTGTCCCTGTTCGCCCTCTAAAAGGTGCACAGGTATCCGGCTGCCGCACCGCCATCGACACGCGGCGACAGGCCTGTGACTCGCTCCCGGACTCGCCCGCCACGCGTCGTTCCGCCCAGATTGACGCACGGTGCGGGGTGTACGCCTAGTGCCTTTGGGCTGCCGGGCGACGGGGAACCGCGCTTGCCCTCATCGCGAGTGCTGAACAGGGTGAGGTCCGATACGGAGCGCCGCGAGCTACTCGCCCCCGCCCCTCGGTCACTGGGAGCTTGTCGCCCCACTCGTGATCTTCATATTCCAGTAGGACGACCTGCATGTCGATGGTCCCGTCGCCATCGCGTTGGCGGCGCTGGCGATACCGGCTGCTGCGATCATGAGCCGGTAGCGGCGTCATAACGCCGCGAGTGACTCATCATCAGCGTGGCAAGGACCACGTCGGCCTCATGATCGCCCC
>JAJYTA010000281.1 GCA_021793295.1 Actinomycetes bacterium
GCAGGTAGTCGGTGGTCATGATCAGCCAGCGGCGCAACGTCACGCCCGGGAACGCGTCGTCAGCGCGTAGCACCGCGCGGGCCGGCGGTCCCGGGTCCCAGCGCTCGACCCGGCCGGTACACGGTTGCTGGTCGGCGTCGTCGATGCGGACCGTCGGGTGGGCGAGCGTGCGGGCGTAGTGGCCGCGGCGGAGCGGACTGCCGTACGGCGGGACGCCGGGCGCAGGTTGCCACGAGCCGTACGCGCCGTAGAGGTAGAGCGCCAGCTTGTCCAGGTGACCGTGCGAGCCACCGTGCGGGCCGGCGTCGACGACCGCCTGCCAGGTGTCGGCCTGGTCACGCAGCACCACGATGCCGGCATCGGCGAAGTGCACCGACTCGCGGTGCGCGTCGAGCTTGGGCAACGGTGGGCCGGCGAACCACCCGTCCAGCAGGTCTTCCAGCCCGTCGTGCGGTGCTGCGAGCTCGCGGCGGGCGTGCGCCTCCACCCGGTCGAGGCCGGTCGACTCCCAGAGCTGGCCGGCCAGGACGCAGACCTCGATCAGCTCCAGCAATGCGCCGTCGCGGCGGTAGGGGCCGTCGTGGAGCATCGGCAACTCGCCGTCCGGGGCGGCGAGTGACACCAGCACCTGCACCATGCCCGCCAGCCGGTCGATCACGTCCGGCGGCAGCCCGGCCGGGTCGGTGCCGTGCAGGGCGAGCAGGTGAGCCCGCAGGACGAACAGGTGGTAGTAGGTCGCGGCTTCCCACTCCCAGCCGTCGTCGCTCACCGCTGCGCGCAGCTGCTCGTGCGCTGCTTGGTGCCACGCTTCGGGGTCGTCGGGTTCACCCAGCGCCACCAGCGCGCGGGCCACGCTCGCGCCCGCGCAGTCCAGCCATGCCGTGTAGTTGCTGCGCAGCTCGCCGCGTTCGTCGACCAGGAGTCTGCGCGCATCGGACACCGTCGTGCGAAGTGCCCGCAGCAATCCGTGCACCGATTCGTCGTCGAGCCGGTGCCGCGCCGTGGCGGCACCGGCCAGGACCGCCACGGCGTCGGCGACCTGCACGCCCCACAATGCCTCGGTCAACGCCTGCGAGAACAGCTTGCCGCGCAGCATCCACCCCTGGGCCCGCTCGCTCCACCCGCTCACTGCCACCTCGGCGTACAGCCGGGCGTAGGCGTTGAGCAGCTCGACCGCACGGTCCAGGTCAACCGGGTCCGCGGCGGCTCGGTAGCGCCGGGCGCGAAGACGCATCTCTCGCGCCATGGCCTGGTGTTCGAGCACCGTCCACGCTGATGTGTACGGCTCGCCGCTCAGCTGGCACCCGTGCGGGCACGGGTAGTACCCCGCAGCAGTCGGTGGGCGCAGTTCGGTTCCGTGGCTCGGACAGACGTAGTCGTGCCACCATCCGCCGCGGGCCCAGGGGATCGTGGTCACCGGAACAGTTGCCCTCCGTTGATGTCGACGACGTGCCCGGTGATGTACGACGACAGCGGCGAGGCCAGGAACGCCACCACGTTGGCGACGTCGTCGGGCGTGCCTTCGCGACCGAGCGGGATGCCGGCGACCATGCCTGCCCGTGCCTCCGGTGGGGTGAAGGTGTCGTGGAACGCCGTCTGGCCGATGAAACCCGGCGCCACGGCGTTGACCGTCACGCCGTCGGGCGCGAGCTCCTTGGCCAGGCCACGACCGAAGCCGATGACGGCGGCCTTGCCCGTGGCGTAGGCCACCGAGCCCTTGCCCCCGCCGTTCTCCGCCGCCAGCGACGACATCAGCACGACGCGACCGGCCTCGGAGCGCCGCAGATGCGGGATGGCCGCTCGGGTGACGGCAAAGGTGGTGGTGACGTTGACGGCCATGACCTTCGCCCAGTGCTCGTCACTCATCTCGGCCACCTCCGAACGGCCGACCAGGTGACCCGCGTTGTTGACGACGACGTCCAGGCCGCCGAGCTCGTCGGCCGCCCGCTCGACGAGCTGTGTCGCCTGCTGGGTATCGGTCAGATCGGCCGGTACGGACACCGATCGCCGGCCGTCGCCCACGAGATCCTTGACGACGGCCTCGGCACCGTCCGCACTCGACGCGTAGTGCACGACGACGTCGGCGCCGCATCTGCCCAGGGTCCTGGCGATCGCCGCGCCGATACCGCTGCCTCCACCGGTGACGAGCGCCCGTCGTCCGGTCAGGTCGATCTGCATGAGTGTCCTCTCGGTCGGTGTCATTTGATTCCGGCATTCGTGAAGCCTTGGATGAAGTAGCGCTGCGCCAGCAGGAACAGCACCACCATGGGAACCGTGGCCAGGGTCGTACCGGCCATCAGGTACGCCCACGCGGTGGACTCCTGCTGCTGGAACACCGCCAGGCCCACCTGAATCACGCGCAGGTCGTCCCGGGTGGTCACCAGCAGCGGCCACAGGAAGTTGTTCCAGCTGTCCTGGAACGTCAGCAGGGCTACCGTCGCAATCGCGGGCTTGACCAGCGGCGTGTACACCTGGGCCCAGATCCGCAGCTCGCCCAGCCCGTCGATCCGGGCCGCCTCCTCCAGCTCGCGCGGCAACGACAGGTAGAACTGCCGGAACAAGAAGATCGCGAACGGGCTCAGCCCGCCCGGGATGAGCAGCGCCCACCACGTGTTCAACCAGCCGCTGCCGCCCTGACCGAAGATGTCGTTGCCACCGAACAGCGGCATGAACTTCACGATCAGGAACTGCGGCACGATCTTCGTGTACGTCGGGATCATCAGCATGGCGATGAAGCCGATGAACACGATCTCGCGACCGCGGAACGGGATCCGCGCCAGCGCGTATCCGGCCATCGCCGCGAAGACCAAGGTGATCGCGGTGTGCCCGGTGGCGATGATCAGGCTGTTGCGGAAGTACGTCCCGAACGGTGCCGCATCGAGCGCGTCGCGGTAGTTGCTCCACACCCACTCGTCCGGCCAGAACGACGGCGGGAAGGTCGCCAGATCCTCCGGGCTCTTCACCGAGGTGAGCACCATCCAGAGAAACGGCACGATCATGGTGAACGCCCCGATGCCCAGCACGACGGCGAGCACCAGCCGTCGCATGCGACCACGCCGGTGCGGCGCGTCCGACTGCCGCGGTTTACCGCTCACGGCCACCGGTTCCACCTGGCTGGTCATTGGTCGTCACCGCCCGTCAGCCGCCGGTTGATCATGGTGAGGACCAACAAGAAGGCGAACAGCACGACCGACTGCGCACAGGCCAGCCCCATCCGGAAGTCCTGGAACGCGGCCCGGTACACCTCGTAGGTCATCATCGTCGTGGCGTTGGCCGGCCCTCCGTCGGTGAGGACGTAGACCTGGTCGAACACCTGGAACGCGCCGATGATCGAGACGACGAAGACGAAGAAGGTCGCAGGTTTGAGCATCGGCAACGTGATCGAGAAGAACTGCCGCACGCTGGACGCGCCGTCCATCGACGCCGCCTCGTAGAGGTGGTGATCGATGTTCTGCAGCGCGGCCAGGTAGATGAGCATCTTCATGCCGATGCCCTGCCAGATCCCGACCAGTATCACCGCCCACAAGGCCCAGTCCGGGTTGGCCAGCCACGCCTGGGTCGGG
>JAJYTA010000282.1 GCA_021793295.1 Actinomycetes bacterium
CGACAGCACCCCGGCCGGTACGGCCATGACGAGCCCGCCAGCGGCCATCGGCAGCAAGACGAGTCCGGTCTTCAGGGCGCTGAAGCCCAGCACCGACTGGAAGTAGATCGTCATCGGCAGGAACAGGCCGATCGCGCCGAACGACACGGCGATCGCGACGAAGTTCGCGATGGAGAACGCGCGGTCGCGGAACAACGTGAACGGAATGAGCGGATCCTTGTCCTGAACGCCGCGCTGCTGGCGAAGGAAGATCACCAGGGTCACGGCGCTCGCGGCGAGCAGGGCCCAGATCCAGCCGTTCCAGTCGTAGCGCTCGCCTTGGATCAACGCGAAAGCCAGGCAGAACAGCGAGGTCGAGGCGATCATGACCCCGGTGATGTCGAGGCGGTACTCGATTCGTTGTTGCGAGGCCGGGATCACCAAGGCGGCCAGGACGACGACCGCGATCCCGATGGGAATGTTGATGAAGAAGACCCATCGCCAGTCGAGTGCGCTGGTCAAAAAGCCACCGACCGTCGGCCCCGCGATGGCGGACAGGCCGGCGACGGCTCCCCAGATCCCGAGCGCAACGCCGCGCTTGGACGCCGGGAAGACATCGGCGATGATCGCCAAGGTCTGCGGCGCCAGCAGCGCGGCTCCCACGCCTTGCACCGCACGGAAGGCGATCAGCTGGTTCGGGTCTTGGGCGAGTCCGCAGGCGAGGCTGGCCACGGTGAACACCACGACGCCGACGAGGAAGATGTTCTTCTTCCCCCGCAAGTCACCCAGCCGTCCCGCCGTGATCAGCAGGACGGCCAGGCACAGCGCGTACGCGTTGAACACCCACAGGATCTGATCGAGAGAGGCGTTCAGATCGTCGGTCATCCGCGGGATCGCGATGTTGACGATCGTCAGATCCATCAACGTCATGAAGTACCCGAGGCACAGGGTCGCGATGATGGCCCACGGGTTGCCGTGCCACTTGCTCAACACCGGAATCTCCTCTCCGTGGGCCTGCTGCGGCCGTCACGGTCGTCGCCGTCCAACACTCCGGGGCCGAAGGTCTCAGCCTCGTGCGTATGAGAGGGCCGAGGGCGCCCGGAGTGTGACATGCCCGCCGTTACAGCAGCAGTCCACCCGAGGCCTCCAGCCACTGGCCGGTGACCCAACCGCCGTCGTCCGAGGCCAGGAACTCGACCGCCGCGGCGATGTCGTCGGGACGACCGATGCGGCCGAGCACGTGCATCGAGGCCGCGAATTGCCGGGCTTGCTCGTCGATGAGCTTCATCCTGGTGGTCTCGGTGTCCACGAGACCTGGAGCCACGGCGTTGACCGTGATGCCACGGGACCCCAACTGCTTGGCCAGGGCCACCGTCAGCGTGTCCAGGCCGCTCTTGGCCATCGCGTACGTGACGTACTCGGGTTGGGCGGCCGCACGTCGCGCGAGTCCGGAGGAGATGTTGACGATGCGGCCGCCGTCGCGCAGGCGGGTCAGGCCGTGCTTGGTGACGAAGAATGCGGCCTTGAGGTTGCCCGCGACCACGGCGTCGAACCCCTCGGGGGTCGTGGCCTCGATCCCGAACTCCGCCGGTTCCACCCCGGTGTTGTTGACCAGGATGTCCAGCCCGTCGGCGTGGCGATCGAAGGCCTCCCACAACGTCTCGGCGTCCCCGGTGACACCCAGCTCCGCCTGGATGGCGAAGGCCTCACCGCCGGCGGACTCGATGGCGGCCACGGCTTCCTTGGCGCTGTGCTCGTCGCTGCGATAGTGCACGGCGACCCGGCAGCCGTGCCCGCCGAGCCGTTCGGCGATGCCCCGGCCGATGCCACGGCTGGACCCGGTGACCAGGGCGGTCTTACCGCTGAACTTTCCCATGTGTCGTCCCTTCGTGTTCAGTTCGTTCCCGCGGCGTCCAGCTCGAGGTCGTTCGGCGTGAGCACCACCACGGGCGGCGGCCGGTTCGCGCGCTTGAAGAACTCACCGATGAACGGGTAAGCGGTGGTGAACTGCCGCCAGTAGCGGTCGTGGTCGGCGCCGGTGGCCGTGGCGGCCGTGACCTCGATGACCTCGGGCCCGATGTTGATCTTCGCCTGCGGGTTGGCCTGAAGGTTGCGGTACCAGGCCGGGTCGAGGGCCTTGGGCCCACCGGGGATGTCGAAGTGCCCCGGCACGGCCACCACGATGAACCGGCCGCGATCGAAGACGTAGCCCAGCGGGATGGTGCGAGGCTTGCCGGTCTTGCGCCCGGTCGTGGTGAGCAGGAGCGCCTCGAGGTCGCCGAAGCGACCCATGATGCGCCCACGCGAACGTTGATAGGCGAAGACGTTGAACCGCACCCCGAGCTTGTTGATCGTCTTGCTCACCCGGGTCGGCGGTTTCGAGTACAGGTACACGTTGACGCGCACGAACGCCCGCATCAGCCGGCCGGCGTTGAGCTGCGGCTTGGTCGTGGACCACGAGGTGAGTGAGTCGGTCTCGGCGGTCGTCCAGTCCTCGGCCGGTGACCAGCCGACCGCCGGCTCCATGTCCGACGACGGCCCCCACTCGGCCGGCGCTTGCGGCGCGGCCGGCTCGGGCTTCTTCGGCGCGGCCGGTTTGGCCACCCGCTTCGCCGTCCCGCCCGATCGCGCTCCGTTCTTCTTCGGCGGCGTCGCCGGCGCTTCGGTCTTGGTCGATGTCGTCTCGGTCATCGTCGCTGTCTCCTCCCGCACCTAGCTGAGTTGTTCAGAGGACCTTCTTGCCGCGAATCCCGGCGCGGACGATGCCGCCCAGGAACGTGCGACCGAGTTCGCGCATCTCACCGGGCGCCTTGACGTTGGCCCAGTACATGAACTTCGCCATCATCGACGTGGTCGGCAGGACGAACCTGGTGTCTTCCGGGTCCTTCCACCCGAACACCGGGTTCACCAGGTCGGAGTTGTTCAGCATCCCGAAGATGATGTCGGCGGCTTCGTCGCCGGAAAGCTCCCCGACCTCGTACTTCTCACACGTCTCCGCGGTGATCTCCAGGATCTGCTTGGTCTCGGTGCTCTCCGGCCACCACAGCCCTGGATAGGCGGTCTCCTCCAACGCCCTGAAATGCCGCTCATCCTCGTCGAGGGCGTAGTTCAGCCGGGCCCGGCTCAGCCGCAGCACGCCCGGCGTCAAGAACGCCGCCCAGACTCGGAACACCGCGTTCCACAACCGGAAATGGTTGAACGAGATGAACGAGCTGTTGACCAGTTCGTCGTTGTAATGGAGCAGCCCTCGTTCGAGCTCGCCGACGTACTCGAAGCGCTCCTCGGAGAAGTCGTCGTCCTTCAGCGCCTCCACCAGCCGGCTGACCAGTGCGTAGACGACTTCGAACGTGTTGGACAAGCCCCGGGAGAACAGCGGGTCGATGAACCCGGCCGCATGTGACATCAGGCACCACCGGTACCCGACGGACTTCGACGACGAATACTGCAGGCGGTCGGTGGACACCCATTCCCGAACCCGGTGGGCGCCTTCGAACTGCCGCTTCACCGCCGGGTACATGTTCAGGTAGTGGTTGAACTCCTCGTCAGGGGTCATGTCCTTCGGCTTCGGGTAGAGCC
>JAJYTA010000283.1 GCA_021793295.1 Actinomycetes bacterium
GCACCCAGCTGGCGCTACTGGCAGCGTGTACAGCGCCCACGCCGCTCCCCTCCCGGTCCCGCACCGGTCGTGAAGATCGTCGTGCACCCAACAGCCGGTCCCGCACCGGTCGTGAAGATCGTCGTGTGCCCAACAGCCGATTTCGCCGGTCGTGATGATCGTCGTGCCAACAAGCGCGCGCTATAGCGGCAAGAACACCCACGACGATCATCACGACCAGGACCAACCTTCCCGACCAGGACCAACCTTCCCGACCAGGACCACCCTCACGACCAGAACCAACCCTCACGACCAGAACCAACCCTCACGACCAGAACCAACCCTCACGACCAGGAACGGTCGCCGCAGCCGCTCATCACCGCCGGAACCGGCGCCGGGTAGCGTCAGGTGACGTGCTGAAAATCACCACGTTGGCAGGCGGCGTCGGCGCTGCTCGGTTCTTGCGCGGGCTGGTGCGAGCCGTCCCCGACGCCGACATCACCGTCGTGGGCAACATCGCCGACGACATCACGCTGCACGGGTTGCACGTCAGCCCGGACCTCGACACGGTCATGTACACGCTGGGCGGGGGTGTCGAGGAGTCCCAGGGGTGGGGCCGCAGCGAAGAGACGTTCGCCGTCGCCGACGAGCTGGCGGCCTACGGCGCCGAACCGCGGTGGTTCACCCTCGGGGACCGTGACATCGCCACGCACATCATCCGCACCCAGATGCTGGCCGCGGGTTACCCGCTGTCGGCGGTGACCGAGGCGCTGTGTGAGCGCTGGCAGCCTGGCGTCAGGCTGCTGCCGATGAGCGACGACCGGGTGGAGACGCACGTGGTCGTGGCTCGCGAGGACGGCACCGAGGCGATCCACTTCCAGCAATGGTGGGTCCGCTGGCACGCCGAGCTACCGGCTGAGCGGATCGTGCTGGTCGGCATCGACGCCGCGAGCCCCGGCCCCGGTGTCATCGAGGCCATCGACAACGCCGACGTCATCGTTCTGCCGCCGTCGAACCCTGTGGTCAGCATCGGCCCGATCCTGGCGGTGCCCGGCATCAGGGACGCCGTGGCGAAGGCGCAGGCGCCGGTGGTCGGCTTGTCGCCGATCATCGCCGGCGCGCCGGTCCGGGGCATGGCCGATGCCGCCTTGCGCGCCATCGGGGTCCCCGCCACGGCAGCAGGCGTCGCCGGGATCTTCGCCGACATCCTGGACGGTTGGCTGGTCGACAGCTCGGACGCCGACGCGGTCACGGAGGTCGAAGCGCTCGGTATCGCATGCCGCGCCGTACCGCTGCTCATGACCGACGCCGACGCCACAGCGGCGATGGCCCGCGCGGCCTTGGACCTGGTGACGCCGTGAGCACACCGGCGCCCCGGGTCGAGATCGTCGGTGTGCCGGGTATGCCAGAGGTCCGTCCCGGCGACGACCTGGTCGGCCTGCTCGCGGCGGGCCTCGCCGATGGGGCCATCCACCTGGCCGACGGCGACATCGTCGTGGTGACCAGCAAGATCGTGAGCAAGGCCGAAGGCCGGGTCCGCGCTGGTGTCGATCGCGAGGAGGCCATCGACGCGGAGTCGGTACGCACCGTCGCGGAGTGGACCACGCCGAACGGTCGTACCCGCATCGTCGAGACCCGCCATGGTTTCGTCATGGCCGCCGCCGGCGTGGACGCCTCCAACGTCGAGCCCGGCAGCGTCGTGCTGTTGCCGCTGGACCCCGACGCCTCGGCCCGGGCCCTGCGGGAGGGCCTGCGGCAGCGCTTCGGCGCCCAGGTGGGCGTGGTGGTGACCGACACGGCCGGGCGGGCGTGGCGTAACGGGGTCGTCGACTTCGCCGTCGGCACGGCCGGGGTCCAAGCGGTCGACGACCTGCGCGGACGGCAGGACCGTTACGGCAACGATCTCGGCGTCACCGTCGTCGCGGTGGCCGACGAACTGGCCGCCGCCTCGGAGCTGGTGCGCACCAAGCTCTCGCAGGTGCCCGTGGCCGTCGTGCGCGGCCTTGCGCATCTGCTGTTGCCGCCCGGCGACGACACCGGCGCGTCGGCACTGGTGCGTCCCAGCGCCGAAGACCGCTTCCGGCTGGGCACACCGGAAGCGATGCGCGCAGCGGTGACCGAACGCCCCGTCGTGGCCGGGTTCACCGCGCGCGGCGTGGACCACGCGCTGGTGCGCCGCGCCCTCACGGCCACGCTCAGCGCCGCGCAACCCTTGAGCCGCAGCGCGGCGCGGTTCGTGCTGGTGGAGTCCGAGGCCGCGCGGGCGGCGATCGTCGAGGCCGGAGACGACGACGGCCTGCGATCGGCACCGGCCCTCGTCCTGGCGTGCACAAGCGACGACGACGAGCACGCGCTGCTGGAGTTGGGCGCGGCCGTGGAGGGGCTCGCCGTGGCGCTGTGGGCGGACGGGCTCGCCTGCGCCTGGCTGCCATCCACGCCGGCGTTGCCGGGCGCCGCATCGTCGCTCGACCTGCCGACCGGGTGGCGTCCGGCCGGGATCCTCGCGATCGGCCGCCCTACGCCGGATTCACGGCCGTCGTCGACCACGGCCGCCGACGCCGTGGTCACCCGGTGAGCTCGCGTCGCCCTCACATCGCCCGGTAGTCGCGCAGCGGCGCTCGGGGAGCTCGACGCGGCGGGCGCACCCCGGCCTGCAGCAGCAGGACGCACGCCCGGTGCCGGTGGCCGCGGTAGGGCTCCAGCAGTTCGAGCATCAACTCGTCGCTTCCCCGCCGCTGCCCGGCCAGCGCGTAGGACACCACGTGCGGCAGGCCGGCATCGCCCACCGAGACCGCGTCAGGATCACCGAGCACGCGCTGGCGGACCTCGGCCGAGGTCCACGGCCCGATGCCGGGCACCGCACGCAGCCGGCGGTCGGCCGCTTCGCTGGACATGGACGCGGTCTCCTCCAGCCGAGCCGCGTGGCGCATGGCGGTGACGATGGTGCGAGAGCGCTGCGGGCCCACCCCGGCGCGATGCCACTCCCAGGACGGGATGCGCAGCCACGTGCCGGCCGCAGGGGCCACTCGCATGCCTTCCGGCGCCGGGCCCGGGGCACGCTCGCCGTGCCGGCGCAACAAGGCAGCCCAGGACCGATACGCCTCGATGCTGGTGACCTTCTGTTCCAGGATCGCCGGGACCAGGGCCTCCACGACGAGCCCGGTCCGCCCGATCAACAGCCCGGGGCACCGGCGCAGTACGTCGCTGATCAGCGCATGAACGGGCCGGAAAGCGTGCGGCTCGTCGTATTCGCCGAGCCAGCCCGGTACGGCGTCAAGGGCCGCCGAGGCCCCCGGCCCCCACGCCGTGGCGCGGACCTCGACGCGGGACAACGCCTCGACCCGGATGGTCGCCGGCTCCCCGCCGTACCGGCAGGTCCGCCAGACCCGTCCGCCGGCGTCGATCACGAAGGCGGGGTCGTAGGGGCCACGGCGATGCGCGGACAACGTGGCTGCGACGTCCACCGGGTGTCGCGGCCGCCACGTCCTGGTGATCATCGTCCCTCGCGGTAGTCGTCAGCCGACAGGTTCCGGTCCTGCGACGGCGTCAGCAC
>JAJYTA010000284.1 GCA_021793295.1 Actinomycetes bacterium
TTGAGCGTGGAGTCGTCCAGTACGATCCCGATCTCGCGCTCGAGCCGGGCACCGGCCTCGAGCAGCGCCAGCGAGTCGTAGCCCAGCTCATCGAAGGTCAGATCGAGGATCTCGCCGTCGAGGTCGACGTTCTCGGCCTGGCCTGCGACCTCACGCAACACGGTCCTGAGGTCGTCGATGGTGGTCTCGTGCATCGTCATCACGGTTTCCCTTCTGTGTGCCGGCGTACGACCAGCGCGGAGTTGAACCCGCCGTAGCTGCGAGCGAGGATCAGGGCCGCATCGACGGCGCCGTGCCGCGGCTCGGCGAGCACGAGGTCGAGGTCGGCGTCCGCAGCAGCGCTGATGTTGGTGGTCGGCGGCACTCGTTGATCCCGGATCGACAACAGGGCGGTCGCCACGTCGAGCGACGCCGCGCCGGACAGCAGCCGCCCGGTCATGGTCTTCGGTGCGGTGACCGGAACACCTCGCGGCCCGAAAACCGCCCGGATGGCGCCTGCCTCCACCTGGTCCAGCTGGGGAACGGCAGCTGCGTCAGCGAACACGACGTCGATGTCCTGCGGTTGCATTCCGGCATCGCCCAAGGCCAACTCGATCGCGCGGCGCAGTCCCGGCTCGCGCCCGGATTCCGGCGCCGGGTCGAACGTCGCCGCATGACCGGCGATCTCGGCGTAGACGTGCGCACCGCGTCGGCGCGCGCTGTCCGCGTCCTCGACCACGAGCAGGGCGCCGCCTTCACCGGGCACGTGCCCGCCCGCGTCGGCGTCGAAGGGGCGATAGGCCAGCTGCGGGTCCGGGCAGGTGCTCACTCGGCCGCCGGCGAGCTGGGCCACCCAGCCCCACGGGCAGATCGAGGCGTCGACACCGCCGGCGATCATCACCTGCCCACCGCGGCGCACGAGCCGGCGCGCCTGCGCGATCGCGTCCAGTCCCCCGGACTCCCCGGACACGACGACGCTGCTGGGTCCGCGCATACCGTGCCGGATGGAGATCTGCCCGGAGTTCACCGCATAGAACCAGGCGAAGGACTGGTAGGCACTGACGAACTGCCCGCCCTTGCTCCACAGGTTCTGCAGCTCGCGCTGGCCGAATTCGAACCCGCCGGACGAACTCGACGTCACGACCCCCATCCCGAACTCGGGCCAGTCTTCCGGGCGTATCCCGGCGTCCTCGAGCGCCCAGTCCGCCGCGACGATCGCCATGCGCGTCATGTGGTCGGTCTGCGGGATCAGCCGGCTCGGCAGGTGTTCCTCGGCGACGAACCCCGCCACCTCGCCGGCCAGGCGAGCCGGGTAGCCGGACGCATCGAACCTGGTGATCGGGGCGATGCGGTTCGTCCCCCGGCACGTAGCCGTCCAATGTTCGGCCGCGCCCAGCCCCGTCGGCGCCACGACACCGATCCCGGTCACCACCGCCGTGGCACTCACGTGACCCTGCCCAACACCATCGCGCTCTGGAAACCGCCGAACCCGCTGCCGACGGTGAGCACCATGTCCGTCGGCCACGTGCGGGATTCGTTCGGCACGTAGTCCAAGTCGCATTCCGGATCGGGTTCGTGCAGATTCGCTGTCGGCGGGACGAGGTTGTGCTCGATCGCCAGCGCCGACGCGGCGATCTCGATCGAGCCGATGGCCCCCAGGGAGTGACCGACCATCGATTTGATGGAGCTCACCGGGGTCCGGTAGGCGTCGGAGCCCAGGCTGGCTTTGAACGCCGCCGTCTCGTGCCGGTCGTTCTGCTTGGTGCCCGAGCCGTGGGCGTTGATGTAGTCGATCTGGTTCGACGCGACGCGCGCCTGGCCGAGAGCTGCCCGGATCGCTTCGGCCATCTCGCGTCCGTCCGGCTGCAGCCCCGTCATGTGAAAGGCATTGCACCTGGTCGCGAACCCGGCGATCTCGGCGTACGGGTGTGCACCGCGGGCCTTGGCCCGTTCGTACTCTTCGAGGACGAACATCGCCGCCCCCTCGCCCAGGACGAATCCGTTCCGCGTGCGGTCGAACGGCCTGGAGGCGCGCGCGGGATCGTCGTGCCGTGGCGTGGTCGCCTTGATCGCGTCGAAGCATGCGACCGTGATCGGCGAGATGGGCGCGTCCGATGCCCCGGCGATCATGACGTCCGCGCTGCCCTCGCGGATCACCTCGGCGGCGTACCCGACGGAGTCCAGCCCCGATGTACAGCCGGTGGATATCACCGTCGCCGGCCCCTCGGCGGCCACCGACCGGGCGACCTCACCCGCGAACGAGCTCGGGACGAAATAGTCGTAGAGGTGGGGCACAGCGTAGGTGTGATCGACGACGTCGAGCCGTCCGCCGTCACTGACGACCCGGTACTCGCGATCCAGCCCCATCGTCGCGCCGACGGCGCTGCCCACGGTCACGCCGGTGCGGTGGGGATCCATCGACAGATCAAGCTCGAGCTCGCTGTCCATCAGCGCCTCGCGCGCCGCGACCACGGCGAACTGCGCCGCCCGATCCATCCGGCGCGACTCCTGGGGACTGAGGCCGTGGAGGTCCGGATCGAAGTCGGCCTCAGCGGCGACCCGCGAGCGGAACGGGCTCGGATCGAAGAACGTGATCGTGCGGGTCGCGGTCCGGCCCTCGCTCAACAGCGCCCAGAACTCCTTGGTCCCGATGGCCCCCGGAGCAATGACTCCGATGCCGGTGATCACTACTCGCCGTTCCATGTGGATACTCCTTCGCCCCGCGCTATGAGGATTTCGTCCAGTAATAGAAGGGCGTCGCCATCGCATCGGCCGGCGAACGCCAGGTCTGCGGGTCGTAAGCGGTGATGAACGGCTTCAGGTCGGTGCTCACCTGAACGAACAGCGGGTGGTTCTTCGTCTCCTCGATCGCTGCCCCACCGCGGTCGGAATCGAAATCCTGTATATGGAAGTAGAGGCCGTGAAATGTGAACAGCTGCCGCCGGCTGGTACCCATCAAGTGCGGCATCTCGGTTCGGTCGAACTCCTCGAATATCTTCGCCACGTCGTGCTGGGATTCCTGCTGCATTCGAGCCACAATCAAGGTACTGGGCATGAGATTCCCTTTCGGTGAGCTGGCTTCGGCGGCAGTCGGCGGCTACGCGCGTTGATCGTGCACGAGCACGTTTTCGTCAGGACGCGGAACAACGCGGAGCACCCGCAACAATGGCCCAGCCATCGCGGTGGTGACCAACGCCATGATGACCATCATGGTGAACATTTCACCGTCGATGATGCCGCGCTGTATGCCGACGTTGAGAATGACCAACTCGGTGAGCCCACGCGTGTTCATCAACACCCCGAGAGCACACGAGTTTCGCCACGTCATGCCCGAGATACGAGCAGGAATCGCCGCGCCGGTGAATTTGCCGACGACGGCCACGGTGATCACCAGCAACACCATGAACACGCCGGACCACCCCAGCGATCCGACGTCGACGGACAACCCGGTGACGATGAAGAACACCGGCAGCAGCAACATCGCGACGTTTTCCAGCGGCACCCCGACCCGCTGGAACAGCGTGGGTCCGCCGTCGCGCGGCATGGCCAGA
>JAJYTA010000285.1 GCA_021793295.1 Actinomycetes bacterium
GATCTGGCGCACGGGCTGGCCGATCTCGCCGACGTGCGCCCGGACGCCTCGGCCCTGTTGATGGTCGGCGACCTCGTGCACAGCGGCGCCGCCGGCGAGTGGGCCGACATCCACGACGTCATGACCGGCGCGCAGACGATCACGCCGGACCCGGTCATCGCCGCCATCGGCAATCACGAGAGCTACGCCGACGACGGTTGGGACGTGCTGCTTGATCGTTTCCTCACCTTCGCCGAACGCGAGCGGGTGTGGGGCGAATCCGTCGTCGACGGGCCCGGCGGTTCGGTACCAGTGCTCGTCCTCGGCCAGGAGAATCCGCGCCCGCCCGAGGTGAGCATGTCCGACGAGCAGGTGGCGTGGTTCAACGAGCGGCTGGATCACTGGACTCGACTGAACAAGCAGGTGATCGTCATCACCCACTTCCCGCTCGGCGACACGGTGTCGGCGTCCTGGATCCCCTGGTACCACGAGCACCATGAACGCAACGACGAGCTCACCGCGATTCTGGGTGGTCACCCGAATGCGATCGTGCTCACCGGGCACACGCATTACCCGGTCGAGCTGGGTGACTGGGCAGTACGCCGTCGGGTGCCAGGCGGTCACCCGGACGGATTCGTCGCGGTGAACACCGGCGCCATGCATGTCGAGTGGGACGCCCGCGGTGAGAACACCGACGATATCTCCGAGGTCGTGACCCGGGACATCAACCGCGGCCTCGTCCTCGACGTCCATCCCGACCGGGTCGTCGTCCAGGCACGCGATTTCGGCGTCGCTGGGCCGGACGGCGGCAACGAGATCAACGAGGTCGTTCGTGCGATCGAGATCCCCAACCCGTTGGTCCCCGGCCGGTGGCAGTGACAGCAGCATCGGCCGAGCGCGTCAGGTCAGCGTGCTCAGGCCAAAGGCGACGCTGAAGCCGAGCACCGTGACCAGCCCGGTCGACGGGCCGCCGAACTCGTACGCCTCGGGCACCATCGTGTCAGTGAGCATCGTCAGCAAGGCGCCGGCAGCGAAGGCCTGGACGAACGCCACCGACCCGCCGGACGCGTCCGCGAGCACCGTGAACCCGACCGCCGCGGCCAGCGCCGAGACCAGCGTCGTGGTCAGCCAGAGCACCATCACCGAGAGTCTGCTCCGGCCCGACGACGTCAGACCCGTGGTCGCGGCCATGGCCTCCGGCAGGTTCGACAAGAACACCGCCGCGAGCATCGCGACACTGATGCCACCACTGTGGAGCAACGTGGTCCCGAGCACGACTGACTCCGGTACGCCGTCCAGCACGGTTCCGAAAGCGATCGCCGCGCCACCGCCGGTGGCCTGCGCGCCGGTGGACCGTTTGCGATCGGCGCCGCCCATCCGGTCGATGAGCAGGTCGCCGGCATAGAACGTGACGGCGCCTGCACCCAACCCGATGAGCAACGTCGTCGCGTCGCTGCGTTCGAACGCGTCTTCGACGAGGTCGTAAGCCACCGCGGAGAGCAGGACGCCGGCGCCGAAGGCCATGACCAAGGCGACCGCGCGCTGCGACAACGGCCGAACGAAGACCAGGAGCGCGCCGATCAGCAGCGACGAGCTGGCCGCCAACCCCCACAGGAACGCGATCAACGTCGCTCCCTTGCCTCACCATCGGAATATCCGAGCAGGCTAGCGCGACTGGTGGCCCGCGGTGACCAGTCGCGCCAGCTTCTCAGCTGCCTCCGCCGCGAATCTGCTGACGCTCGACGCCGAGGTCAGCGCGGTCGGCGGCCGCGCGCCCCGCGTCCCACCCCGCACCGTTGGAGACGGTCACCGATTTCCGGATCGTGTGCTCGAACATCTCGTTGAAGGTGTCTTCGACGGCTTGGGAACGAGCAGCGAGCACCGGCAGGAGCCGGGCGTCGTCAGCGGGGTCGTGCGCACGTTGACCGGCCTCGCTGAGCCGCTCGCCGATGCGGTTGGCGTAGGAAACAAGGAATGAGCGCCGGAAGGAGCGAGTGCGTGAGGTCCCTGCGCCAGTGACGTGGTTGCCCTCGGCGAGCATCGCGTGCGTGGCTTGAACCAGCAACGAGGTGGCGAGCAGTTCGGTGATCTCGAGATCCATCGTCTCGCCGACGAGCGCGACGAATCCGAGTTTCGGGTAGAACACCGACTTGCAGCGATTGGCCCCAGCGATGGCCGCCACGAGGTGGGACTTCGCCTCGACGTAGGGCGAGTCCAGCCACAGCCGGAGCGCTGTGGCGGCCGGTTGGACGTCGTGGTCGGCATCCAGGAGCGCACGCTCGAAGGCATGCCGGTTCATCAACTCCTGGGCTTTGGCCGACAAGGCCTCGGCCTCGTCCGGGAACTGGGTCGACTCCGCTTTGGCCAGCAGCGCCCGCACACGAGCCAGAACCTTCTGGTCGACCCGGGCACCGGCAGCGGTGACACGCGCCGAAGCCGAGCCCGGCGGTGGCAGGATTGGCGCCAGCTTCGGCAGCACCATGAGCTGGGCGAGCAGCGTCGTGGTGACGAACAGGGCGTGCTGCGTACCTACACCGTGACGTCGTGCCCATGGCCCGAGATGCGGCTCGTTCTTCGGCCACCAGACGGTGGCTTCGAGCCGCGTCACTTGATCAGCCCAGCGCTGGTGCACCGTCGCGGGGGCGTGTTGCGCGGTGTCGGCGGCGATCGTGTCGACCAGCAGGCCGGTCACCTCCTGGTCGGCCCGTCGCCGCACGACCTCCCACACATCGACCGGCAACCATCCGGACCGCCACAATGCCGTGATCACCCGACTCAACGCCAGACCGGCGGCCGTGGCGAGGGTGCGATCATGACGTGGCGCATATTGCGCGCTCAGTTCCGCTGCACAGGTTCGCGCCGCATCCTTGACACCTGACGCCTGATGCTGCCCGGCCATGAACATGACCTTCGCCAGTGCCTCCGCCGACGGTGCACTGGTTTCGAACCGGTCGTCGGCCGCGATGCCGAACGGATTCGGGCCGGTCGAGCCTGAGCCGTACGGGCCGGGTGATGCGCCGGCACCCGAGCGCGGCGTCGACCCGCGTCGTTGCCGCTGTTGACGACGCTTCGTAGCGGCTCGCTTCTGCTGGTTTCGCTGACCCATTCAGACGCTCCATCCGTCCGGTCGTGGCCACGACCGTACAGCCCGGTTCCGACAGCCCCAACCCGTCCTGACGCCGCGCCGTGGCATGCATGAGCCGAAGCGAGGTGGGGCCGATCATCTGACGGAATCGATCACCTTCGGTACGCTGGAAGGCTCGTTACGGCGCCGATGGCGGCTGGAGACATGCATTGAGCTCGGAAGCGGATGCCCGCGGCGTCGCCGACACCAGCCGTGAGCTGCGGCAGGTTCGAGATGGTCTCCTGCCGGCCGAGGCTGAGAACGTCGACCAGGCGATCCGCGACGGGGTCGAATCCGTCGCCCGGCTCGTCGACGAAGCCGCGGCGGGCGAGCTGCGCGGTGAGATGCAGCGAATCGCACACGAGATCCGGCTGCTCGGAACAGGGATGACCGCCGCCCGCGAAGACGCGACGGACGCCGCCGC
>JAJYTA010000286.1 GCA_021793295.1 Actinomycetes bacterium
ACGTCACGTCGCTACCCGGGCAAACCAACTGGGGCGAGATCACCGGCGTCGGCAATCCACCGGTACTCGACGAAGCCGCGCAAGCCAGCGCCGAGAAGTGGAGTGAACCGGCCCGCATGTGCCTGACCTTGGCGAACACCATGGTCGCCAAGCCCGAGCCCGTCATCGCCAACCCGGACGTGGCCAAGGTCGCCCGGAACCAGAAGCCGGTCTCGCCCAACTTCGGCGACGTGATCCAGGCGATCCTCGTCGGCGAGGTGTCCGACGTGGACAAGGCGCTGCAAGACGTCAAGGACCGCTCCGAACGGGCCTTCGACGAGGCGATCAAGGAAGCGCAGCAACGTGAGGGCAGCACCGCCACCCGCGACGACTACGTCTTCGCCAATTGGGACCCGATGAGCGACTACACGCTCGAGCACTACGCCGGCCGGTGACCAACTCCGGCCGGCGATGGGCCCCGCCTCACCGGGTGAACTGATCGTTGAGGCGGCGCTGCAGACCGACGTCGGCCCACATCGGGTGATGCGGTGCCGCATTCGAGCAGACGACCGTGCCCCAGGCGGACAGCTCAGCAGCTCGGGTGACCATGTGCGTACAGATCTGGGCCCCGACCGGTCCTTCTTCGAAGGTTGCGTTCAGCGGGGTGTAGCCGACCCATCCCTCGCCGAGCACCAGCGGCAAGGTGCGTTCGGCCGCCCAGTCGGCGGCGGCATCGAGCCACAGGTCCAACTTCGCCCGCATCGCGCGCCGGTGGTCGGAGTACCGCTCGTACAGCCAGCGGTCCCAGGCCGACGGGTCGCACCAGTCGTGGACGTAGACCTCGCGGCGATGCATGATCGTCGCTTCTCCGCGCCACGCCGACTCGGCCGGCAGGGTCCAGTCGTCGAGTTTCGGAGCGTCCGGTCGGAGCAGTTCGGCGAAGGCACGTTCCTGCGGGAACGGGCGCGACGGGTCGCGCAGCGCGAACTCGTCCACCAGCTGCCCGAGCACGCCGTAGGCGTACAGATGGAACGCGGCCACGTCACCGTTGCCGACCAGTCCGCGCATCCCACCAACAGGCACCGCCGCATAGTTGGCGGCGACGGGCATGTGCGGGTGACGGCTGCGGAAGTCCTCGATGGCGGCCTCCAGCAGGGAGCGCAGGCCGCCGACCGGATCGCCGCCGTCCTCGACTGCCTCGGTGAGCTTGCTGTACTGGACCTCGTTGTGCAGCTCCACGTAGGCGATGCGGTCGTCGAGACCGCGCTGCTGCACGTAGGCGACCAGCTCGGCGAGGGCCGCGGCCAACGCCGCCGGCCGGTCAGCGGGCGAGACGGCCAACAGTGCGTCGTTCCAGCCCGGGTCGGTGACGAAGCACGGGCTCTGCTGGTACTCCCAACTGGAGACGATGACGTAGCAGTCGTGCCGCCGAGCAGCTTCGAACAGCGCGATCAGGTGCTCCCGGCCGTCGAGCACGGCGGTCTGGCGAACGTCGTACCAGCGGGTTCCCAAGCCGAATCCGCCTCCCAGCGGTGCGAACGTCAAGGCCGTGGTGTCCAGCCCGGATCCGAACAACAGGTACGGCATCGCGCAGATGCGCACCGTGTTGTAGCCACGCTGCACCGCCTCGGCGAAGGCTGCGTCGAGGTCTTCGAACGGCTCGCCCGGGCCGGTCCGCGTGTACCAGGAGAAGTCCCACAGGCAGACCGTCAACGTCGCGGGCAGGTGGGCGGGGACGGGCATGATGGCCTCCATCGACAGCGTCCGGGCAGGAACTCGAGCGCGGCCCGGAAGGCGCACTTGGCGTGCAGATTAAACCATACTTAATGACTTTTCAATGCTGCCGAAGGTTGATTTAAGTATATAAAAATAATAAAATGCGGGCTCGCTCTGAGCGTCGGCCCCGAGGCAAGGACCAGATATGACGCAGGTCATCGCGCTGGACACCGGATCGCCCGGACGGATCTTCGACGGTGTGGGAGCGCTGTCGGCCGGGGCTTCGTCCCGGTTGCTCATCGACTATCCGGAACCCCAGCGTAGCCGGGTGCTCGACTACCTTTTCCGGCCCGGACACGGCGCTGCACTGCAGATCCTGCGGGTCGAGATCGGCGGGGACACGAACTCCACCGCCGGCTCCGAGCCCAGCCACATGCGCCGCCCGGACGAGATCGTCCCCGACCGTGGCTACGAGTGGTGGCTGATGCACGAAGCGCGCAAGCGCAACCCCGCCATCGTCCTGGCCGGGCTGGCCTGGGGCGCGCCCGGATGGTTCGACGGTGGGTTCTGGTCGCAGGACAACGTCGACTATCACGTCGCTTGGCTGGACTGTGCTCGTCGACAGGGTCTGAGCATCGACTACCTCGGTGGGTGGAACGAATCCGAAGACTTCGACCCGCAGTGGTTCGTCGCGTTGAACAAGGCCATGGTCGCCCGCGGCCACCCGGACACCGGCATCATCGCCGCCGACGGCTGGGGTGACGACCTCGCCGAGCGGTGGAAGGTCGCCGACGCGATGGCCGCCGACTCAGCCTTCTGCGACGCGGTCGACGTGGTGGCCGTGCACTATCCGTGCGGCCAGCAGTACAACGGCGCACCGTACGATCACGGGCCGAGTACCGAGGTCGCCAAGGGCCTGGGCAAGCCACTGTGGTCCGGCGAGCAGGGAGCTCAACGCCCTGACATCGGCGCCGGCCCGCTGGCCAAGGCCATCAACCGCTCGTACATCGACGGGGCGATGACCGCCACGGTCAACTGGGCGCTCGTCGCGTCGTACTACAGCAGTGTGCAGGGCGGCGGGGTCGGCCTCATGCGCGCCTACGAGCCATGGTCCGGCTACTTCGAGCCGAGTCGCTCGCTGTGGGCGGTTGCGCACACCACCCAGTTCGCTTCACCCGGCTGGCGGTACCTGGACGGCGGGTGCGGCTATCTGCACGACGGCGGCAGTTTCGTCACGCTGTGCGCCCCAGGCGGCGGCGACGTCAGCGTCGTCGTCGAAACCGTCGATGCGCAGCGGCCACAGCAGCTCCGGCTGGAGCTGGGGGAGTTCGTGACGCGGTCGATGCAGGTGTGGGCGACCGACCTGCGATCGACGCGGTACGACGACTGGTTTCGGGAAGCTGCCTCACCGGCACGAGTCGGCGACGGCGTCGAGCTGACCCTCGAGCCGGGCCGGTTGTACACCGTGACGACGACGTCTGGACAGGGCAAGGCCTCGCCCGAGCCAGCCGCCGGGCCGCGAAGCATGCCCCTGCCCTACGTCGAGGACTTCGAGTCCACGCCGCTTGGCCGGACGCCGCCGCTGCTGTCGGACTTCAATGCCGCGTTCGAGGTGGCGCCCTGCCCAGATGGGCGGCCGGGTCAGTGCGTCGAGCAGACGGTCACCACGCCCCCGATCGAGTGGCGCTACGGCGTGCCGTCTGTGCCGTTGACGTTGCTCGGTGATCCGAATTGGTGGGGCGACTATGTCGTGACCGTCGCGGCCAGGGTGGGGGAGGCACCGTACGTCGAACTGCTGGGGCGCGTCGACGGCGTGTTCCGCGGTGC
>JAJYTA010000287.1 GCA_021793295.1 Actinomycetes bacterium
CCACTGTGACCCGGGCAGTCGGCGGCTGTCGCGGAGGCAGAAGCTGACTTTGTCCGTCGCAGCGATCCGGGCGGCCCGGCCCGGGCGGGTGAGCACGTAGGAGGCCGAGGCGTCGAAGTGCCAGTGATCGTGCGTGGGATGGTCGAGCATGCACCCGGCCGGGACCGTCTTGGCGGGCGGGTCGATCTCCGTGTCGTAGCGCTGGTCCCCGTCGGCATCGCCGATGACGGACTGGGCAGCGTGGCGCTGCTCGGGTGGGCAGTCCCCGCCGGTGTCGGGCACCACGATCAGCGGGCCGTCCCCGACGTTGGCCAGCACAGCGCCGAATCGCAGCTCACGGCCGCCGTTCTCGGTACGGCGGATCTGGACGTCCTCGGCCGGCAGGCTGCGCAGGTTCGGCAGCAGCAGGTGCGGCGCCCCCACGCGTCGGGGGAGGTCGTTGGACTCGGCTTGCGCCGGTGCTCTGCGGTCGGCAGATCGATCGGCGGAATCGCCGCTGGTCGAGGACGAGTCGCTGCACGCGGTGAGGGCGGCCGCCACGCACAGTGCGCCGATGGCCGCCGAGCCGAATCGGCGATCCCCCACACGTCATTGTCGCCCGAATCATCGCCCCTGGGTACCCGTCACGGTCATCGGGAACATGGCGGTGCACGCTAGGCTGTGTTGAGCGTTCCTGTCGCCTACATTCGAGGGTCCACGCCACCGTGTTCGCCACGCTCTCCGATCGCCTGTCCGCGACGTTCAAGAACATCCGCGGTAAGGGCCGCCTCTCCGAGGCCGACATCGACGCCACCGCACGCGAGATCCGTGTCGCGTTGCTCGAGGCCGATGTCGCCCTGCCGGTGGTCAAAGACTTCATCGCCGCGGTCAAGGAGCGCGCCCGCGGTGAAGAGGTTTCGCAGGCTCTCGATCCCGCCCAGCAGATCATCAAGATCGTCAACGACGAGCTCGTGCAGATCCTCGGCGGCGAGACGCGCCGGGTGCGCTTCGCCAAGCAGCCGCCGTCGGTGTTCATGCTCGCCGGCCTGCAGGGTGCCGGTAAGACGACCCTGGCGGGCAAGCTTGCCCTGTGGCTGAAGGACCAGGGCAAGCAGCCGTTGTTGGTGGCAGCGGACCTGCAGCGCCCGAATGCGGTCACCCAGCTGCAAGTGGTGGGCGAGCAGGCTGGTGTGGCGGTGTGGGCGCCCGAACCGGGCAACGGCGTGGGCGATCCCGTCGAGGTGGCTCGCTCCGGTGTCGAGCATGCCCGGCAGAAGCTGTACGACGTCGTCGTCGTCGACACCGCCGGCCGGTTGGGCGTCGACGAGGAGATGATGCGCCAGGCCGCGGACATCCGCGACGCCGTGTCGCCGGACGAGACCCTGTTCGTCGTCGACGCGATGATCGGTCAGGACGCCGTCGCCACGGCCAACGCGTTCCTCGAGGGCGTCGGTTTCGACGGCGTGGTGTTGACCAAGCTCGACGGTGACGCCCGCGGCGGGGCGGCGCTGTCGGTGGCGTCGGTCACCGGCCGACCGGTGATGTTCGCCTCGGCTGGGGAGAAGCTCACCGACTTCGACGTGTTCCATCCGGAACGGATGGCCTCGCGCATTCTCGACCTCGGCGACATGCTGACCCTCATCGAGCAGGCCGAGAAGGCCTTCGACAAGTCCGAAGCCGAGCAGATGGCCCGCAAATTGCAGGCCAAGGGCGGCAAGGACTTCACCTTCGACGACTTCCTGCAGCAGATGCAGGCGGTCAAGAAGATGGGCTCGCTCAAGAGCATCATCGGCATGCTCCCCGGAGCCGGGCAGATGCGCGAAGCGCTGGACGCCTTCGACGAACGCGAGCTCGACCGCGTCCAGGCGATCATCCAGTCGATGACGCCGGCAGAGCGGGCCAACCCGAAGATCATCAACGGCTCGCGCCGCGCACGTATCGCCCGCGGGTCCGGCACCCAGGTCAGCGACGTCAATCAGCTGGTCGAGCGGTTCTTCATGGCCCGCGACATGATGAGCCAGGCCGCCAGCGGCAAGTTCGGCGGCGGGATGCCAGGGATGCCCGGCATGGGTGGCATGCCCGGGATGCCAGGTGTCGGCGGCAAGAAGAGCAAGGGCAAGCAGTCCAAACAAGGCAAGAAGGGCAAGCGGGGAGCGCGGTCGGGCAATCCGGCCAAGCGCGCGGCGCAGCTCGCCGCCGCCGAAGACAAGCGCAATCAGCAACCTGCGCCAGGGCAGCTGCCGTCGGCGTTCGGCGGCGGCGACGAGGCGCCGGGTGATGGAAACTTCGAGTTGCCTGACGACATCGCCGAGTTCCTCAAGAAGCGTTGAGCCTCGGGGGAGGCGTGGTGAGTCCGGCCTGGCACGTCCGCGGCGTGGTGCTTCCCGAAGCTGAGCACCGAGACCTGTGGATCCACGACGGCCGGGTCACCTACGAGCCGGTCTCCGGCGCGCAGAGCGTGGGAACCGGCTGGGTCCTGCCGGGATTGGTCGATCTGCACTGTCACGTCGGTCTCGACAGCCATGGCGCTGTGGCCGACGACGAAGCCGAAAGCCAGGCCGTGACCGACCGTGACGCCGGCGTGCTCCTCCTGCGCGATGCCGGCTCACCGGCCGACACCCGCTGGATCGACGAGCGTGGTGACCTGCCGCGGATCGTGCGGGCCGGTCGGCACATCGCTCGGACTCGCCGCTACATCCGCAATTACGGCTGGGAGATCGAGCCCGAGGAGCTGGTCGCCTACGTCGAGCAGGAGGCCCGGCGCGGGGACGGTTGGGTGAAGCTGGTCGGCGACTGGATCGACCGCGAGAAGGGCGACCTCGGGCCGTGCTGGCCCCGCGAGGCCCTAGAGCCGGCCATCGCCCGCGCCCACGAGCTCGGGGCGCGGGTGACCGCGCACGTGTTCGGTGAGGAGGCGTTGCCGGACCTGCTCGGTGCCGGTATCGACGGCATCGAGCACGGCACCGGGCTGTCCGACGATCTGCTGGCGCAGATGGCCGAGCGCGGGGTCTCCATGGTGCCGACCTTGATCAACATCGCGAACTTCCCCACCTTCGCCGATCAGGGGGTGGCCAAGTTCCCGGCCTATGCCAAGCACATGCGTGCCCTGCACGAGCGTCGCTACGACACGGTGCGAAACGCCTACGAGGCTGGTGTTCCGGTGTTCGCGGGCACCGACGCGGGCGGCTATCTGCCGCACGGGTTGATCGCGCGCGAGGTGCTCGAGCTGGTCACCGCCGGCATCCCGGCCGTCGACGCCGTCGCCGCAGCGTCGTGGAAGGCACGCGCGTACCTGTTGGGCGACAGCGGTCGTCTCGACGAAGGTGCTGCCGCCGACCTGTGCGTCTACGCCGCCGACCCACGGGTGGAGCCCCAGACGCTACTGGAACCGGTCCGCATCGTCCTGCGCGGACGCATCGTTCGCTGACGTCGTTCGTTCCGCCGGCCGTCTTCTGCCACTTCTGGAGTGTCGTCCACGCTTGACGGGCTGCTGATGCGTGGAAAACCCTCCAGAAGCCGAACGCGGTACGGGTCCGTGATG
>JAJYTA010000081.1 GCA_021793295.1 Actinomycetes bacterium
GTCATGGCCAGGTCGGCGACGGACATGTCGTTCCACAACGCCAACGCACACCCGTCGATACGCATGGCCGATCCCTCCCGCCCGACGATCTGCGCGCCCAGCATGCGCCCGCTGGACCGCTCGGCCAGCATCTTCAAGGTCATGGGCGCCGCACCCGGGAAATAGCCGGCGCGGGTGGTCGACTGGATCGTGACGGCGACCGCGTCGAAACCCGCGTCGGCCGCCTCGTCCTCGCCCAGGCCGGTGCGCGCGATCTCGAGGTCGCAGACCTTGCTGATGGCGGTGCCGACCATGCCGGGAAACGCCGCGTCACCCCCGCCGAGATTGGTCCCGAGCACCCGGCCCTGCTTGTTGGCGTGGGTGCCCAGCGGCACGTGCCGCCAGTCCCGCAAGATCCGGTGGTACGACTCGACACAATCGCCGGCCGACCAGACCCCGTCGTGTTCGGGCACGCGCAGCCGTTCGTCCACCCGGATGCCGCCGTACTCGCCGAGCGGCAGGCCAGCGGCCTTGGCCAGTGACGTCGCGGGACGAACCCCCATACCCAGGACGACGACGTCGGCGGTGAACGTCCCCGCGCTGGTCACGACCGCGCGAACCCGGCCGTCGTCACCGGTGTCGAAGCCCTCCACACTCGCGTTGGTGACGACGTCGATGCCCATGCCCTCCATGGCCTCGTGCACCTGCTGCCCGAGATCGGCGTCGAGGGTGGTCATCGGCTCAGGCGCCTGATCGACGACGGTGACGGCGAGGCCACGCCGCGCCATCGCCTCGGCCATCTCGACCCCGATGTATCCGGCACCGACGACGACGGCCCGCTCCGGGCGCGTCGCCAGGTGGTCGATGACCGCGGCGCCGTCATCGAGTGTCTGCACCCCGAAGATGCCGTCGGCATCGCTGCCCGGCAGGTCGGGACGGACCGGCTCGGCGCCCGTCGCGAGCACGAGGTGGTCGAAACCCAGCCGCTGCCGACGCCCGGCCGGGGTGTCGTGCACCTCCACCCACCGCGCGTCCAGATCGATCTCGACGGCCTCGGTGAGCATCCGCACGTCGATGCCGTTGGCGCGGTGTTCGTCGGGGGTGCGGGCCACGAGGCCGTGCGGCCCGTCGACGTCGCCGGCGATCCAATACGGGATGCCACAGGCGGAGTACGAGGTCCAGTGTCCGCGGTCGACGGCGACGACCTCCAGGTCGCGCCCGGACGCCTTCGCCGTCCGAAGCGCCTGCGACGCCGCACTCATGCCGGCCGCGTCCGCGCCGACCACCACTACTCGCTCAGCCATGTCCTTCACCCTGACACATCGACCATGCCCGCGTGCAGCGGTACGCACCAGCGGTACGCACCCGGGCGAGGCCTGGTCGAGTACTCCACGCCCACTCGGGCCGGAGGATCGTGGAAATGCGGTCGCGGGAGGCGGTCGTGAAGATCGTCGTGTTGGACGGCGCCGGTGTTGGGCGGTCGTGAAGATCGTCGTGTTGGACGGCGCCGGTCTATGCCGCGTTTTCCGGCACGACGATCTTCACGACCCGCGCCATGCGGTATTCCGCCACACAACGATCACCACCACTGCCCCGGACCAACCCCAGGTCAGCACCCGCCCACACAACGATCACCACGACTACCCCAGGCCAACCCCAGGTCAGCACCCGCCCACACGACGATCTTCACGGCTGCTGCGGACACGCCACCGGTTGGTCGAAGACGTGCCGGCGGATCCATGCGTGCATGGCGATGGCCGCAGCGGCGCCGGCGTTGATCGAGCGGGTCGAGCCGAATTGAGCGATGGACAGCACGTCGTCGACGTGCTCACGTGCGTCGGCGGAGAGCCCCGGGCCCTCTTGCCCGAACAGCAGCAGACACTCGCGCGGCAGGTCGTAGGTCTCCAGCGGCACCGCACCGGGCAGGTTGTCGATGCCGAGGACGCGGAGGCCGGCTCCATGGGCCCAGGCGGTCAAGGCGTCGAGATCCGGGTGGTGCCGAATGTGTTGGTATCGATCGGTGACCATGGCGCCGCGGCGGTTCCAGCGGCGGCGTCCGACGATGTGCACTTCGGCGGCGAGGAAGGCGTTGGCGGTGCGCACGACGGAGCCGATGTTGAAGTCGTGCTGCCAGTTCTCGATGGCGACGTGAAACGGGTGCCGGCGCTGATCGAGGTCGGCGACGATCGCCTCGTTGGTCCAGTACCGGTAACCGTCGGCGACGTTGCGACGATCACCGTGCTCGAGCAGCTCCGGATCGTAGCGTGGGTCGTCGGGCCACTCGCCCTGCCACGGCCCGACCCCCACGTCGGCTGATGCTTCAACACTGTCGGAGCCCACACCTACAGTCTGCGCCATGGCCAAGACCGCCGAGATCGTCACCACATACTGGAACGCCGCCGACGCCCGCGACTGGGACACCTTCGCCACGACGCTGGCCGACGACGTCGTCTACACCCTCCCGCAGACCCGAGAACGCATCCGCGGCAAGTCCGCCTACGTCCAGTTCAACGCCGAGTATCCCGGCGCGTGGCGCCTCACCGTCCAGCGCCTGGTCGCTGTCGGCGACGAAGCAGCGTCCTGGGTCGACTTCCGCGTCGGCGACGAGCAGATGATCGGCGTGACGTTCTTCCGGCTCGTCGACGGCAAGATCGTCGACGTCACCGACGTCTGGCCGGAGCCCTACGAGCCGCCGCCGGGGCGTGAGCACCTGGTGGAGCGCTATTGAGCGCGCAGCGATCTACAACCCGAGATCGCTCTTGCCGAACGCGGCGCGATACTCCAGCCCCCGCTTCTCGACGTTCTCGCGCGCGCCGGTGTCGCGATCGACGATCACCGCCACCGCCACGACGTCCGCGCCCGCCTGGACCAACGCATCCACCGCGGTCAGCACGCTCGCCCCCGTCGTCGAGGTGTCCTCCACCGCCAGCACCCGCCGACCAGTGACGTCAGTGCCCTCGATGCGCCGGCGCATCCCGTGCTGCTTCTCGTCCTTGCGCACCACGAAGGCATCGAGTCGCCGGCCGCGGGCATGGGCGGCGTGCAGCATCGCGGTCGCCACCGGATCAGCGCCGAGAGTCAGTCCGCCTACGGCGTCGACGTCCAGATCGGCAGTGAGGTCGAGCATCACCTCGCCGACCAGCGGCGCGGCGGCACCGTCGAGCGTGACGCGCCGCAAGTCGACGTAGTAGTCGGCCTCCCGGCCCGACGACAGCACGACCTTCTCGTGCACGACGGCTTTGTCGGTGATGTGGTGTCGGAGCTCGTCCCAGGCGTTCACGGCTCATGAGCGTACGGCAGGCTGGAAGGGATGAGACCCGGCACCGTCATTCTCGTATCCGGCCCGATCGATGCGCCGGATCATTGGGAGCGCTTGAACGTCAACCTGCCCGGCAGCGACGTCGTCGCGCCGGCCTCCGACGACACCGGGCGGCCGTACGCCGTCGCCTGGATCGCCGCCGTCGCCCGGCCGTTGCACGCGCGCGAGCTGCGCGGACCGTTGGTGATGGTCGGGCACGGCACGGCCGGGCCGCTGCTGCCCGCCTTGGCGCGCACCCAACGCGCCGCCGGCCGGGCCGTCGGCGGGTACGTGTTCGTCGATGCGAGCCTGCCGCGCCCGGGCTCACCATCGCACCTCGACCTGATCCGGTCTGCCGACGCAGAGATGGCCGACGCCGCGCACACGATGCTGCACGAGCCGGGCCGGCTCTGGCCGCTGGACGCACCCCGTCCGCGCGACCACGAGTTCTGGGCCGAGAAGCTGCCCGTGGCGCCGGACTGGCCGGACGCCCCGTGCGCCTACGTGCACACCGGCGCCGATGTGCCCGGCACCGGGCCGACGGACTTCTGGGCCAGGTCGGCGCGTTCACGCAACTGGCCGGTCTGGGAGGGGCCGGTGGATTCCGGGTTGCTGGCCGACGTCGTCGACGCGTTGCCCGGGTAGATCTCAGCGTCGGCGGCGGTAGCTCTGCCGTCCGGCGGGGTGACGCTGCCCAACCGCGCGCACCACGGCCCGGGGCAATCGCGGCAACGCGGCGGCCGCCACCTTGTACACCGCGCCGGGAACCGAGATCACTTTGCCGCGGCGCAGGTCGCGCAGCGCGCCCTGCACCAACGCGTCGGCTTCGAGCCACATCCATGAGGGCAGGCTCGACATGTTCATCCGAGCGCGGTCGTGGAACTCGGTGCGCGTGTATCCCGGCGCCAGGAGCATGACCTGGACGCCGGTACCGGCCACCTGGGCTGCGAGCCCCTCGGTGAACGCAGTGACCCACGCCTTGGCGGCGCTGTACGTGCCGCGCGGGACCCAGCCGGCCACCGAGCCGACGTTGATCACCGCGCCGTGACCGCGCTCGATCATGCCCGGCAAGGCCGCGTGCGTCAGCCGCAGGACGGCTCGCACCAGGACGTCGAGCATCGCCTCTTCGTCGGCGATGTCGTTGGCGAGGAACGGCTTGCGCAGGGCGAAGCCGGCGTTGTTGACCAGCAGGTCGATCGGGGGCGTGGTCTGGCGCAGCCGCTTCTCCACGCTCTCGGTGTCGCGGGCCAGGTCGGCCTGGAGTACTTCGACGCCGACGCCGTACGCGCCGCGCAACTCGGCGGCCACGGACTCCAGCCGAGCCTGGTCGCGCGCCACGAGCACGAGGTCATGGCCTTGCGCGGCCAAGGCGCGGGCGAATGCCAGCCCGATGCCCGCGGTAGGTCCGGTCACCATTACCGTCGCCATGGCACCGACTTTACGAGGTCACCGCTGCGCCGGTGCGCTCACCCGCCCGGGTGACCCGGCGCTCGAACCATACGGTCATGAACGGAGGGACGGCGCTGACCACGCCCAGCAGCCACGTCGACGGCGCCCAGCGAGCGTTGCGGGCCGCGATGGTCACGGCGACGACGTAGGCGACGAACAGCCCGCCGTGAATCGGGCCGAAGATCTGTACGCCGATCTCGTTGTCCGCGATGACGTACTTCACCAGCATGCCGACGAGCAAGCCGGCCCACGAGACGGCCTCGGCGACGGCGGCGATGCGGAACCAACGCAGTGCAGTGGACATCCGGTCACTGTACGAGAGGTTAATGTGACCGACGTGTCCCCCTCGTCCGGCCTCCTACGCGTAACATCGTCGTCCCAGCTCACGCCTCGAATGCTCCGGCTGGTGGCCGTCATCGAGCGCGAGCACCTTCCGCTGGACCCGTCGTGTCCGAACCTGGTGCTGCGCATGTCGCTGCCGCAGGAAGACGACCTCGACCGAACCAGCGGCGCCCGCCCGCCGAGCCGCACGTACACCATCCGGCGGCACGAGCCGCGATCGAACACCGTGGACATCGACGTCGTGCTGCACGGCGACGGGCCGTTCGTCCGCTGGGCGGTGGCCGCCACGCCTGGCGACACCATCGAGGTCACCGGCCCCCGCCCCCACGCCGTGCCGTCGTTCGATGCCGACGCCGTCGTCATGGCCGCCGACGAGACCGGGCTGCCCGCCTTGGCATCGATCGTGGAGCGCGCACCGGCCGGCCTGCCGATCGTGGCGTTCGTCGAGGTGGCTGACGCCGCCGAGGAGCAGCAGATCACGACCGCCGCCGACCTGCGGCTGCACTGGCTGCATCGCGACGGCGCCGAGGCGGGCACCACCGGGGCGCTGGAGGCCGCCGTCCGCCGCCTCGACTGGCCGGCCGGGCAGGTGGAGTTGTGGGCCGCCGGCGAGACCACTGAGGTACGCGCACTGCGCCGCCTGGCGATGACCGAGCGCGGCGTCGAACGGGAATCGGTGCACGCCTTCGGCTACTGGCGCCGCGGGCGGGTGGGTTCCCCGAGTTGAGGCGGCCGCGCCAGCCGATCGGTGCCGGCTGACGCTCAGGCCCGGCTGACGGTCAGCCCGTCGCGTTCTTCGTCGACGTCGACGATGACGGTGTCGCCGTCGCGGATCTCGCCGGCGATGATCGACTTGGCGAGCCGGTCACCGATGGCGGTCTGCACCAGACGCCGCAGCGGGCGCGCGCCGTACACCGGGTCGTAGCCGGTGAGCGCGAGCCACTCGCGGGCGCCGTCGCTGACGTGCAGCGTGAGCCGCCGGTCGCCCAATCGGTGCGCCAGCCGGTCGACCTGCAGATCGACGATGCGAGCGAGCTCGTTGGTGCCGAGCGGCTCGAACATCACGATGTCGTCGAGACGGTTGAGGAACTCCGGCTTGAACGACTGGCGCACCACCTCCATGACCGCCGACCGCTTGGCGTCGTCGTCCAGCGCCGGGTCGGCCAGGAACGTCGACCCCAGGTTGGAGGTCAGGATGAGGATGACGTTGCGGAAGTCGACCGTGCGCCCCTGCCCGTCGGTCATCCGGCCGTCGTCGAGCACCTGAAGCAGGATGTCGAAAACCTCGGGGTGCGCCTTCTCGATCTCGTCGAGCAATACCACGGAGTACGGCCGGCGCCGCACCGCCTCGGTGAGCTGACCGCCCTCCTCGTAGCCGACATAGCCGGGCGGCGCACCGACCAGGCGAGCCACGCTGTGCTTCTCGCTGTACTCGCTCATGTCGATGCGGACCATGGCGCGATCGTCGTCGAACAGGAACCCCGCCAGCGCCTTGGCCAGCTCGGTCTTACCGACGCCGGTCGGGCCGAGGAAGATGAACGAACCGGTGGGCCGGTCGGGGTCGGAGATACCGGCGCGGGCCCGGCGCACGGCGTCGGACACCGCTGCGACGGCCTGCGTCTGCCCCACGACCCGGCGACCGAGCTCTTCCTCCATCCGCAATAGCTTCTCGGTCTCGCCTTCCAGCAGGCGGCCTGAGGGGATGCCCGTCCACGAGCTGACCACGTCGGCGACGTCGTCCGGCCCGACCTCTTCCTTCACCATCGCTTCGGCGGCGGTCTCCTGCGCCAGCGCGGTGGCGGCCTCGAGCTCCTTCTCCAGCTCCGGGATACGGCCATAGAGGATCTCGCTCGCGCCGGCCAGATCGCCGGCGCGCTGGGCACGCTCAGCCTGCCCGCGCAGATCGTCGATCTGCTCCTTGAGGGCACCGACCCGGTTCAGCCCGGCCTTCTCCTGCTCCCACCGCGCCTCGAGAGCGCGCAACTCCTCTTCGCGGTCGGCCAGCTCGGCCCGGATCGAGGCCAGCCGCTCGCGCGAGGCGTCGTCCTGCTCCTTGTCCAGGGCCAGCTCCTCCATCTTCAGCCGGTCGACCTGGCGGCGGAGCGTGTCGATCTCCACCGGGGAGGAGTCGATCTCCATGCGCAGCCGCGAAGCGGCCTCGTCGACCAGGTCGATGGCCTTGTCCGGAAGCTGCCGGCCGCTGATGTAGCGGTGCGACAGCGTGGCCGCGGCCACCAGCGCGGCATCGGAGATCTGCACCTTGTGGTGCGCCTCGTAGCGCTCCTTGAGGCCACGCAGGATCGCGATGGTGTCCTCGACACTCGGCTCACCGACGAAGACCTGCTGGAACCGCCGCTCCAGCGCGGGGTCCTTCTCGATGCGCTCGCGGTACTCGTCCAAGGTCGTCGCGCCGACCATGCGCAGTTCACCGCGAGCGAGCATCGGCTTGAGCATGTTGCCGGCGTCCATGGCCGAATCGCCGGACGTTCCCGCGCCGACCACCGTGTGCAGCTCGTCGATGAACGTGACGACCTCGCCCTCGCTGGCCTTGATCTCGTCGAGAACGGCCTTGAGCCGTTCCTCGAACTCACCGCGGTACTTGGCGCCGGCGAGCATGGCGCCGATGTCCAGCGCCACCAGCCGCTTGCCCCGCAGCGACTCCGGCACGTCACCGGCCACGATGCGCTGGGCCAGGCCCTCGACGACGGCCGTCTTGCCGACGCCGGGCTCACCGATGAGCACGGGGTTGTTCTTGGTCCGCCGCGACAGCACCTGCACCACGCGGCGGATCTCGGAGTCTCGGCCGACCACCGGGTCGACGGTCCCCTCACGAGCGCGTTCGGTGAGGTCGATGCCGTACTTGTTCAGCGCGTCGTAGGTCCCCTCGGGGTCCGGACTGGTGACCCGCGCCGATCCGCGGACTTCACTGAACGCCGCGCGCAGTTTCTCCGCGCTCACCCCGTGCTTGGCGAGCAGGTCCTTGACCGGGGAGTCGACGTGCGCCAGGCCGACCACCAGGTGTTCGGTGGACACATATTGGTCGTCGAGCTCTCGGGCCACCTCGCCGGCGTGTGAGAGCACGGCGTACGTCGCGCGGCCGAGCCCCGGTGAGGCGACGGTGGATCCCGCGGCCTTCGGCAGTGCCTCGTACGCGTTGTCGACGTCGCGGCGCACGAGGGCCAGGTCGGCGCCTGCAGCTTCGAGGAGGGGGCCGGTGAGCCCGCCCGGCTGGATGAGCAGGGCGCGTAACACGTGCACGGGTTCGACCGCGGGGTTGCCCGCGGTGGCCGCACTGCGCACGGCGACCGACAGCGCCTCCTGAGCCTTGGTGGTCAGCTGGTCGTTCATCGATCTCCCTGAAGCGGTCCGGGTTGCGAGTCGTGTCGGTGGACACAACTCCGGCAGAGTTGAGTCTATTCCACTCAAGTCTGCTCGCACAGGGGATCCCGGGCTAGAACCGAGAAGGCATCTGGAACGATGTTTCGGAGACCAGCCGGAAGTGAGAATCTCGAATGAACCACACTCGCATGGCCACTGTCCTGGGCGGCACCGCCCTCCTGTTCGGGGGCTGCTCCATCCTGGGCGAGCAGAGCGTGCCTGCCGAGGATCTCGAGGAGGGTGTCGCCGACCTTCTCGAAGAACAGGTCGGCGAGCCGGTGGCCTCGGTCGACTGCGACGACGACCTGGCCGCCGAGGTCGGCTCCGAGGTCCGTTGCATCCTCGAAGCCGATGACGGCAGCACCATCGGCTTGACGATCACCGCGGAGTCCATCGACGGCGGCGACGTGAACTACCAGGTCGAGGTGGACGAAGAGCCGATCACCGACGAGCCGAGCAGCCCGTCGGCCGAACCCTCCAGCACCGACGGCTGAGCCGACGGGTCATCCGCCCTGGGCGAGCGCCGCCCAACCCGCGACATTGGCCCGCACGGCGATCTCGAAGACCGCCGCCGGGTCGCCGGCGTCCGGCGGCATGAATCCGCCCAGCTCGAGCGACACGAGGCCGTGCACGTTGGCCCACAGTGCGGTCGCGATACCCGAGGGCTCCGGCTCGGCGGGGAATCTCCCCGCCTCGACCGCCCGGCGCACCGCATCGAGCAGCGGATCGAACGTCTGGGCACCGGTGCGCGCCGCCCGGGCCGAGACGTCGGCCGGACGCACCTCGTCGCCGAACATGATGCGGTAGCCGTTCGGGTCGGCCACAGCGTACTGGCGATACGCCATCCCCAGGCGCACGACGTCGTCGACCGGGTCGGCGCTGCGGCCCACGGCCGCGAGCGCTGTCGCGAAGCGCTGGAACACCCGTAGATACAGCGCGCTCACCAGGCCGGACTTACCGCCGAAGAGCGTGTACACCGCAGCGGTGGACGTTCCCACGTCGGCGGCGAGCGTGCGCACGTTCAACGCACGCACGCCCGATGTCGACACCGTCTCGGCGGCCCGAGCCAGGAGTCGCTCCTTGGTCGCCTGATCGTGAATTCGTGGTCTACCCACTTGACGAGAATAACCTAACGCTGTTTTATAACAGTGTTAGGCAATCCCATGAGGGGCAGACCATGCTCGAGCTCAGCACCGAAGCGACCCGACTCGCGGGCATCCTCGTCCTCGCCGCCGTCACGGTCGAGTCCGGCGGGTTACTGCTCGTCCGGATCGCCGCAGGCGGCATCCCCAAAACAGAGTTTCAGAAGTCCTTCGCCCGCGCCGGGCACGGGCACGCCGGCATGTTCATCACGCTCGGCCTGGTGACCGTGCTCCTGACCGACGCGACGTCGCTGGACGGCTTCGCCGCATGGTTGGCCCGCAGCGGCGTGCCGTTGGCCGCGATCCTGATGCCGGCCGGATTCTTCGCCGCGTCGGCTGGCCCCGGCCGCACCAGCCCGAACCGGGCGATCGTGGTGCTCTGGCTCGGCGCCGCGTCGCTGACGGCGGGATTGGTGACGCTGGGTATCGGCCTGCTGAGCGCGTGACGCCCGCGGCGTCAGTTGTCGGGCCGGTAGACCGCCAGCGCGGATTCGAAGGCCGGGACCGGCAGGTACTGATCACGGCCCTGCATGACGTCTTGCATCGCCGCCAGTTCGGTGCGCAGCGCGTGCACCTCGGCTTCGAGCTCCATGATCCGCTTGATGCCCACGAGGTTCACACCGTCCTCTTGGGACAGCCGTTGAACCTCGCGCAACATCTCGACCTCGCGCAGGGAGTACCGGCGCCCGCCCCCCACGGTCCGGCGCGGCGAGACGAGTCCCAGCCGGTCGTACTGTCGCAGGGTCTGCGGATGCATACCAGCCATCTCCGCAGCCACGGAGATGACGTACAAAGGTTCGTCGTCGCTGACCAACCGAGCGGATCCGGACATAGCGACGATGAATCTGCCTTTGGCGTCCATGGTCACCTCTCCTTCGCCACTGCGTTCATCAGCTCGGCCCGCACGTCCTCACCCGACGTCGCGGCCCGGTATTCCTCGAGCGCCTTCCGCGCGTCGCTGCTCAGGTTCTGCGGGACAGCGACCTCGACGGTCACGAGCAGATCGCCGCGCGTGCCGTCCTTGCGGGCCGCTCCCCTGCCACGCACGCGGAACGTGCGTCCGTTGGGCGTACCCGGCGGCAGCCGCAGCGTGACCGGGGCGCCAGTCAACGTCGGAACCTTGATCTCGCCGCCCAACGCGGCCTCGGGGAAGGTCACCGGCACCGTCACCGTCAGGTGTTCACCACGGCGGCCGAAGACCGGGTGCTTCCCCACGTGGATGACGACATAGAGGTCACCCGGCGGGCCTCCCCGCTCGCCGGGAACGCCCTTCCCGCGTAGCCGGATGCGCTGACCGTCGACCACGCCCGCCGGGATCCGCACGTGCATGACCCGGCTCGTGGTGCCTCGTCCGGACCCTTCGCACACCGGGCACGGGTCGTCGACCACCAGGCCCCGGCCCTTGCAGTCCTTGCAGGGCTCGGCCATCCCGAACCCGCCGGAGTCGGTGCTGGTGAACCCGGTACCGACACACGTGGGACACACACGCGGCACGGTGCCCGCACGCGCACCCGTTCCACCGCATGACGCACACGCCGCCGAGCTGGTCAGCTTCAGCGGGATCGTCTTGCCTTCGACCGCTTCGATGAAGCTGACCGAGACCTCGCGCTCCACGTCGGCACCGCGGCGTGCCGCGCCGGACCGGCTACGCGCCCGTTGGTTGAACAGTCCCCCGAAGACGTCGCCGATGCCTCCGCCGGCGCCGCCCCCGGAGAACAGGTCACCGAGGTCGAACGAGAACGAGCCGCCGCTCGACCCCCCGCCGGGGGTGCGCACACCGCTACTGAACAGTGCGCGCGCCTCGTCGTACTCCTTGCGCTTCTGCGGGTCGGACAGGACGGAGTAGGCCTCGGACACGTCTTTGAACCGAGCCTCGGCCTCCTCGTCGCCCTTGTTGTGGTCGGGGTGGAGCTCGCGAGCCAGCGTGCGGTAGGCCTTCTTGACCGTCGCCGCATCGGCATCCTTGGAGACGCCGAGGATCTTGTAATAGTCCTTCTCGATCCAGTCCTTCGTGCTCACGCGCCCCCTCCCTTCCTCACTCAGCTCTCCTGACCGCCATTGTCCGCCGCGCCGGAATCGGATGCGTCCTGCGCATCCGATTCCGCGGCGGGCTCTGACAACGATTCTGTCGGATCCGAGACGGCCACCCGGGCCGGGCGGATGATCCGGTCACCGAGGCGATACCCAGGCTGCAGGATCTGCGTGCACGTCGAGACCTTGACCTCGTCGGAGTAGTTGTGCATCAAGGCCTCGTGGATGGTCGGGTCGAACTCGTCGCCGACCTCGCCGTAGCGCACCAGACCCGCCTTGGCGGTCACCGCCTCCAGGCTCTCGCCGACCGACCGGAATCCGCCGGTGAGATCACCGTGTTCGCGCGCGCGGCCGATGTCGTCGAGCACCGGAAGCAACTCGGCCAACAGCTCGGCCTTCGCGTTCTCGCGCATGACCTCGCGGTCACGCTCGACCCGCCGGCGGTAGTTGACGTACTCCGCCTGCAGCCGCCGAAGGTCCTCGAGCCGCTCGGCCGCCTCGGCACGAGCACGTTCGAGCTCCTCCGAGACGTCGGCGGAGCCGGTGGTGGAGCCGGCTGCGGCATCCACGTCGGCGCCATCATCCCTGAGCTCACGCAGCTCACCCGTCTCGGGGTCGATGCGACGCCGGTCGCGTACCACCGGTTGCTCCTGCTCGTCAGGGTGGGCCTCCTCGGAGCCTAGGGCCCGCTCCGCATCGGTCACTTGTCGTCCTTCTCCTCGTCTACGATCTCAGCTTCGACAACGTCTTCCTCGGCGTCCTGGCCGGCATCGGCCGAAGCCGCGCCCTCACCAGCGTCGGCTGCGCCGGAAGGCTGCTCCGCCGAGGCGTAGATCGCCGCGCCCATCGCCTGGAAGGCCGTCTGCAGCCGCTCGGAGCTGCTCTTGATCGCGGCGTCGTCAGCGCCCTCGAGCGCCTTCTTCGCCTCGGCCAGCGCGGAGTCGACGTCGTCACGCACCTCCTGCGAGAGCGTGCTCACCTTCTCGGAGTTGTCGGCGAGGAACTTCTCGGTCTGGTAGACCAGCGACTCCGCCTGGTTGCGGTTCTCAGCGGCCTCGCGGCGCTTGCGGTCCTCTTCGGCGTACTGCTCGGCCTCGCGGATCATCCGGTCGATGTCCTCCTTCGGCAGCGAGGAGCCGCCGGTGATGGTCATCGACTGTTCGCGACCGGTGCCGAGGTCCTTCGCGGACACGTGCACGATGCCGTTGGCGTCGATGTCGAAGGTGACCTCGATCTGCGGGACACCGCGCGGCGCCGGGGGCAGACCGGTCAGGTCGAACGTGCCCAGCTTCTTGTTGTACGCGGCGATCTCGCGCTCACCTTGGTACACCTGGATGCCGACGGTCGGCTGGTTGTCCTCGGCGGTGGTGAAGATCTCCGAACGCTTCGTCGGGATCGTCGTGTTGCGCTCGATGAGCTTGGTCATCACGCCGCCCTTGGTCTCGATGCCGAGCGAGAGCGGGGTGACATCGAGCAGCAGCACGTCCTTGACCTCGCCGCGCAGCACGCCGGCCTGCAAGCTGGCGCCGACGGCGACGACCTCGTCCGGGTTCACGCCCTTGTTCGGCTCCTTGCCGCCGGTGAGCTCCTTGACGAGGTCGACCACGGCGGGCATCCGGGTGGAGCCGCCGACCAGGACGACATGGTCGATCTGGTTGACCGAGATGCCGGCGTCGCGCACGACGTTCTGGAACGGCGTCTTCGTCCGATCGAGCAGATCGGCGGTCAGCTGCTCGAACTGAGCACGCGTCAGGCTCTCGTCGACGTGCACCGGGTTCTTCTCGGCGTCCTGGGCGATGTACGGCAGCGAGATGGACGTCTGCGTGCTGGACGACAGCTCGATCTTGGCGCGCTCGGCAGCCTCGCGGACGCGCTGCATCGCGATCTTGTCCTTGGACAGGTCCAGACCCTGCGCGGCCTTCACCTTGTCCACGAGCCAGTCGACGATCTTCTGGTCCCAGTCGTCACCACCGAGGTGGTTGTCACCGCTGGTCGCCTTGACCTCGACCACGCCTTCGCCGATCTCGAGCAACGACACGTCGAAGGTGCCGCCGCCGAGGTCGAACACGAGGATGGTCTGGTCGGTCTCACCCTTGTCCAGGCCGTAGGCGAGCGCGGCAGCGGTCGGCTCGTTGACGATGCGCAGGACGTTCAGACCGGCGATCTCGCCCGCTTCCTTCGTGGCCTGCCGCTGGGCGTCGCTGAAGTACGCCGGCACGGTCACGACGGCGTCGGTGATGTCCTCGCCCAAGTAGGCCTCGGCGTCGCGCTTGAGCTTCTGCAGCACGAAGGCCGAGATCTGCTGGGCGGTGAACGTCTTGTCGTCGATCTTCTTGCTCCAGTCGGTGCCCATGTGGCGCTTGACGGAGCGAATGGTGCGCTCGACGTTGGTGACAGCCTGCCGCTTGGCCACTTCGCCGACGAGGACTTCGCCGTTCTTGGCGAACGCGACCACCGACGGGGTGGTGCGCGCACCTTCGGCGTTGGCGATGACGGTGGGTTCGCCACCTTCGAGGACGGCTACGACGGAGTTCGTCGTGCCCAAGTCGATGCCGACGGCACGTGCCATGGCGGTACCTCCGAATGATCTCTACGATTGGTTGCGTCACTCAGGCTCAAGTATGCGGGGTCACCGGGCGGAGACCAAACCGAGTTGAGTCGACCCCACTCAAGTTCCCGACCCGTACAACGCGTCTGCGCGGACGGCGATTCCCGGATTCCGCGACCGAAGGCCGACCCGGCGCGACGTACGCTTGGCGCCATGAACGAGCCGGATGACGTTCCCCGCCGTCCCGACCTGCGTGTCCGCGTGGTCGCCATCGTGCTCATCCTGTGCCTCGTCGCCACCGTGGCGCCGTTCCTCGCCAGCCTCGTCTTCTGACCGTCGAGTCATGAGCGTCGGAGCGAAGACGACCGCTGCGGGGGCACGACTGCTGGGGGTGGACGCCGCACGGGGCGTCGCGCTCCTGGGGATGATGTCGGTCCATGTCATCCCCGCCCTGACGCAGGACGGTGAGTTCTCCGCCTCGCGACTCATCGCCGGCGGGCGATCCTCCGCCCTGTTCGCCGTGCTGGCGGGGGTGAGCCTCGCACTGGTCGCCGGCGGTCGCACCCCTCCGGCCGGGCGCGAGCTGCTGGCCGCGCGGCTCGGTGTCGGCGCGCGAGCGCTGGTGATCTTCCTGGTCGGGATGATGCTCGGCTCGTTCGACTCCGGGGTCGCAGTGATCCTGGCTTATTACGGCGTGCTGTTCCTGCTGGCAGTGCCGTTTCTCGGGCTCGGCCCGCGCATGCTGCTGCCGCTGGCAGCGGCCTGGGCCGTATTGGCCCCGCTGGTCAGCCATGCCTGGCGCATGGACCAGCCGGCGGCCTCCTACGACAATCCCACCCTGGGCTCGCTGGCCGCTCCCGCGACCCTGATCCGCGAGCTGCTGTTCACCGGGTACTACCCCGTTTTCCCCTGGATGGCCTATGCCTTGGCCGGCATGGGCCTGGGCCGCCTCGCGCTGAACTCACCCAGGGTCGCCGGTGCCCTGTTCGGCGGTGGGGCGGCACTGGCCGCCGCCACCTGGGCAACGTCATGGATCATCCTCGACAGCGGCGTCCGCGAGCGCCTGGCCGAGGCCGGTCTCGGCGGGCATCCGGCGAGCCCGGGAGACTTCGCCGACGTCGTGCTCACCACGTCGTTCTACGGCACCACCCCGACCACGAGCTGGTGGTGGCTCGTGGTGTCGTCCCCGCATACGGCGACCCCGTTCGACCTCCTGCACACCATCGGCACGGCGGCGGCCGTGCTGGGACTGATGCTGCTGCTCGCGCCGCGGGCGGCGGTCGTGCTCCGCCCGCTCGGCGCAGTCGGCAGCATGACGTTCACGCTGTACAGCCTGCACGTCGTCCTGCTGACCACGGTGCTGCCGCCGACCACGACTCACGCCTACGCCCTGCACATCGTCGTCGCCTTCGCCATCGCCGTCCCCTGGCGGCGCTTCGTCGGCCGTGGCCCGCTCGAAGCGCTGGCCGCGACGATGTCTCGCAACGCCCGCGCCTTGGCCGGTCCGCCGCATTGATCGACGCGCCCGCTGTCAGCCAACCGATTCCACCGCTTGCTTCACGCAATCTTGCCAATTGTCATCAGCATTGACTGCCGTCATAGGCCTCGCTAGCGTACGTCGAACTCTGCCGGGCGGAATGCACGGAGGTTCGTCACATGAAACGGATGTCAGCCAAGCGCGTTCTGGTAGGTCTCACAGCCGTCACCCTCGGCGCCGCAGCATTAGTCGTCGCACCAGGTGATGTGCGAGTCGGCGGCAGCGCCGATGCCGCGGCGGCCGACATTCCCACCCCGGAGGAATTCTTCGGCTTCGAGATGGGCACCACCGGCAAGCTGGCATCTTTCGACGACGTCAAGGATTATTTCCAACTCGTCGCCACTGAATCCGACTCGGTCGAGTACGACGTAGCCGGCACCACGACCATGGGCAACGACTACCCGATCCTGCGGGTCAGCTCACCGGAGAACCTGCAGCGCCTCGACGAGATCCTGGAGATCAATCAGCGCCTTGCCGACCCGCGCTCCGGGCTGAGCGAAAGTCAGGCGCGCACCCTCGCCGCCGAGAGCGTCCCCGTCTATTACCTCGAGGCGACGCTGCATTCTAGTGAGGTCGGAAATCTTCCGGCGTTGATCGACGTCATACACCGACTTTCCACCGAACGGTCGGAGACGGTACAGAATGTGCTCGACAATCTCGTCATCCTGGTGGTTCCCTCGGCGAATCCCGATGGGCAGCACCTGATGGTCGACTACTTCAATGAGACGGCCGGCACCGACTACAACCGCGTCTATCCGGACCTCTATCACAAGTATGTCGGCCATGACAATAATCGCGATTGGATTTTCTTCACGCAGGCCGAGTCGCGCATTCGCACCGAGCTCGAGCAGAAGTACCGTCCGGTCATCCTGCACTTCATGCATCAGGCCGGCGCCAACAACCCACGCATGTGGCTGCCGCCGTTCGACGAGCCGCTCGGCCCCAATGTCGACTCCATCGTGATCTCAGCCGCCAACGCCCTCGGCGCCGAGATCGCGAACGCCGCAGCCGAAGAGAGCCTGCCCGGAGTCAGCACCGACGACGCGTACGGCATCTTCTGGAACGCCGACGTGTTCGGCACCGGCCCGCATCGCGGCGCGTCGCTGTTCCTGCACGAGATCGCTTCCGTGCGCGACCTCGCGCTGCCGTTTTCGAACGACGACGGCACGCCGCCGGGGGCCACCGACCGCACCATGCGCACCTTCGACCCGTACACCGACCAGGAGTGGACGCTCGAGCAGATCGTCGAGTACGCCAAGCTGTCGATGTACACCGGCCTGCAGAGCGTCGCGAAGGACGCCGACGACTGGCTGTTCAACCACCTCTACCGGGTCAACCAGCGCAACATGGAACCCGATGACGGCCCGGAGGCATACATCGTGCCGGCCGACCAGCGCGACCCGTACGCGGTGAAGCAGCTCGTCGAGATCTTCGACATCGCCGACGTCGAGGTCGACCGCGCCCTGTCGACCGTGCGTGTGGGACGCGACACCTACCCCGCGGGCTCGTACGTGATCTGGTCGCAGCAGCCGATGGGCAGCTGGGTCGACCAGGTGCTGGAGATCGACGAGTACCCGGACCAGGCACGCAAGTGCGCCGACTGCCCGTTGATCATGCCCTACAGCGAGACCACGGACAATCTCGGCATGCTGCTCGGCCTCGACGTGCACCCGGCCGACGGCGTCCGGGTGGCACGGACCGAACGAGTGACGGCCGACGACGTCACGGCGCCCGCGCCCGACGTCGCTCCACCGGGCGGCGCGTACCTGGTCTCGCCGACGACGTACGGCCTGGCTCACGTCATCACCGCGCTCCAGGACGACGACGTGCCCGTGTTGCGGGCCACGGCGGGCTTCGACGTCGATGGCGACGAGTACGCCCCGGGCACGGTCGTCGTGCCGGCCGGTGAAGCGGCGCACGACGTCCTCGCCGAGGTGTCCGAGTTGACGGCGTTGCCGGTCACGGCTGTCGACACCGCACCGGCGGTCGACGCGCTGGAGCTCGAGCCGTCGACCACGATCGGGCTCATCCGGGGAGCGAACAACATGCCCGGCGGCTGGCTCATGTGGCTCGCCGACACCTACGGCCTGAACTACGAGGTCGTCGAGGCCGACGACTACGCCGACCTGAGTGAGTTCGACACGATCCTCATCGCGCCGGGGGTCACCCGGAAACGCATCGTCGAAGGCCTCGATCCCGCGAAGTACCCGGAGCGGTTCCATTGGGCGCGCGGCGTCGGCGAGCAGGGCTGGCAGGCCCTGGCCGACTGGGTCACCGATGGCGGCAACCTGGTAGCCGTCGGTACCGCGGCCGAGACCGCGCGCGACCTGTTGGACCTGCCGCTCGCCAACGCCACGCCGACCAAGCGTGAAGCCTTCAACGCACCGGGCACACTGCTGAACGCCCAGTTCGATCCGTCGTCTCCGGCGACGTGGGGCATGCCGGCGTCCTGGCCGGTCTGGTACTACAACAGCCCCGCCTACGAGGTCACCGACGACACCGCGACCGTGGCGTCGTCGTACCCCACCGACGGTGAGCTGCTGGCCAGTGGATACGCCCACGGCGAGGACGCGCTGCACGGTCTGGCCAACATCGTGACCGTCGAGGTCGGCGACGGTGTGGCGACGGTGGCCGGGGCGGACATCACGTTCCGCAGCTGGCCGCGTGTCACCTGGACCGTGGTGACCAACGCCGTGTTCAACGGTCCGGCCACCGCGGTTGCGGCCGACGACGTCGCCGCGCGGCTAGCGGGGGGCTGAGGAGCCTGAAACTCGCCCGTCGGCCAGGGTGTTGAGCACGCCGGCGAGTCCCTCGGGGTCGGCGGACGTCATCACGAAACGGCGTCCGTCGGCGCGGGTGAGCTCGACCCCTGGCCCACGCCGGGTCACCAACGCCGTAGCGCCGGGAACCACCCGCAGCCCCCAGCCCCCGAACTCGCTGAACGGATCGATACTCACCACGACGCGAGCCCCGGCGAACTCGTGCACGGGGACCCGTACGCTCACCGGACCGCCGCGAAGCGTCAGCCCGTCGACCTCGCGGACGCGGATCGTGCACCGCGTCATCCAGGCCACCCCTGCGGCCAGCACCACCAGCTCGGCCCCGACCCACGGCAGGCCGGCCGCGATGATCAGAACACCGATCGCAGCGACGACCACGAAGAGGAGGATGGCCAGCAGCCAGGGCGTGAACGTCTCGACATACGCGGTGGCTCCCGTGCCCCGAGGCAACGCCGGATCAACCGGACGAGCTGTACCGCCGGCGTCGCGAGGCGGCCGACCGTGTACCCACCACGTCACCACGGGCAGCCCCAGCATCAGCGGGAGCAGGAGCGCTGACTCCGGCCCGACGCTGGCGGTGGCCGGGTCGACGAGGTCGAGGTTCGGCACGACGACCATCACCGCCAGCCCGGCGATGGTTCCGCTCACCCCGGCCAGAACCGCCAGGCCGATCACGCGAACCAGGGCCCGTGCCGCCCGGCTCCACGCCAACGCCCACACCAGCGTGATCCCCACCGTCACCGCAGCCGCGGCACTGATTCCGGTCGCGAA
>JAJYTA010000003.1 GCA_021793295.1 Actinomycetes bacterium
CACGGTAGTCGCGACTGTCCCCCGGGCTGCGTTCCCCGCGCAGGTCGATGCGGCGTATCACTCAGCCGAGTCTAGGTCGGCCGTTCATTGTTCGGACACCGCGCCCGGATACCAAGACCGCGGGGTGGACACGCCCGGGGCACAGCCGTTGCGGGCGCCCCCGCCACGCACTCGCGTGGCGCGCCCGTCTCGCGTGGCGCGCCCGTCTCGCGTGGCGCGCCCGCCTCGTCCGGCCCGCCCGCCTCGCGTGGCACGCTGAAGTGTTCCACAAACGCGACATTTCGGGCGCGATTGGTCGCGTTCACCGTGCCACGCGGTCATTTTCACCGTGCCACGCGGCCTCCGCATCCGGCGCGCCGAGTCGCGCCCCCCGGCCCGGGCGAGTCACGGCGCGAGCCGGACCGCGACGCCGTCGAGACCGGGCCAGGTCGGGCCCTCCTGCACGCACCGGGCGAACAGCCACAGCCGCAGCCGCCGCGGATCGAGGTCGAGCATGGCGGCCATCCGGTCCGAGAGCGCCTCCGGGTCCGCGACCAGCCGGTCGGTGTTGAGCATGTGCTGTAGCGCGTCGTAGCACGGATCGCCGATGTAGGGCTTCGGGTCGATCATCAGCCACGGCTCGCGCCGTGCCGCGAGTACGTTCTGCGGGTGCAAGTCGGTGCACAGCACCACGCTGTCGGTGGCGGTGCGAGGCAGTTCTCGCATGAGCTCGATGCCGGCGCGCGCCAAGCCGGGGTCGAGCGGTTGCGGCGCCTGCTCGACCGTGCGCTCATACGCGTCGGCCCACGCGTCGCACATGGTGGTGAGTTCCCGGAACGGATGGCCGGTCGGCGGCGTGCGCCACAGCCGCCGCAACAGACCAGCCACCACCTCGTCGCATTCGGGCGCCGGCCGGGCCGATGCCAACGTGTCGCCCGGCACGCACCGTTCGAGCAGCAGCGCACTGGTGCGGTCGTACGCCTCGGCGCGATGCACCCGCACGGCACCCGCGCCGTCCCAGAACCGCAGGCCGGCGGCCTCGTGGTCGGCCTCGTAGTGCCGCCAGCCGACCTTCAGGGCCACGTCGTCGCCGGCGAGAGTGCGCGCCGGGGCCACCCACGAGCACTGCCCACCTGGCTCGAACGGTTCCCCGACCGTGAGCTCCCATCGGCCCGCCAGGTCCGCGACCACTGCGGGCAGGGATGCCCGCCAGTCGCGGAATCGAACGTCGTGATCGCCGACGGGCGATTCGGCGAGGTTTCGCGGCAAGCCGATCTTCACGACGAGCCGAGCCCCGGGATGTCCTGTTCCCAGAACTCGGCCCGCTCGCCGCGCTCGGTGCGACCGACGCCGTGGACCTGCATCTCGCGTTCACGCAGCTCGATCCGGCGGATCTTGCCCGAGATCGTCTTGGGCAGCTCCGCGAACTCCAGGCCACGCACCCGCTTGTACGGCGCGAGGTGCTCGCGGGCATGGCGCAGGATCGACTCGGCCGTCGCGGCGTCCGGCACGTGCCCGGAGGCCAGCACGACGTACGCCTTGGGCACCGAAAGCCGGATCGGGTCCGGTGACGGGACGACGGCCGCCTCGGCGACCGCCGGATGCTCGATGAGCACGCTCTCCAGCTCGAACGGGCTGATGCGGTAGTCCGAGGACTTGAAGACGTCGTCGGTGCGCCCGACGAACGTGACATAGCCGTCTTCGTCGACCGTGGCCACGTCACCGGTGTGATACGCGCCGCCGCGCATGACCTCGGCCGTGCGCGTGGGGTCGTCGCGGTACTGGGTCATCAGCCCCACCGGGCGCGGATCCAGGCGCAGGCACACTTCTCCTTCGCCGCCGGGCGCGGATCGGTCCTCGTCGCTGGCCGGGTCACGCAGCACCACGTCGTAGCCGGGCAAGGGCCGTCCCATCGAGCCCAGGCGCACCGGCTGCCCCGGACTGTTCCCGATCTGGGCGCACGTCTCTGTTTGCCCGTAGCCGTCGCGGACGGTGAGTCCCCACGCCGCCCTGACCTGCTCGATGACCTCGGGGTTCAACGGCTCGCCGGCGCCTACGACCTCGCGCAGCGGGATCTGCCCGCGGTAGGCGGCCAGGTCGGCTTGGACGAGCATCCGCCACACCGTGGGCGGCGCGCAGAACGTCGTCACCTGCTCCCGGGCCATGGTGTCCAGCAGGCCGGTGGCGTCGAACCGCTCCTGGTTGACCACCAGCACCGTGGCCTCGGCGTTCCACGGCGCGAACACGGTGCTCCACGCGTGCTTGGCCCATCCCGGCGACGAGACGTTGACGTGGACGTCGCCGGGGCGCAACCCGATCCAGTACATCGTGGACAGATGTCCGATGGGGTACGACACCTGCGTGTGCTCCACGAGCTTCGGTAGCGACGTCGTCCCCGACGTGAAGTAGAGCAGCAGCGTGTCCTCGGCGTCCGTCGGGCCTGCCGGCGCGAACGCCGTGGGGTGTTCCAGGCCGTCGCGATGGTTCAGCCAGCCGGCCACGGGATCGCCGACGGCGATGCGCGTGCAGTCCGCAGCCGCGGCGTCGAGCCGTTCGGCGTCGACGGAGCGAGCGACCACGTAGCCGATGCCGCCACGCTGCACCCGGTCGGTGATGTCGCTGGGCGACAGCAGCGTCGTGGCCGGAACCATGACCACGCCGAGTTTCATGCAGGCCAGCATCGTCTCCCACAACTCGGCCTGGTTGCCGAGCATGAGCAGCAGCCGGTCGCCGCGCCGCATGCCGTGGGCGTGATACCAGCCGGCCAGCCGACTGGACCGATCGGCCAGTTCGGCGTAGGTCAGTTCGGTCGCGCCGTCGCCGCCGACGATCCGCAGCGCCGCTCGGCTCGCTGTCGGTTCGGTCGCTGCGACGCGATCGAACCAGTCCAGGGCCCAGTTGAAACTCGCCGGGCGCGGCGGCTCGTACTGCTGCCGCGCCGCGGCGTGATCGTCACGAAGCTCCAGCAGGAGGTCGCGCGCCTGGCGGAAGCTGTCGTACGGGCTGATGCCGGTCATGATCGACCCCCGTGCACTGGGACGGCGTCTTGTGCGCGGGACCTTACCGCGTACGCGGACCGGTGTCTTGATCTCGACGTCAGCGGCGTATGCCGTCGAGCAGGTCGAGCTCCTCGCGGCTCAGCCGGAGAGCACCGGCGGCGATGTTCTGCTCCAGGTGTGCCGGATCGCCGGTACCGGGGATGGCGAGTACATGATCACCTTGGTGCAGTGTCCACGCCAGGCGGACCTGGGCCGGCGTCGCACCGTGCGCCTGCGCCACCGCGGCGATCTCCGCCTGTCCCGTCTCGTCGGGGGCTCCGGGTGTCGCACCGCTCGCCGTGGCGACGGCGAAGAACGGTACGAAGGCCACCCCGCGTTCGCCGCACAAGGCCATCAGATCGTCGTCCTGCCGGTCGGTCAGGCCGTACAGGTTCTGCACGCACACCACCGGTGCGATGTCCAGCGCCTCGGTGAGTTGGCCGGCCGTGACGTTGGACAACCCGAGCTCCCTGATCAGCCCGGCTTCGCGGAGCTCGGCCAGGGCGCCGAAGTGCTCAGCCACCGAGCTCGGGTCCTTGTCCATGCCGTCGCCCCACCGCAGGTTGACCACGTCGAGGTGATCGAGGCCGAGTTGGCGGATGTTCTCCTCGACCTGGCTGCGCAGCTGGTCCGGTCGGGCCATCGGTTCGAAGTCACCTTCGCGGGACCGGCTCGGCCCGACCTTCGTCGTGATCACCAGGTCGTCCGGATAGGGCTGGAGCGCATGGCTGATCAGCTCATTGGCTGAGCGGGTCGCGGTGAAATAGAAGGCAGCGGTGTCGATGTGGTTCACGCCGAGCTCGATCGCCCGGCGCAGGACCGTGATGGCGGCATCTCGGCTTTTCGGCTGGTCGTCCCACGGCATGCCGCTCAGGCGCATGGCGCCGAGGCCGACTCGATTGACCGTACGAGTACCGAGCTGCCAAGTGCCGGCGGCGTCGGCGGTCGGGGAACCGGGGCGGGCGTTGACTGCGGCGGTCTGGTTGATCGTCATGTGAACCAGCGTTGCGACCGGCCGTCCAACTGGTCCACGGATGGCAACAACCTGCCAGCGCCGAACTCGCCGGGCCGTGGGGTTCACAATGGATCTCATGCGCACCGTCGACGCTGTCACGATCGTCCACGACGAGCAGGAGCTGTTCCAGCGGACCAAGCACCTGTTCATGACCGCGACCGAGATCGCGTGTGCGGCCAACGATCTGTGGGTCTGGGCGTGGCGACACCAGCCCTACGACATCACCGCCCTGTCCGACGTGCAGCGCCGCACCGACATGCGGGTGCGCAAGATCTACCGGGCCGATGTCCTGCTCGATCCGGGAGCGTCGCACGAGCTGGCCAAGCGCCGCGACGAGTTCGGGGCGCAGGTTCGTGTCAGCACCGAGGAGATCAACGAGACGATCATCCTCGACGACCGGCTGGTGATCCTGGCCGGTGACTCCCGCGCGGGCCGGCGCAGCTACAGCGTGATCACTCAGGCCGGCGCCGTGCAGGGCGTGACCTCGTTGTTCGAGGCCGCCTGGCGGTCGGCGACCGACCTCGCCGTCTACGACGCCAAGATCGCCGAGATCCGTCGGCTCGCGCCGCAGGTGCTCGACCTGCTCGGCCAGGGCATCAAAGACGAGGCCGCCGCCCGGGCTCTCGGGCTCAGCGTGCGTACCTATCGGCGCCGGGTGGCCGAACTGATGGACGCGCTGGGCGCTGAATCCCGGTTCCAGGCCGGGGCACGGGCCCGAGAGCTCGGTCTGGTCTAGCGGCTCGCTCAGCGCTGTACGTCCCCGGCGGCGCCGAATGCGTCGAGGTCGGATCGCGTGGGTAGGCCCTCCCAGTCGCCGAGCGACGTGCAGGCGAAGGCGCCGGCTGTGGCCGCGGTGGCCAACCTGGTCCCGGCGTCACGCCCGGCCATCAACTCGGCGAGGTACCCGGCCACGAACGCGTCCCCGGCACCGACCGTGTCGACCACGCGCACCGGCACCGGAGGCGTGGTGCGCACCACGCCGTCGATGAACGAGACCGCGCCGTCGGCGCCGAGCTTGATGACGACCTGCGCAGGTCCGAGTCGAGCCAGGCCTTTCGCCTGCTGCTCCGGCTCGGCATCGTCGACGATCAGCGCCGCCTCCTCCGGGCCGGCGTACACCACGTCGGCCCGTGCGACCAGTGGCTCCAGGGCCGCGGCGGCAGTCTCGCGGTCCCACAACGCCGAGCGATAGTTGATGTCCAGCGACACCGTGGTACCGGCGCTTCGGGCGACCTCGACCGCGTGTTCCACCGCCTCGGCCGGGCCCGCGCCGAGCGCCGGGGTGATGCCCGTGACGTGCAGGACGCTGGCCGCCGCGACGGTGTCGGCGCTGATGTCAGCGGCGGTCAGCGCCGCCGCGGCGCTGCCGGAACGGTAGTACCGAACGTGCGTGCGGAGGCTGTTCGGGCGCTCCTTCACCATCAAGCCGGTGGGCCGCTCGGTGTCGACGCCGGCTCGCGCCACCACCCCCTCGGCCCGCAGTTCCCGCAGGATGAGCTCACCGAACGAGTCCGCGCCGACACGGCTGATCCACGTCGCCGGTTGTCCGAGCCGCCGGACCCCGATGGCCACGTTCATCTCCGCGCCGGCCACCGAGAGCTTGAGGTCGCGGTGCGTCGCCCAGGGGCCGACCTCGGCCGCGGCCATCAGCGCCATCGTCTCGCCGAACGTGACGAGCCCGCCGCCGGTCATGCCTGGCCCCGGGCGTCGCGTACGGCGGCCAGCGCGGTGCGCGCGCGATCAGCCAGGGCACCCAGGTCACCGCCATCGGCGGCGTCGCCGAGCAGCGGGCCACCCAGGCCGACGCCAACGGCTCCGGCCTTGATCCACTCGCCGATGTTGGTCAGGCTCACACCACCGGTGGGCATGATCGCGATATCCGGGAACGGCCCGGCCACGCTGGTGATGTACGACGGGCCGAGCGCCGAACCGGGGAACAGCTTGACCACCGCCGCCCCACCGCGCCAGGCAGCCAGAATCTCCGTCGGCGTGAACGCCCCTGGGTAGGCCGGAATCCCGGCGTCACGAGCGACGCGAAGCACCTCGGGCTCGACGGACGGCGACACCACGAACCCTGCCCCCGCCTCGACGACCGCTCGCGCCTGCTCGGCGTCCACGACGGTCCCAGCGCCCACGTCGACGGTGTCGGGCAGCTGCGCACGCACCGTGCTGATCGCCTCCACCGCTCCCGGCGAGGTCAGCGTGATCTCCAGGCACGTGATGCCGGCGTCGACCAGCACCTTGCTGATGTCGGCGAACCGCTCGGCCGACCGGGCCCGCAGGATCGCCATCACGCCGGTTTCGGTGAGCTGGGGGCTCGGTGGAATGCGATCAGTACCGCTCATGTGAGTTCCTTTCCAGATCGGGGTGCTCCGAGGCCGGCCGAGATGTCCCGCCCGGCCGCGACGACCAGGTCGCCGAGTTCGTCGAAACGTTGCGGCGTGATCCGCGTGGCCAGTCCAGAGATCGACAGCGCCGCGACGGCAGCGCCGGTGTGGTCGAAGATCGTGGCGGCGACACAGCGGATGTCCGGCTCGTTCTCCACGTCGTCCACGGCGTACCCTCGCGAGCGCACCGCGGCCAACTCCGCCCGGAAAGCGCTCGGATCGGTGATCGTGCGCTCGGTCCGTGCCGTCAGTCCGTGCTCGATGACTGCCTCGACGGCACTCTCCCCCGCATGAGCCAGATACGCCCGGCCGACGCCCGTGCTGTGCGCGGGCTGGCGCGAACCGATGGTCGAGGCCATCCGCACCCGACCCGGCCCGTCGATCTTGTCGACATACACCACGTCGGGCAGATCGGGCACGACCAAGTGCACCGACTCCCCCGCCGCCATCATCAGCTCGCGCAGCACCGGGTGTGCCACTGTTCGCAGGTCGAGAGCCTCGAGGTAGACCTGGCCGAACTGAATCGTGCGCGGCCCGAGCACGTAGCGCCCGTCGACGACGAGCACCAACTCGTTGTCGGCCAGCGGCGCCAGCAGGCGCGAGGCCGAACTCTTGTGGACACCGCCGATCGTGGCCAGCTCGCTCAGCGTGGCGCCCCCGGTCGGCGTGGCGGCGGCGACCGCCTCCAACAAGGTCAGGGCGCGGCGTAGCGAGGTCGAGTTGTTCCGTTCCACGAGACCTTCGTTCAGTTGTGCTATGCACAGCGACGTTGTGCTGTTGTAGGGATCGTATCGAACGACCGGTCCCGCCTCGACGCGTGCCGCGGTGTGCAGAGCGCCGCGACGTCAGCGCGGACCCGGCTTGAGCAGGTCACGCAGCCACAGCAGCTGTTCACGCCGCTGGAAGGTCTGGCCGCCCTCATGTTCGTTGTACGGCCACACGCGGATCTCTTTCGGTCCGGCGTAGTGGTTGTACGAGGCGAACACGGTGGACGGCGGGCACGTCGTGTCCATCAGTCCCACGCTGAACAGGGCGGGGATGTTCGAGCGCGGCGCGAAGTTGACGCCGTCGAAATAGGACAGCGTCGTGAACACGGCTTGTTCATGATCACGGTGGATCGACAGGTACTTCGTGATCTCGCCGTAGGGCATGGTGTCGACGATCTCCGTCGCCCGGCGGAACCCGGTCAGGAACGGAACGTCGATCATGGCACCGGTGAGGTCGTCACGCAGCCCCGCCACCGCTTGGGCGATGCCGCCACCCTGGCTGCCGCCGGCGATGACGATCCGGCCCGGATCCACCAGCGGGTGCGCCGCCGCGGCGTCGACCGCCCTGACCGCGTCGGTGTACACGCGGCGGTAGTAGTACTGGTCGGGATCGAGCACGCCGCGCGTCATGAACCCAGGGGTCTGCGGATTCGTGCCGCCGACCGGGTCCGCGGTGTCACCAGGCGAGCCCGCCGAACCCTGACCGCGAGTGTCCATGACGAACGTCGCGTAGCCCGCGACGGCGAAAGGCAACCAGTCGTGCGGGAATCCGCGGCCGCCGCCGTAGCCGATGTACTGCACGACGGCCGGCAGCGGCTCGTTCGCCCCCGCAGGGACCAACAACCACCCGGCGATCTCGTGGCCGCCCCAGCCCGCGTAGCGGACATCGAAGACGTCCACGAGTTCGAAGCCGGCGTCGTAGTCGTCGAACGTCGCGTCGAGGGGGAACGTCTGCGCCTCGGCCAGCGTGCGCGACCAGAAGGCGTCGAAGTCCGCCGGTTCCTCGCGTTCGGGACGGTACTCGCGCAGCTCGGACAGCGGCTTGTCGAACAGGGGCATCGCTCGGAGTTCCCTTCTGTCAGGCGTCTGATCAGACGTCGGTCGGGGGACGGCGGTCGCCGACAGCGTAGCGGGGACCCATGCTGTGATCTGCTGATCAGGTTTCTCGAGCGTGCAGGTGCGCGCCCGTGGCCTGCGGCGGAGCGGCACAGTGACGAACACCGGCGGTTCGGACTAGATTGCCCCAATGAGTGCAACGCGCCAACGAACAGGCACGCCGGCGACCGTCGCGCTGGAGCGCGCGGGCGTGGCGTTCACCGTGCACCCGTACCGGCACGACTCCTCCGCACCGTCGTTCGGTCTCGAGGCGGCTCGAGCGCTCGGCGTCGCGCCGGCTCGCGTCTTCAAGACACTGCTGGCCGAGGTCGATGACGATCTCGTGGTCGCCGTGGTTCCCGTGTCGGGCTCGCTGGATCTCAAGGGACTGGCGCGCGCGGCGGCCGGCAAACGAGCGGTCATGGCCGCGACGTCCAAGGCCGAGCGGACCACCGGCTACGTGGTCGGCGGCATCAGCCCGTTCGGGCAGCGAAAACGCCTGCCGACCATCGTCGACGAATCCGTGTTCGGGTACCCGACGGTGTACGTGTCGGCCGGACGCCGCGGCCTCGACGTGGAGATCGCGCCGTCGGACCTGGTCCGGGTGACCACCGCGAAGACCGCCACGATCGCCCGGACCAGCTGATCGGTCACGGCGGCGGTGCGCCCGGCACCGCCCACGGTGAGCGGTCGTCACGGAACACCGCGATGACCGCCACGGTCACCGTCGCCGTCATCGACCACACGATCAGTCCGGCCTGCGACTGCATCTGCAGGTCCACCACGTGCTCGGTCCCGTCGGCCCACCCGGCCATGTCGTCGCTGCCGCCGAGCAGGCCTCCGGTCAGTTCGGCCAGCAACGACCCGCCGAAACCCAGGATGGCCACGGCCAGCAGCACGGTCACCGGACGATGCCGGTGCCGCGCGCTGAACACGACCGCCATCAGCAGCCCGCACCCGGCAGCCAACAGCGCGAACACGGCGTCACGGCCGAACAGCTTCTGTCCCTCACGGGCGTCGAGCCGCACCTCACCGTTCACCACGGTAGCGGTGACGTCAGGAGCGAGCAGCCACCACGCCACGCCCATGACGACTCCGGCCACCACCGTGGCCACGACGATCTCGGCCACGACCCGCGTCGTCCGCGCCCCCGCATGGCCCAGCCGCTCCGCTCTGGTCATGGTCATGTGAGACACGAGGGCCCCAACAGCGCCTTGAGGTCTCCCATCAGCGCCGTGGACGGCGTCACCCGTAAACCGTCGGCCAGCCGCATCACCGTCGTGCGCCCAGACCCAGTCAGCTTGAGGTGCACCTCGGTCATCCCGGGATGCGTGGCCAGCACGTCCTTCAACCGGTCGACCATCGGCGGCGTGCACCGGCTGGTCGGCATGGTGACGGTGATCGGCCCGGACGGGGCGTCGGCGAGGTCAGGCAGGCTCAGCTCGGCCGCGATCAGCTGCGGCGACTCCTCACGCCGGTCCAGGCGTCCCTTGACCACGACGATCTCGTCTTCGGCGAGTTGCAGCGCGTAGAGCTGATAGGTGGCCGGGAAGAACATCGCCTCGATGGCGCCCTCGAGATCCTCGATGGTCACGATGGCCCAGGTGTCGCCGCGCTTGCTGATCTTGCGCTGCATCGACGTGATGAGACCGGCGATGGTGACGGTGGTGCCATTGGGCACCTCGTCTTCGTCGGCCAGGGTGGAGATGGGGCGGTCGGCGACGTTGGCGATGACGTGTTCGAGACCGAGCAACGGGTGATCGGAGACGTACAGGCCGAGCATCTCGCGCTCGTAGGCGAGCTTTTGTTTCTTGTCCCACTCCGACAGCTCCGGCACCGTGACCTCGAAGCCCGTGGTCTCTTCGGCGGCACCACCGAACAGGTCGAACTGTCCGACCGCCTCGTTGCGCTTGAGGGTGATGACGGTGTCGACGGCTTCGTCGACCACGGACACCAAGGCGCGGCGCGCGTAACCCATCGAGTCGAACGCCCCCGCGCGGGCCAGCGACTCGACCACGCGCTTGTTGCACACATTGACCGGGACCTTGTCCATGAAGTCCGGGAACGACTCGAATCGGCCCTTGGACTCGCGCGCGGCCACGATGCTGTCGACGACGTTGGACCCGACGTTGCGAATGGCGGTCAGCCCGAAGCGGACATCGGTGCCTACCGGTGTGAAGTCGCCGGCGGATTCGTTGACGTCCGGCGGCAGCACCTTGATCCCCATGCGCCGGCACTCCGACAGATACAGCGCCGTCTTGTCCTTGTCGTCACCGACTGAGGTGAGCAGTGCGGCCATGTACTCGGCCGGGTAGTTGGCCTTGAGGTAGGCCGTCCAGTACGCGATGACGCCGTACGCGGCGCTGTGCGCCTTGTTGAACGCGTAGTCGGAGAAGGGGACGAGGATGTCCCACAGCGTCTTGATGGCGTCTTCGGGAAACCCGTTGGCTTTCATGCCCTCGGAGAACGGCACGAACTCCGCGTCGAGGACTTCGCGCTTCTTCTTGCCCATCGCCCGCCGGAGCAAGTCCGCTTTACCGAGCGTGTACCCGGCCAGCTTCTGCGCGATCTCCATGACCTGCTCTTGATAGATGATCAAGCCGTAGGTGGTGCCCAGGATCGGCTCGAGCGCCTCGGCGAGGTCGGGATGGATCGGCGTGATCGGTTGCTGCCCGTTCTTACGCAGCGCGTAGTTGATGTGGCTGTTGGCGCCCATGGGCCCGGGGCGGTACAGCGCGATGACAGCGGAGATGTCCTCGAAGTTGTCCGGCTTCATCTGCCGGAGCAGGGACCGCATCGGCCCGCCGTCGAGCTGGAACACACCGAGAGTGTCGCCCCGCCCGAGCAGCTCGTAGGCGGGTTTGTCGTCCAGCGGCAGTTCCTCGAGAACGACCGGGTCCTTGCCGTTGCGCTGGATGTTGCGCAGCGCGTCGTCGAGGATCGTCAGGTTGCGCAGGCCCAGAAAGTCCATCTTGACCAGGCCGAGGTCTTCGCAGGTCGGGTAGTCGAACTGCGTGATGATGGCGCCGTCCTGCTCGCGCTTCATGATCGGGATGGTGTCGAGCAGCGGCGCGGAGGACATGATGACCCCGGCGGCGTGCACGCCCCACTGGCGCTTGAGGTTCTCCAGCCCCTTCGCGGTGTCGACGACCTGGCGCACCTCGGCATCGGACTCGTAGAGCGAACGGAACTCGCCGGCCTCGGCGTAGCGCGCGTGCTGGGGGTCGAAGATGCCGTTGAGTGGAATGTCCTTGCCCATCACCGGCGGCGGCATCGCCTTCGTGATGCGCTCGCCCATCGAGAACGGGTAGCCGAGCACGCGCGAGGCGTCCTTGATGGCCTGCTTGGCCTTGATGGTGCCGTAGGTGACGATCTGCGCGACGCGGTCGCTGCCGTACCGCTCGGTGACGTAGCGGATGACCTCGCCGCGCCGACGTTCATCGAAGTCGATGTCGAAGTCCGGCATCGACATGCGTTCGGGATTGAGGAACCGCTCGAAGATCAGCCCGTGGACCAGCGGGTCCAGGTCGGTGATGCCCATGGCATAGGCCGCGATGGAGCCGGCACCGGAGCCACGGCCGGGCCCGACCCGGATGCCGTTGCGCTTGGCCCAGTTGATGAAGTCGGCGACGACGAGGTAATACCCGGCGTACCCCTTGTTCGTGACGACATCGGTCTCGTACTCGGCGCGCTTGCGGGCTTCATCGGGGATGCCGTTCGGGTAACGCGCGTGCAGGCCGCGCTCGACTTCCTTGATGAACCAGGAGACCTCGTCCTCGCCCTGCGGCACCGGAAAGCGGGGCATGTAGGCGCCGGCTTCCTCGACGAACTTCACATCGCAGCGCTCGGCGATGAGCATCGTGTTGTCGCACGCCTCAGGGAAGTCCGCCCAGATCTCGCGCATCTGTTCGGCGGACTTGAGGTAGTAGTCGTCGCCGTCGAGCTTGAACCGTTTCGGGTCGGCCATGGTGGAGCCGGTCCCCACGCACAGCAGTACCTCGTGCGCCTTGGAGTCATCCTTGTGCGTGTAGTGCAGGTCGTTGGTGGCCAGCAGCGGCAGGGACAGGTCTTTGGCCAGGCGCAGCAAGTCCTCGCGCACGCGCCGCTCGATGTCCAGGCCGTGCTCCATGAGCTCGAGGAAGTAGTTGCCGGGACCGAAGATGTCGCGGAACTCCGCGGCGGCCGCGCGGGCTTCGTCGTACTTGCCCAACCGGAGCATGGTCTGCACTTCGCCACTGGGGCAGCCGGTGGTGGCGATGAGCCCGCTGGCGTAGGTCTGCAACAGTTCGCGATCCATGCGGGGCTTGAAGTAGAACCCCTCGATGGAGGCCAGCGACGACAGCCGGAACAGGTTGTGCATGCCGCCGGTGGTCTCGGCCAGCATCGTCATGTGCGTGTACGCGCCGCTGCCCGCGACGTCGTCGCCGCCGCCGTCGCCCCAGCGGACTCGGGTCTTGTCGAAGCGGCTGGTGCGCGGGGTGATGTAGGCCTCGGTGCCGATGATGGGCTTGATACCGAACTTGTTGGCCGTGCGGTAGAAGTCGTGCGCGCCGAACACGTTGCCGTGGTCGGTCATCGCCAGTGCCGGCATGTTCAGCCGCTGCGCTTCGGTGAACAGGTCGTTGAGCCGCGCCGCTCCGTCGAGCATCGAATACTCGGTGTGCACATGCAGGTGCACGAAATTCGCGGACGTGGACCCGGCACTCGACACGACGACTGACGCCTCCTCGATGATCGACGACCACCACCCAAGGCGGACTCGCGATGGGGACGAGAGCAACCCTATGCGCCCGCGCCGACACCGCTTCGCAGACTCACCGGCCGCCGCGCAGCCTGTGACTGATGAGGCAAATGTGACTATTGAGGAGCGGCTTCGACCTCCGCTCTGGGTGAAGAATGCGCGGGTGGACGATCATGAGCAGTTTGCAGCGCTGTAGCGCCGCAGGCGCCTCATGATCTTGCCTGGACGCGTTGCGCTGCTTCGCCGTGAAGATCGCCGTGCACAAATATGCCGGCCCGACCGGGTCGTGAAGGTCGTCGTGCACATATACGCCGGCGCGACCGGGTCGTGAAGATCGTCGTGCCGATTCGGGCCGACCATAGCGGCACTTTCGCGCACGACGATCTTCACGACCGAGTACGGCGGAGGCCAGGTTCCGATCACCTGGACGGATGCCCAGTACGACGAACGCTGCCGCCCAGGTGGAACGCACGCTGCAGCCCCGGCTGAACGAAAGCACACCACCGGGTGATCTCCGGGACCCGGGCTCAGCCGCGCCACACCGGCGGGTCGTCGTCTCCGGAGCGCTCCGCCGCCTCGAGCCCGGCCTCGATGACCGCTGCCACGATCGCCTCGATCGCCGCCCGCGACAGTGAGGGCGCGCGCCGCGCCATCGCGGTCACGATCTCAGCCTCGCGGGCGCGGTCCCGCCCGGCGTGTCCGCCGACGGGCTTGAGCTGCTGGATCCGCCCTGCCACTCCCACGCGGTACTCCAGCAACGTCGCGATGACGGCGTCGATGCCGTCGATCACCTCGCGGCCGGCTCCCAGCGTGTCCGGGACCGCCGGGCGCACGAGTGGACCCAACCGCGCCGCCGCCTCGCGCGCCTGGGCCACGTCCGCCGCGCTCACTGAACCGGACAACCACAACGCGTCGGCCCCGGCGGCCACTGCGACACCGGCGAGCCCGCCGACGCCTGCGCCTGGACCGGCCGCCGCGGCATCGGCACCGGAGCACAGCCGAGCCAGCACCGGCACGCCATAGTGGTGCCTGGCTCGCTCGATCGCCGACGCGTGCTCCACGTCCACCACGACAGCGTCGATCGGACCGGCATCGCCGTCGGCCGCACCGGCGCCGTCACCGAGAGCGCCGAGCCGCAGCACGACCGGCGTGCCCGACCGCCTGGCGGCAGCCGCGTGGGCCGCGTGCCGGCCGGCGGAGTCGCCGACGACGATGCCGGCGGCCGTCCGCGCGACCGCGTCCACGACGTGCAGCCCGCCCCCGACACCGGTGACGTCGACGATCGCCGCAGCGTCAGTGGACCCGACGGCGGCGACGCCGGCGGGCGCGACGACACAATCGACGTCAGCACCCGTACCGGGCGGGGCGATGACCGGCACCGAGTGTCCGCCGACGGCGACGTCGCCGAACCTGACCACGGTCGTTCGGCGAGCCGAGCTCGCCCGCGCTGTCCGGTGCGTGGGGGCGGTCACATGAGCTCCTGTCCGGTGAGCACCAGCGCCGAGGCTGCGCCCGGCCGACGGATGCGTGGAAATGCTCCAGGCTTTCGCCTGAGGCGTTCAGGTGCCGACTCGGGGTGGGGTATGTCCCGCGTCCGCTATCCGACGCGGCCGGCGATCCGGGCCGGCTCGGTCACGACGTGACGACATGCGTATGGCATGGCTCAGGGCGTAGGCATGGCATGGGTATGTCGCGGAGATTACCTGCACAGCGACCACGGCGTCCACCAACCGGACAAATCCGCTCGTATCGCGAGACGCCGTCACGGCGCCGGGCCGGGAGCGGCCTACGCCGTCCTGCAGCGGCTCAGCCGGCCAGTCGGTCGAGGGCGGACTGGAGGTCGGCCGGGTACGGAGACGAGAACTCCACCCGCTCCCCCGTGCCCGGATGCTCGAAGCCGAGCCTGACGGCGTGCAACCACTGTCGTTCGAGACCGAGCCGCGCCGACAGCGCCGGATCGGCGCCATAAGTCGCATCGCCCACACACGGATGGCGCAGTGCGCTCATGTGCACCCGGATCTGGTGCGTGCGTCCGGTCTCGAGGCGGATCTCGAGCAGGCTCGCCGCGGGGAACGCCTCCAGCGTCTCGTAATGGGTCACGCTGGGCCGCCCGCCGGCAACGACGGCCCACTTGTAGTCGTGCACCGGATGGCGGTCGATCGGGGCGTCGACGGTCCCGCGGGACGGGTCGGGGTGCCCTTGGACCAGGGCGTGGTAGATCTTGTCGACCGAACGCTGCTTGAACTGCCGTTTCAGTGACGAGTACGCACGCTCGGACTTGGCGACGACCATCACTCCGCTGGTCCCGACGTCGAGTCGGTGCACGATGCCTTGGCGCTCAGCCGCCCCACTCGTGGTGATGGTGAACCCGGAGCCGGCCAGCCCACCTACGACCGTCGGGCCGCTCCACCCCGGGCTGGGGTGCGCCGCGACGCCGACCGGCTTGTCGACCACGACGATGTCCGCGTCGTCGTGGATCACCCGCATCCCGGCCACCTGCTCGGGCACGACCTGGACCGGGGCCGGCTGCGCGGGGATGTCGACCTCCAGCCACGCGCCCCCGCGCACTCGCGCCGACTTCGCCGACACGGCGCCGTCGACGACGACGTGGCCGTCCTCGATCAAACTCGCCGCCTTCGAGCGCGAGAATCCGAACAGCCGCGACAGGGCCGCGTCGAGACGCTCTCCTTCGAGGCCGTCCGGTACCGGCAGGCTGCGCCGCTCGGTCACGCCGAACCGGCTCTGACCGCTCGGGCCCCGCCCGCAGCGCCGACGAGCGTCAACGGCGCTCCTGGCGCTGTTTGCAGGCCATGCACAGGGTGGCTCGGGGGAACGCCTGCAGGCGCGCCTTGCCGATGGGATTGCCGCAGTTCTCGCACACGCCGTACGTGCCGGCCCGGATACGGTTCAATGCCCGTTCGGTCTGGGTCAGCATCTCGCGGTGACTCGCCGCCAGCGACATCTCGTGCTCGCGCTCGAACGTCTTCGACCCCGTGTCGGCCTGGTCTTCGCCTCCGGTGTCACCGGCGCGGAGCAGATCGGCGATGTCGGCCTCGGCCTCGTCGATCTCCGCTCGCAGGCGGGTGGCCTCGGCTTCCAGGACCTGCTGGACCTCGCTCAGCTCTTCAGCCGTCCACGGGTCTTCGTCAGCGCGAACGACCAGCGCCGACGCCGCGGCCTCCGTGGCCCCGGTCGCATCTTCGTCGGCCACCGTACTCACCTTCGCCTTCGCTGCCCGCCCGCGTTGCCGTTCCGCCATGATGGATCCCCCAGTTCCACAAAGCCCGCCGCCCAACTACCCCGTCCCTGCTACAAAGCCAGGTCCGGTGAGAATAGATCCTGATGCGGCCTGCATCAATTCTCGCCCCCCATGAGCTCGGCAACACGATCGCCGTACACGTCGGGAACCTCGACGATCTTCGTTCTGCTGTTCGACCCGGTGACCAAGATCACCTCACGCTTGCGACACCCGATGGCCTCGGCCAGCGCGTCGAGCGCCGCTCGGGTCGCGCGCCCCTCGACGGCCCGGGCGGTGACGGCCACCACCAGAGCATCGCCGTACCGGCCACCGACCCGGACCCGCGCGGATCCGGGCTTGACCCTGATGGTGACGCGCATCGCTCCAGCGTGCCACATGCCGTCGCGCAAATGCCGCGACCGGGTCCGCGCCCCGTGCGTACACTGGGACGGCGAGCAGGCGTCGATGGGACAAGTAGCCGTGTCGACGGTCCACAGCGAGCCGGGGACGGTGCGAGCCCGGCGACACGAGCACAGGCGAAGATCACCCCGGAGCCGCCGGAAGAAAGGCGCTGTCGGCATGACGGCGCTGACTAGACCCGGCCGCAGGTAACGAAGCGGGCCACGTGCTGATGTTCGGCGTGGCCAAGGAGGGTGGTACCGCGGGGTTCACCTCGTCCCTCCGTCGTACGACCGGTCCGGCCGGGCACCCCCGAGCCGGAACACCACGACGGAGGACCGCACGGACTGATGGACGACACCGCGGCGAACACCTCGCCCACCTACCGCGCACTGCCGGCCCAGATCGACCTGCCGGCCATGGAGCACGAGATCCTCGCCTTCTGGCGCGAGAACGACGTGTTCGCTCAGACGCTGAAACACAGCGAAGGCAGCCCGCAATGGACCTTCTACGAGGGCCCGCCCACGGCGAACGGGATGCCTGGAGCCCACCACATCGAGTCGCGAGTCTTCAAGGACGTCTTCCCGCGGTACCGCACGATGAAGGGCTACCACGTCCCGCGCATCGCCGGCTGGGACTGCCACGGCCTGCCGGTCGAGATCACCGTCGAGAAGGAACTGGGCTTCACCGGCAAGGGCGACATCGAGGCCTACGGCGTCGCCGAGTTCAACGCCAAGTGCCGTGAGTCCGTGCTGCGCCACGTCGACGCGTTCGAAGAGATGACCGAGCGGATGGGTTACTGGGTCGACATGTCCCAGGCCTATCGCACCATGGACGCCTCGTACGTGCAGAGCGTGTGGTGGTCGCTCAAGCAGGTCTTCGACTCCGGGCTGCTCGTCGAGGACCACCGGGTCGCGCCGTACTGCCCACGCTGCGGAACCGGGCTGTCCTCGCACGAGTTGGCCCAGGGCTACGAGACGGTCGTCGACCCGTCGGTGTTCGTCCGGATGCCGCTGACCTCCGGCCCGCTGGCGAATGCGGCGTCGTTGCTGGCCTGGACCACCACCCCGTGGACCCTGGTGTCGAACACCGCGGTCGCCGCGCACCCGGACGTCACGTACGTGGCGGCCACCGACGGCTCCGAGACGCTCGTGGTGGCCGAACCGCTGTTCGAGGCCGTGCTCGGCGAGGGCTGGACGGTCACGTCGCGCTTCAGCGGCTCGGACATGGAACGCTGGACCTACCGGCGCCCCTTCGAGCTGGTGGAGCTGAACGCCGACGACGTCGAGCCGAACATCGTCGTCGTCGACGAGTACGTCACCACCGACGACGGCACCGGCCTGGTCCACCAGGCGCCCGCGTTCGGCGCCGACGACCTGCGCGTCGGCCGTCGCTACGGGCTTCCGGTGGTGAACCCGGTGCGGCCGGACGGGACGTTCGCCCCCGACGTCCCCCTGGTGGGCGGGCAGTTCTTCAAGCACGCCGACGCCGACCTCGTCCGTGACCTCGACGACCGCGGGCTGCTGTTCCGCCATGTGCCCTACGAGCACGACTACCCGCACTGCTGGCGCTGCCACACGCCCTTGATGTACTACGCGCAGCCGTCCTGGTACATCCGCACCACCCAGATCAAGGACGCGTTGCTGCGCGAGAACGAGAAGACGACCTGGTACCCGGAGTCGGTGAAGTGGGGCCGCTACGGCGAATGGCTGCGCGGCAACGTCGACTGGGCGCTGTCGCGTAACCGCTACTGGGGAACGCCGCTGCCGATCTGGCGCAACGACGAGGACCCCTCGCATCTGGTCTGCGTCGGTTCGCTGGCCGAGCTCTCGGAGCTGGCCGGGCAGGACCTGTCCGAGCTGGACCCGCACCGTCCGTACGTCGACGACGTCACGTTCACCCTGCCCGGGGTGGCCGGGACGTTCCGCCGCGAGCCCTACGTCATCGACGTGTGGTACGACTCCGGCGCGATGCCGTTCGCCCAGTGGGGCTACCCGCACGCGCCGGGCAGTGTCGAGGCGTTCCAGAAGGCCTACCCCGCCCAGTACATCTGCGAGGCCCTCGACCAGACCCGGGGCTGGTTCTACACGCTGATGGCGATCGGCACGCTCGTCTTCGACCGCTCGTCGTACGAGAACGTCGTCTGCCTGGGGCTGATCCTGGCCGAGGACGGCCGCCGGATGAGCAAGCACCTGGGCAACATCCTCGAGCCGATCCCGCTCATGGACAGCCACGGCGCCGACGCCGTGCGGTGGTTCATGCTGGCCAGCGGGTCCCCGTGGCTCCCGCGGCGCGTCGGTGACGCGGCCTTGTCCGAGGCCGTCCGCAAGGTGTTGCTGACGTACTGGAACACCGCGTCGTTCCTGGCCCTGTACGGCCGCACGTCCGGCTGGTCCCCCACCCCGGGCGGCCGCTCCGGCGAGGTCACGCCACCGGCCGAGCGACCGGTTCTGGACCGGTGGGCGCTCTCGGAGCTGCACCGGCTGGTCCGCGACGTCGACGACGCCATGGACCGCTTCGACACCCAGTACGCCGGCGCGCGGCTGACGACGTTCGTCAACGACCTGTCCAACTGGTACGTGCGCCGGTCACGGCGACGGTTCTGGGAGGGCGATCCGGCCGCACTGGCGACGCTGCACGAATGCGTGGAGACGCTCACCCGGCTGCTGGCACCGATGGTGCCGTTCATCACCGAACGGGTCTGGCAGGATCTCGTCGTCCCGGTCGACCCAGATGCCCCGGCCTCGGTGCACATGGCTGACTGGCCGGCCGCCGATGCCTCCCTGGTGGACGACGACCTCGCCGAGGAAGTGGCGCTGACCCGACGGCTGGTCGAGCTCGGCCGGGCCGCGCGCGCACAGTCCAAGGTGCGGACTCGCCAGCCGCTCTCGCGCGCCCTGGTCAGCGCACGCGGGTGGGAATCGCTACGCGCCGACCTGCGCACCGAGCTGGCCGATGAGCTCAACGTGGTCGACGTCGCTTCCGTGGCCGAGTCCGGCGGGGAGACCGAGCAACTCGTCGACGTTTCGGTGAAGGCCAACTTCCGCTCGCTGGGCAAGCGATTCGCCAAAGACACGCCGAAGGTCGCCGCCGCGGTCGCAGCGGCCGATGCCGAGGCGCTGTCGGCGGCGCTGAAGGCCGACGGGAGCGCGCACGTCGAGGTCGAGGGGCTCGGTTCGGTCGAGATCACGCCCGACGACGTCGTCGTCACCGAGACTCCGCGCGCCGGCTGGGCGGTCGCCCGCGAGGGTGAGACCGTGGCGCTCGACCTGACGCTGACCGACGAGCTGGTCCGGGCGGGGCTGGTGCGAGAGGCGGTACGCCTGGTGCAGGACGCACGCAAGTCCGCCGGTTACGACGTCAGCGACCGGATCGAGTTGGCGTGGCAGGCTACCGAGCCGATGGCCGCGGCGTTGCGCGAGCACGGCGACCTGCTCGCCGACGAGGTTCTCGCCTCCACCGTGCACGAGGGGCTCGACGCGTTGGCCGGCGAACCCGACCGCAGCGACGACGAGCTCGGGCTCACCTTCCGTCTGCGCCGCACCACCCCGAGCTCGTGAAATGATCATGTTCACTAGGCAATCACCAGCCACACCACCCGTGTACGCCTGGTGATGCAGCACAACGCCTAGTGGTGCGCATGATCTGGTGAGCACAACTGAGCCCGGTGCCGTGACCACGTCACGGCACCGGGCTCAGTCAGCGGAATGACCGCAGATGACGCCTCAGCGTTGCTCGTCGTCGAGGAGGCTGGCCACCGACCGCAGCGACCCGCCGGTCTGGGTGGTGGAGTTCGCGCTCCCCTGACCCCCGGTGGTCTGCGCTGCGCCAGCCTGGCCGCCACCACCGCTGGCAGCGCGGATCTCCTGGCGGGCGTGCTCGGTAGCTTCCTCGTCGGACTCGCCGGCTCCCCCGGACTCGAGCTTGCGCAGCTCGCGCTCGAGGTAGGACTTCAGGCGGCTGCGGTATTCGCGTTCGAACGCCCGCAGCGTCTCCAGCTCACGCTCCAGGTCGGCACGCTCGGACTCGAGCTTGCCGAACACCTGGGAGCGACGCTTCTGGACCTCCTGCTCGACCGACTCCGCCCGCTGGCGAGCATCCTGCTCGATCTTGGAAGCCTTCGCCTTGGTCTCGGCATCGATCTTCTCAGAGCGCGCCTTCGCCTCGCTCATCAGCCGATCTGCTTCGGCCTTGGCATCGGCGACGAGCTCGTCAGCTGTCTTCTGCGCCAAGGCGAGAACCTTGGCGGCAGCGTCGCTGGGCTGCCCACTTGCTGCAGCAGCCGGCGCACTCGTGCCGGGAGCCGCGGACGGCGGAGCTTGCGGCGCCTTGGGGGCCTCGGCTGGACGTGCCTCCTGGATCGGCTCGGCCGATGCGGCAGCGCCGCCACCGCGAGTCACGGCGCCGAGCTTGTCGCGAAGCTCGTCGTTCTCACGTTGCATGCGCGCGAGCTCGGCCTCGACCTCGTCCAGGAACTCGTCGACCTCCTGCATGTCGTAACCCTCGCGCAGGCGGACGGTCGTGAACTCCTTGTTCTGGACGTCCTCGGGCGTCAGTGGCATAGCGTCACCTCGGATGTGAGCATTGGCAGAATGTCACCGTACCTCTTCACCCTAGGGATCCGACAATCGCAAGCGCGATTTGGACCAGAATGATCAGCACGATGAAAGCCAGGTCAAGGGCGATAGAGCCGATCCGCAACGGCGGTATGACCCGGCGAATGGCCCGCAACGGCGGGTCGGTCACGGTGTACATGGCCTCCAGCACGACCAGCAGAAGGCCTTTCGGCTGCCAGTCGCGGGCGAAGACCTGGATCCAGTCGGCCACGAGCCGAATCAGCAATGCGATGAAGAACAGCCACAGCACCGCGGACAGAACCTGACTCACAACCGACACAAGACCTGAACCTACCTGACACGGGACAGTGGTGCCGACAAGGGCATCGGCGCGCCGACGACGTATCGTGCCCCAGATCCGGATCCATCGTGGCTGTCAACTCTGGTTGAAGAAGGCGCCACCAGCGATACGCGCCTTGTCTTCGGCGTCGACGTGGACGTCCGCGGGCGTGAGCAAGAACACCTTCGCGGTGATGCGATCGATGCTCCCGCGCAGCCCGAAGATGAGACCGGCGGAGAAGTCCACCAGTCGCTTGGCGTCGACGTCGTCCATCTCCGAGAGGTTCATGATCACCGGGATACCGTCACGGAAATGCTCGCCCAGCGTGCGAGCGTCGTTGTACGTCCGTGGGTGCAGGGTGGTGATGCGAGCCTCCCGGGGCGCGGTGTTGCGCCGTACGGCACTCATCGGGCGCCGATCGGCGAGCGATGCGACCGTGGCCGTGTGCTCGCGTTCACGCCGCTCGGGCGGCCCTGGCTCGAGGTCGTGGACGTCGTCGTCGGCATCGTCCTCGAACTCCTCGACGTAGTCGTCCTCGTAGTCGTCGTACTGCTCGTCGTAACGGTCCCGGTCCTCCACGAGGCCGAGGTAGACTGCAACCTTGCGCATTGCGCCGGCCATGCTCTCAAATCCTCCGCACTAGTGGTGGACTCCCCTGTTGCCTTCAGACACTAGCCCCGCCGAATGGCCGAACCAGGCATTTTGCGGCTGCGACACGCCCGTGTGTCGCAGCAGTCTCAACCGTCACACCGGACATAGCCACGCGAGTCCGGCGAGCCGTCCGGTCACTCCGTCGCGGCGGTAGGAGTACGAAAGCTCGTCCTCGACGGTGCAGGTCCCCACGTCGTCGACGTCAGCGCCGATGGCGCGCAACTGGGCCACCACCCCGGCCGGCAGGTCGAGCGAGGGCGTCCCGGTTCTGCTGACCGCCCACGTCTCCGGCACGACCGCGCTGACCTCGTCGCGCATCTCCGCCGGCACCTCGTAACAGCGCCCACACACGGCGGGGCCGACCCGCGCGGACAGTTTCCGCGCACCCAGGCCGCGCATCGTGCGCACGACCGCCGGGACGATGCCAGCGGCCAACCCCACCCGGCCGGCGTGCGCCACCCCGACGACACCGGCTTCGGCGTCGGCGAGGACCACTGGAACACAATCGGCGACGAGGACGGCCAAGGCGCGCTCCGGCGTCGCACTCACCATCGCGTCGGCCTCGCCCGCAGCATCGCCGGACTGGCCGTCCACGATCGCCACGTTCGTGCCGTGGACTTGGTTCATGTACGACACGTCACCGGGCTGCAGCCCGATCGCTTCGGCGAGCAGGCGCCGGTTCGTGGCCACCGCCTGCGGATCGTCACCGACGTGCCCACCGAGGTTGAGCTCGTCGTACGGCGGTCGACTCACACCGCCGAGGCGATCGGTGAACGCGAACCGCGCTCGGCTCAGCGACCGTTCGTGCCTGAGCACGCCGATCGCTATTTCAGGAAGTCGGGGACGTCGAGATCGTCGCCCGTGGCTGTCGGAACGATACGCCGCTGCTCGCGGGGCGGAGCGGGGGGCGAGGACGCGGACTCGCCTTCCTGCTCACCCGAGGCCTCGGCGGACTGCTCGGCCGCTGACGACCCGGACTGCTCCGACTCGCCTGCGCCAGCCGTACCCACCGAGCCGATGGCTGCGGCCGCCGCGGGACCATCGGCCTTGCGGACCGAGCCCAGCTCGCGGCGGGTCGGCAAGCCTCCGTCGAACCCGGCGGCGATCACCGTCACCCGGACCTCGTCGCCCAGCGCGTCGTCGATGACCGCACCGAAGATGATGTTCGCCTCGTCGTGCGCGGCTTGCGCGACGAGGTTGGCCGACTCGTTGATCTCGAACAGTCCGAGGTCGGAGCCTCCGGACACCGAGAGCAGCACGCCGTGCGCCCCGTCGATCGACGCCTCGAGCAGCGGTGACGAAATCGCCATCTCAGCTGCGGCGACGGCACGATCTTCGCCTCGCGCGGATCCGATACCCATCAACGCCGACCCCGCATTGCTCATGACGGACTTGACGTCGGCGAAGTCGAGGTTGATCAGCCCAGGGGTGGTGATGAGGTCGGTGATGCCTTGCACACCCGAGAGCAAGACCTGGTCGGCGCTCTTGAACGCGTCCAGGACGCTGACCTGGCGGTCGCTGATGGACAGCAGCCGGTCGTTCGGTATGACGATGAGGGTGTCGACCTCTTCGCGCAGCGCTTCGATGCCCGCTTCGGCCTGCATCGCCCGGCGCCGGCCCTCGAACATGAACGGGCGCGTGACGACACCGATGGTCAGCGCACCGAGCGAGCGGGCGATGCGAGCCACCACCGGCGCGCCGCCGGTGCCGGTGCCGCCACCTTCGCCCGCGGTGACGAAGACCATGTCAGCGCCCTTGAGGACTTCTTCGATCTCCTCCGCGTGGTCTTCGGCTGCGGTGCGGCCCACCTCAGGGTTCGCGCCGGCCCCCAGCCCGCGCGTGGCGTCGCGGCCGACGTCGAGCTTGACGTCGGCATCGCTCATCAGCAACGCCTGAGCGTCGGTGTTGATCGCGATGAACTCGACGCCCTTGAGCCCGACTTCGATCATTCGGTTGACGGCGTTGACGCCGCCGCCGCCGATGCCGACGACCTTGATCACCGCGAGGTAGTTCTGCGGGGCAGTCACGTCACATCGCCTCTCGTTCGAGTTCAACTCTCACCCTCAAGTTGAGGTTTATAGTTATGTCAACCTGAGGATAAGAAAACGCTAAGCTCCACAACCGCGTCCGAGACGCAGACACGCCGCGCCCCTCAAGACGAAAGTTGCGGCACGTTTGGTCGGCGGTGAGGCCCCGTGAGGGGTTCGGGATGGTAGTGCCGCGTCGGCGAGGGGTGAAGGTGCCGCGTCGGCGAGGGCCGCTCCAAGCCGGTCGTGAGGCGGTGCTGCCGGGCCTGGGTGCTCGCGGCCGGTCGTGAAGATCGTCGTGGCCGCGCCCCGGCCGGCACCGGGTCGTGAAGATCGTCGTGGCCAAAACTGCCGCTCGAGGCCGGTCGTGAAGATCGTCGTGATGACAAACGCCGCTATAGGGCGCATCTGGGACCACGACGATCTTCACGACCCCGATCCCCCGAGCGGATCCGCCGCATCTTGGGCCGGCGACTGTGTCCCCTGCCGATGCCGCCCGACGTGTCCACAGGGCACCGAGCGGGTCGTCGGTTTCCACATTTTGCGGAATCGGCCTGGCCCGCGGGACCGAGATCTGGCCCGATTCATGTATGACACCTCACATTCGCCCCGCTGATACCCCCGACCGCGCCATCGCCGAAATGGCTCAGCACCAGTTCGGCGTCTTCTCCCGGCAGCAGGCACGTCAGGCCGGTTTGTCTCGGCATCAGATGGACACCCGCCTCGGCAACGGCCGGTGGGAGACCCTGCATCCTGGTGTATTCAGGCTCCGGGGTGCGCCCGACAGTCCCGCGGCAACCGCGGTTGCGGGCTTGCTCTACGCCGGGGCGCAAGCCTGGTTCAGCCATGCGACCTCGGCGCGACTGCACGGGATCGAGCCGCATCTGTGGCACCGGTGGATCTGGATCACCGTGCCGGTCGCGGTACAGCGTCTGGCCAGACCAGGGTTGAAAATCGTCCGCTCCCGCCGGATCGACGGGTTCACCGCTACCGCACATGGGCATCCGGTGATGTCGGCCGAACGAAGCGTGGTCGACCTCGCCGCCCTCCTCGATCCGCCGGTCTATCAGCAGGTGCTCTACGACGTGGTCAGCCGCGAGGTGGTCACCGTCGACGGCATCCTCGCCGCCGCCGACGACTTCGGCGGTCGTTGCGGCATCGCGCTCGTTCATCAGGCGATCTCGGAGTTCGATCCGACCTTCGAGTCCGGCGTGGAGTACGAGGCCGACGCGCTTTTCCGCGCAGCCGGCCTGGTGTTCGAGCGTCAGGTCGAGATACGAGACAACGGGATCCTGCTCGCCCGCCTGGACTTCGCCGATGAAGGCATCAAACTGGGCGTCGAGATCGACGGAGTGCGATACCACTCGTCGGCGCAGGCACGGCACTACGATCGCGAACGTGACCGCGCGCTTCGCCGCCGCGGTTGGCAAGTCGAACGCTTCACCACCAACGACGTGCGGCAACGCCCGCGCTCGATGCAGCGTCACCTCGTGGAGGTCTACCGCGAGAGATCGTCGGGGCTCCGGCTGGCGTCGTGACGCACGGCGGGGTTCCCGCGAGCGACACGGGTGTGGAGGCGTCGTGGTGCGTACCGCCGCTCAACGCCGGTCGTGAAGATCGTCGTGAGGACTACTGCTGCACAGACGGGTCGTGAAGATCGTCGTGAGGACTACTGCCGGGCAGAACCGGTCGTGAAGATCGTCGTGGCGGAGATTGCCGGCATATTGCGCGCATTCTCACACGAGGATCTTCACGACCGGCGTGGACACGCACTTCACCGCACGAACCACCCAGAGCACGCGTCCCGGCTCAACGCACCCCGGGCGCCTCCCGGCCCAACGCACCCCGAGGCCGCCCCACCCAGGGCGCCTCCCGGCCCACGCACCCCGAGGCTGCCCCACCCAGGGCGCGGATCCTGGCGCAACGCACCCCGAGGCGCGTCATCGCACCACACGCCCGAGGCACACCCACCGCACGACCCAGCCGAAGCAGGCCCCGGTCACAACGGGGGCCCGGGGTCACACATCACTGGGTCACGGCAGGATGGTTCGGCGCTGAGACGTCATAGACCGACGGGGTCTCGTCCTGCGCCTGCATCAACGCGAGCAGGACCTCTGCCTTGCGGTCCAGGTCGTCGGCCGTCCCCAGCTCCACCATGACGTCATCGCCCAGCGCCAGCCGGATGTCGGCCTCGGAATGCGCGTGCACCGACTCCACCTGCTCGAGCACGTCAGTCGGCAGGCCGGTCAGTACGGCGACCCCCGCGGCCCGCACCTGCTGGTCGGCGTCGTCCGACGATGCCTCCAGGACCGGCAAATTCTCCGGCTTGGCCTCGGACCGGGCGAACATCATGCCCGATCTGTCGACGCCGAACCAGGCTCCGTCGGCCTGCATGGCGGCCTCGGCCACGCGGGGGGTGACGTCGATGGTCAAGGTGTTCGGCCAGGAGCGGTGGACGTCGACGTCCTCGATGTCGGGCAGCTCCTGCACTCGGGACGCGACGGCGCCGGTGTCGACGCGAGCCAGCGGGGTGCCGATAGGTGCGCGAGCGGCCTCGAGCACGTCATCGGCCAAGGCGCCGCGCACACCCTGCACCTCGGCGTCCTTCACGGCCAGCACACTCGACCAGCCCACCAGCCACACCAGTGTCCCGACACCGAGCGCCACGATCACGGCGAGCAGCATGCCCAGCAGGCGCCGCAGCCGCCGCCGGCGAGCTCGGGCAGCGAAGGCCTGCGAACCCGTCGACCGCGACGCAACACTCACGGAACCGCCCCGCTCGGGGATCGTTCGAGGATCTCGAGCACCTCCGGCCCGATCAGGGTCACATCGCCGGCACCGACGGTGAGCAGGACGTCACCTGGCTCGGCCCGCGACGCCGCCAGCTCGGGCACGGCGGACCACGACGGCTCGAACACCACCTGCGAGGGCGGCAACGGCACCGCCGCGGCCACGAGCGCTCCGGTGACGCCGGGTTCAGGGTCCTCGCGAGCAGCGTAGACATCCATGACGATGACTTCGTCGGCTGCTCCCAACGCGGCACCGAACTGTTCGGCGAAGATCCTGGTCCGGCTGAACAGATGCGGCTGGAAGACGACGACCACCCGGCCGGAGCCGACGATGCCCTTGGCTGCGGAGATCGCGGCGGCCACCTCGGTCGGGTGGTGCGAGTACTCGTCGTACACCCGGATACCGTGCGCGATGCCCTTGAGCTCGAACCGCCGCCGCGTCCCGGTGTATCCGGCCAACCCGTTCAGCAGGTCGCGGGCGGGAAAACCCAAGCCGAGCCCGGCGGTGAACGCCGCGGCCGCATTCAGGGCGTTGTGCCGGCCCGGCAGCAGCAGCCGGACCCGCTCCTGGCGGCGCCCGCGGGCGACCAGCTCGAACGACACGCCCGTGCCGCCGCCGTCCTGGTCGGTCGACGACAGCTCCAGGCCGGTCAGCCGGACATCGGCGTCGGCAGACTCACCGTACGTGTGCACCGTGACCCCCCGCTGCGCCGCACGCTCGCCGAGGTCACGCGCACCGGGATCATCGGCGCACACCACGAGGAAGCCGCACACCCGGTCGACAAACGAGTCGAAGGCGGCGACATAGTCCTCGGCGGTGCCGTAGAAGTCGAGGTGGTCCGCCTCGACGTTGGTGATCACGGCCACCTCAGGGTCGTAGGCGAGAAAGGACGCGTCGCTCTCGTCAGCCTCGGCCACGAAGAACTCGCCGCTGCCGTTGTGTGCGTTGGCACCGCTTTCGTTCAGGTTGCCGCCGATCGCGAACGACGGGTCGGCGCCGCAGTGCTGCAGGGCGACGGTGAGCATCGACGTCGTGGTGGTCTTGCCGTGGGTACCGGCCACAGCGATGGCGCGGCGATCGACCATGACCGAGGCCAGCGCAGCAGCCCGGGGCAACATCCGGATCCCGTTGCGTCGCGCGAACTGGACCTCGGGATTGTTCTCCCGGATCGCCGTGGACACCACGACCGTCTCGGCGGTGCCCACGTTCGACGCGTCGTGCCCGACGTACACGTCGGCACCGAGCGCCCGCAGCGCCGCCAGGACGCCGGACTCTTTGGCGTCGCTGCCCGAGACCGGGATGCCACGGGCCAGGAGGATCCGGGCGATGCCGCTCATGCCCGCTCCCCCCACGCCGACGAAGTGGACCCGGCCGAGTTTCTCGGCCGGGACGACTCGCTCCGGTGGCGAGACGATCACTGGTTCAACCTCCGACGCTGCTCGGGCTCATGGCGCGCCGGATCATCGCTACGAGGCGATCGTCGGCGTCGCGACGACCGAGATTAGCCGCTGCCTCCCCCATGGCCCGTATCCGGGCGGCGTCACCGAGCAGGGGGACCAGCTCCGAACGCAGCCACTCAGGCGTCAGTTCGCCGTCGGGAACGAGCAGCCCGCCGCCGGCCCGGACGGTGGGCTCGGCATTGAACCGCTGCTCACCGTTGCCGTGCGGGAGCGGGACATAGACGGCCGGCAGGCCGACGGCGGCCAGTTCGGCGCAGGTGATGGCGCCGGCGCGGCACACGGCGATGTCGGCCGCGGCATAGGCCAGGTCCATCCGGTCGATGTAAGGCACCGGGACGTAGCGCTCGCGGCCGCGGAACACCCCGGCGTTCGCCGCACCCACGGCATGCAACACCTGGGCGTCCGTGGCGAGCAGGTCGTCGAGCGCGCCGTCGACGGCCTCGTTGATCCGGCGGGCTCCCTGGCTGCCGCCGAAGGCGAGCACGGTGAGCCGGTCGGCGTCCAACCCGAAGAACGAACGCCCCTCGGCCCGCATGGCCGCACGGTCGAGGCTGGTCACCGAGCGCCGTAGCGGGATGCCGACCTGCTGGGCATGCGGCAACGCGGCGTGGGCCGAGGCGACGGCGACATGCTCGGTGAATCGAGCCCCGATCCGGTTGGCCAGCCCTGCCTTGGCGTTGGCCTCGTGCACCACGATCGGCACACCGAGACGACGGGCGGCGAGATAGGCCGGCAGCGCGACGTAACCGCCGAAGCCGACCACGACGTCGGCGCCGCGCGAGCGCAGCACGTTCGCCGTCTCGCTGACCGCAGCGCGCACCCGCAACGGCAGCCTGAGCAGCTCCGGGGTGGGCCGGCGCGGCAGCGGCACCGGCGGGATCAGCGCGAGTTCGTAGCCTCGCTCGGGAACGAGCCTGGTCTCGAGACCTCGTTCGGTACCCAGCATGGTGATGTGTGCGTCCGGCTCAGCGCGCCTGATGGCATCCGCCGTCGACAACGCGGGTTCGATGTGCCCGGCGGTGCCCCCGCCGGCCAGTACCACCCTCACCCAGCGGTCCTCCCTCGCAGTTTGCGTTGCTGACGCCGTTCGCGCCGCGCCTGCTTGCGCGCGGCCAGCGCATCCCGAGCGCCCGGTTCCTCCTTGGCCAGGGCCATGAGGATGCCTACCGCGACCACGACCACGACCATGGACGCACCGCCGTACGACACGAGCGGCAACGGTACGCCGATGACCGGGAACACCGCGAGCACGCTGCCGAGGTTGATGACGGCCTGCACGGTCAGCCAGCCGGTGATCCCTGCTGCGGCCAGCCTGGTGAACGTGTCGCGGGTTCGCATCGCGATCCGGATGCCAGCGTAACCGAGAGTGAAGATCAGCAGGAGCACCATCAGCGCACCCGGCAGACCCAGTTCCTCGCCGAGGATGGAGAAGATGAAGTCGGTGTGCGCTTCGGGCAGCTGGCCCCACTTCTGTTGGCTCGCCCCCAGACCGGTCCCCCACCAGCCGCCGGTGGCGAAGGCGTAGATGGAGTTGGCGGCCTGGTAGCCGGTGCCGGAGAAGTCCGAGAACGGGTCGAGGAAGCCGACCACCCGCGCCATCCGGTTCTCCGACGCGGTGACGAAGTATGTGCCGATCACCGCGACGACGCCTAAAGCGAAGGTGAACAGCCACGTCGGGACGCCGACCACCCACAGCAGGGTCAGCACGATCGCCATGAGCACGAGCGCCGTGCCGAGGTCGTGCTGCCCGATGGTCAGCGCGACGATGGCCGCCGACACTGGGACGAACGGGATCAGCAGGTGTTTCCACTGGTTGAGCAACTTGCCCTTGAGGGCGAACACCTGTGCACCCCAGATGATCAAGGCGAGCTTGGCCGGTTCGGACGGCTGCAGGAGGAACGGCCCGCCGAAGTCGAGCCAGTTGCGGTTGCCGCCGCGGGTCACGCCGAGGCCGGGAACGAACGTCAGCGCCAGCAACACCACGGCCAGCACGAGCGCCGGCAGCCCGAACCGGCGGATCAGGCGCGGCGACATCCGCGAGGCCAGCCAGGCGATCGGCAGCGACACGACGACCCAGGCGAGCTGGCGGGCGAAGAAGTAGTACGAGTAGCCGAACTGCATACGCGACATCACGCTGGACGCGGAGAAGACCATGACCAGGCCCAGCACCAGAAGCAGCCCGGCCGAACCGAGCACCAGGTAGTACGAGGCCAAGGGGCGTCGCAACAGGCGCCGCAGCGCCTCGTTCGCCGCGGCGAAGGTCGAGTGGGTCGCCGTGCCCGAATCGCCGCTGGCCCGGCTCGCACGGTCGGCATGATCGGCCACTGAACTGACCCTCCTCATGTCCGCACCTACGCGTCGCGGCGCCGTCGTCGCACGGCCGCGGTGAAACTGTCTCCCCGGGCGGAGTAGTCGGTGAACATGTCCATGGACGCACACGCCGGGGCGAGCAGGACGGTGTCGCCAGGCTCGGCCAGCCCGGCGGCCGCGTCGACCACCTGCGTCATGATGTCGTCCACGGGACGATTGTCGGCTGCCGGGATCGCCATCACCGGGACCTCGGGCGCGTGTCGTCCCAGTGATTCGGCGATCACGTCCTGGTCCGCGCCGATCAGGACCACGCCGCGCAGCCGTCCGCGCACGGCCCGCACGAGCTCGTCGAAGGTGGCGCCTTTGGCCAGGCCGCCGGCGATCCAGACCACGCCGGTGTAGGCGGACAACGACGCCGCCGCGGCGTGCGGGTTGGTCGCCTTCGAATCGTCGACGTAATCGACGCCGTCGATGGTGGCCACCGTCGTGATCCGATGCGGTTCCGGACGGTGCCGGCGCAGCCCGTCTCGGACCGCGCTCTGTGGCACGCCCACCGATCGGGCCAGCGCGGCCGCGGCCAGCGCGTTGGCGATGTTGTGGGGCGCGGTCGGCTGGACGTCGTCGACGGCGGCGAGCTCGGCCGCCGACGTCTGGCGCTCGGCGACGAACGCGCGGTCGACCAGGACGCCGTCGACCACGCCGACCATGCCGACATCAGGTACGCCGAGGGTGAAGCCGATGGCGCGGGCGCCTTCGGCCACATCGGCCTCACGGACCATGTGCTCGGTCGCGGGGTCGGCGACGTTGTAGACGCACGCGTTGCTGACGCCCCGGTAGATGCGGGCCTTGGCCGCGGCGTAAGCCTCCAGCGACCCGTGCCAGTCGATGTGGTCGGGTGCGAGATTGAGGACCGCGGCCGAGTGCGCCGTCATCGAATGCGTCCAGTGCAGCTGGTAGCTCGACAGCTCGACGGCGATGACGTCGTGCCCGGCCGGATCGCGCACCGCGGCGACGATCGGCTCGCCGACGTTTCCGGCAGCCGCAGCCCGCAGGCCAGCGGCGTTGAGCATCTGCGCGAGCATCCGCACCGTGGTGGTCTTGCCGTTCGTGCCGGTCAGCGCCAGCCACGGCGTGGCCGGGTCACGAAGGCGCCAGGCGAGTTCCACCTCGCCCCAGATCGGTGTCCCTGCCGCGGCCGCGGCAGTGAGCAGAGGCGCGTTCGGGCGCCAACCAGGCGAGGTGACGACGAGATCGGTGCCGGGTGGCAGCGTGGCTGTCGATCCGGGGCCGAGCCGGACGTCGACGTCGAGGACCTCAAGGATGGTGCCGCGCTCGCGCTCGGCGTCGCCGTCGCGTTCGTCGACCACCGTCACCCGGGCGCCCAGCTGCATCAACGCGTCCGCGGCGGCGTAGCCGGACACGCCGAGCCCGGCGACCACGACGGACAACTGCGCCCAGGGGCTGTGCCGGTCGGCGTCGTCGAGCCAGGTGATCTTGCCACTCACGATCCGGCCACCCATTCGGCGTAGAACACGCCCAGGCCCAGGACGACGAACATGCCGGCGATGATCCAGAACCGGATGACGATGGTGACTTCGGCCCAGCCTTTGAGCTCGAAATGGTGCTGCAGCGGCGCCATCCGGAACAGCCGCTTGCCACCGGAGAGCTTGAACCAGCCGACCTGGAGGATCACCGACAGCGTGATCACCACGAACAACCCGCCGAGCAGGATGAGCAGCAGCTCGGTGCGTGTGGTGATGGCCAGTCCGGCCAGCGCGCCGCCCAACGCCAGCGAACCGGTGTCACCCATGAAGATCTTCGCGGGCGCAGCGTTCCACCACAAGAATCCGAAGCAGGCGCCCACCAGCGCCGCCGACACCACCGCGAGGTCGAGCGGGTCGCGGATCTCGTAACAGCTCGGTCCCGGGGCCACCGCACAGCTCTGGTTCAACTGCCAGACCCCGATGATCGTGTACGCGCCGAAGACCATCACCGCCGCGCCGGTGGCCAGCCCGTCCAGGCCGTCGGTGAGGTTCACCGCGTTGGAGAACCCGGAGATCAGGAACAGCGCCCACAGCACGAACACCGCCGTCGGCAGCACCCAGGGCGTGTCGCGCAGCACGGACAGCGCCTGCGAGGCCGGCGTGTACCCCTGCTCGTCGGGGAAGCGGATCGCCAGCAACGCGAAGACGACCGCGACGGCGACCTGGCCACCCATCTTCGCCCGGCTGCGCAGGCCCAGGCTGCGCTGTTTGGAGATCTTGATGTAGTCGTCCAGGAACCCGACGATCCCGAGCCCGACGACCAGGAAGAGCACCAGCAGCCCCGACACGCTGGGCTGGGACAGCCGGGCCAGGTGCGCCACGAAGTACCCGAGCACTGCGGCGATGATGATCACCGCTCCGCCCATCGTGGGTGTTCCGCGCTTGGTGTGGTGGCTGGTCGGACCGTCGTCGCGGATCAGCTGGCCGTACCCGCGCCGGACCAGCAGCCGGATCGCCAGCGGGGTGCCGAGGATGGAGACGACCAGGCTGACGACGCCTGCGGTCAGAATGGAGATCACGACGCTCCTCCGGCCTCGGCCAGGCGGTCACCCAGGTGACGCAGCCCGGCGTCGCGCGACGATTTCAGCAGCACCACGTCGCCGGCTCGAAGCTCGCGGCGGAGCAGCTCGAACGCCGCGTCGGTGTCCGGCACTGCACCCGATTCCCCCGCCCAGGAAGGTTCGCGCCGGGCTGCCTGATGGATGCCCGCTGCCCCCGCGCCGACGGCCACCACGCGGGCGATGCCCAACTGCGCGGCCTGGCGCCCGATGGCCTCGTGTTCGGCGGCCGACGACTCGCCCAGTTCGAGCATCTCCCCCAGCACCGCCCAGGTCCGCCGATCGCCGCCCATCACCGCCAGCGTCTTCAGTGCGGCGCGCATCGACTCGGGGTTGGCGTTGTACGCATCGTTGACGACGGTGACGCCGTCGGCGCGTTCGGTGATCTCCATGCGCCATCGTGAACGCGCTTCGGCTGCGGTGAGACGCGTAGCGATGTCGGCGACGGGAAGGCCCAGGCTGTGGGCCACCCCGGCCACGGCCAACGCGTTCGCGACCTGATGCGCACCGGCGAGGCGAAGCGCGACACGCGCGGTGCCGTCCGGGGCCACCATGGTGAACGACGCGCGGCCGTCGGCGCCGATCGTGACGTCCTCGGCGCGGATGTCGGCGTGCACCGACTCCCCCACCATCACCACTTTCGCCTCGGTGGACTCGGCCATCCGCCGCACGACCTGGTCGTCGGCGTTGAGGACGGCGGTGCCGTCGTCGGGCAGCGCCTCGACCAGCTCCGCCTTGGCCCGGGCGATGGTGTCGCGATCGCCGAACTCACCCAGGTGCGCGCTGCCGACGTTGAGCACGACGCCGATCGACGGCGCCGCGATCCCGCACAGGTACTCGACGTGCCCGAGCCCTCGCGCGCCCATCTCCACCACCAGCGTCCGGGTCGACTCATCGGCGCGCAGCACGGTCAGCGGGACACCCACCTCGGTGTTGTACGAACCCGGCGGCGCGATCAGCGGACCGAGGGGTTCGAGCACCTGGGCGAGCAGATCCTTGGTCGTGGTCTTGCCGGACGATCCGGTCACGCCGACGACGACCAACTCGGGCAGCCGGTCGACGACGGTACGGGCGAGCCGGCCGAAGGCGTGCTCGGTGTCGTCGACGACGATGGCCGGCACCCCCACCGGCCGCGCGGCCAGCACGGCCACCGCCCCGGCGGCCACGGCCGTCGCCGCGTAGTCGTGCCCGTCACGCTGCTCGCCGGCTCGCGCGACGAACAGCCCACCGGGCGCGACCTCGCGGGAGTCGACGACGACCGGGCCGCTCACGCGGACCTCGGGATCGGGGACGGAGTCCAGGCTTCCGCCGGTGGCCGCTGCGATCTCGGCCAGGGTCAGGGGGATCAACGGGAGTTCTCCTCACTCCACTGCCGCAGTTCGTCACGGAGTACAGCACGATCATCGAAGGGGTGCACCACGCCTGCGATCTCCTGCCCTTGCTCGTGCCCTTTGCCGAGGACGACGACGATGTCGTCGCTCCCCTCGGTCATGCCTACCGCCGCGCGTATCGCGTCGCGACGACCCCCGACCTCGACGATTCGAGTCCGTCCCGGCGCCGCCGCGGCCCGGGCGCCGGCCAGCACCTCGGCGCGGATGGTCGCGGCGTCCTCGGACCTGGGGTTGTCGTCGGTGACGATGACGACGTCCGCGGCCCGCGCTGCGGCCTCGCCCATCAGCGGCCGCTTGCCCCGGTCGCGATCGCCGCCGGCGCCGAGCACGACGATCAGCTTCCCCCGCGAGCTCAGAGCACGCAGGACGTTCTCGATCGCGTCCGGCGTGTGCGCGAAATCGACCAGCCCCACCGGCGCACGGGGGTCGTCAGTGCGCACTCGTTCCATCCGGCCCGGAACGCCCGAGCACGTGCCGACCCCGGCCACGGCGGTCGGCGCCGGCACGTCGGCCGCGACCAGCATCGCCACCGCCAGCGCGGCGTTGGCGATGTTGAACTCACCGGGAAGGGGCACCTGGAGTTCGAGCTTGCTGCCGTCGGAACCGATCAGGACCGCCGTGTCGCCGTCTCGCTCGACGTGCCAGTCGTCCGGGGGCAGCGCTCCCGTTGGTCCGGACCGAACGACGACGGTCGGGATCGATGTCTGTTGGGCCAGCCGCCGGCCGTGTTCGTCGTCGGCCATGACGACGGCTCGCCGCGCTCGGTCGGCGGTGAACAGCGCTGCTTTCGCCGCGAAGTAGTCCTCGAGGTCGGCATGGAAGTCCAGATGGTCCTGGCTCAAGTTGGTGAACCCGACCACGTCGAACACGATGCCGTCGACCCGGCCGAAGGCCATGGCGTGGCTGGAGACCTCCATGGCGCAAGCGGTGACGCCCTGCTCGCGCATCACGGCCAGCAGCGCATGCACGTCGGTGGCTTCCGGCGTCGTGCGCACGCTGTCGAGCTGATCGTCGCCGATGCGGGTGCCCACGGTGCCGATGAGCCCCGTCCGCCGGCCGGCGGAGCGCAGGCCCGCGTCGAGCATGTACACCGTGGTGGTCTTGCCGTTGGTCCCGGTGACACCGAGCATCAGCAGTTCGCGGGCCGGGTACCCGTACACCGCCGCTGCCAGCTCGCCCATCCGGGCCCGTGGGTCGTCGACCACGACCGTCGGCACCGCCGCGGCGTCGGCGTGCTCGACGCCGACCGGATCGGTGATCACCGCGACGGCGCCGAGCTCGATCGCGGCGGTGATGAATCGCGCGCCGTGCGTCTTGGCTCCCGGCAACGCCATGTAGACGTCGCCGGGGCGGACCTGGCGCGAGTCATGCGTGATGCCCGTCACCAGCGGCAGTTCCGCGCCCGGCGGCACGCTGTCGTCGCTGCCCGTCGCGACGACGCGGGCCTCGGCCAGCAGTTCGGCCAGCGGGCGCGGCGGCACGTGACGGGGACGCAGTCCTGGGCGGTCGGGCACGACAGAGCAATCTACTCGGTCACTCGGCGAAGAGTGGTACCTGCGGGGGCTCGGTACCCGACGGTGCCACGCCACCCTGTTCGAGCGCGAATCGCATGATGTCCGCGAAGGCCGGACCGGCCAGGCCACCGCCGGAGTTTCCGTTGGTCGGGGCGAACAGGGAGACGACCACGACGTATTGCGGGTCGTCGGCCGGCGCGAAACCCATGAACGACGAGTTGTACTTCGCGTAGCACCCGCAATCGGGATCGACTCGCTGCGCGGTACCGGTCTTGCCGGCCACCCGGTAGCCCTCCACCCGGGCGGGCTCGCCGGTGCCGTCGTCGCCCATCACGGCTTCCATCATCATCGTGATCTCAGCCGCGGTCTCCTCGCTGATGACGCGGGTCGTCTTGCCCGGCTCGGCGGGGGTCTCCTCACCGTCGGGACCGATGGTGGCCGCCACCATGCTGGGCTCCACACGCACGCCGCCGTTGGCGATCGTGGCGTAGGCCGAGGCCATCTGGAGGGCGCTGACCGAGACGCCCTGACCGAACGCGATGTTGTCGCGGGTGAGGTCGGCCCACTCCTTCGGCAGGATGCCTCCGGTGGCTGCGGGCAGGCCGATCCCCGGCGGCGTGCCGAGACCGAACTTCTCCAGGTAGCTGCGGAACGTGGACTTGTCGAGATCTTGGGCAGCCAGGACCGTGCCGACGTTGCTCGACTTCGCCATGATGCCGGCGAGAGTCATCTGGTCCTCGCCGTGGCTGTAGTAGTCGTGAATCGTCTCGCCGCTGCGCCTGATGTGGTCCGGCACGGAGTACACCGTGGAAGCGTCGGCCAGCCCTTCCTCCACCACCGCCGCCAGGGTGAGCGGTTTGAACACCGAGCCGGGTTCGTAGGAGTCCTCGACGGCCTTGTTGCCGCGGTCCTCGGCATCGGTACGGCCCGGTTCGCTCGGGTCGAAATCCGGCGTCCCGGCCATCGCCAGCACTTCCTGGGTGTCGACGTCCATGACCACCGCTGCTCCCCCCGCGGCACCGGCGTGATCGACGGCTTCGGCCAGCGCCTGCTGGGTGAACCACTGCAGGTCACGATCGACGGTCAGGCGCAGGCCGGTACCGGGGACGGGCTGTTGCACGCTGTCTTCGGCGCTGGTGGGGATGCGCTGCCCGGCTGGGCTGTACTGATAAGAGGCCTGTCCGTCCTCACCGGCGAGCAGGTCGTTCATCGACTGCTCCAGGCCGGTCAGCCCGACGCCGTCCGCACCGAGGACACCGACGATGTTCCCGGCCACCCCACCGGCCGGATAGTCACGAGCGGCCGCGTCGTGCGCGTACAGCCCGGCCAGACCCAGCGCTTTGATGTCACGCCACGTGGCACCGGGCACGGCCTTGGCCAGGTACACGAACCGGTCGTCGCCGGTGAGCTTCTGCTGCAGGGTGCCGGCATCGATGTCGAGGTGCTCCTCGAGCTGGAGCGCGTACGCGGCCGGGTTGGTGACCTGGGTCTGGTCGACGGCGATGTCGTAGGCCTCGGCAGTGTTCGCGAGCACCGCGCCGTTGCGGTCGAGGATCTCGCCGCGCTCGGCCTTGATCGAGAACCGGTCGCGGCCGATCTCGCTGGCTGTGGCCGCATACGTCGAGGCGTCCAAGCCCTGCAGCTGGACCAGCCGCCCGCCGAACAACGACAGCACCACGCACACGCCGATCAGGCTGACGCGCAGGCGCTTGCGCGGATCGGCCAGCCGGACCGGCCGCGGGGGCTTGGGCACCTTGGGTTTCGGGGCCGGCTTGGGCCGCGGCTTCGGCGCCCGGGGTGGATTCGGCTTCGCGGCCCGGGCCCGGGGTTTGCGGCCGGCCCCGGCCTTCGCGCCGGCCTCCTCCCGGGGTCGGCGCCGCACGCTGGGCTTCGACGTCGGCATGGCACGAGCGCGTGTCGCCGTTCTCGGGTTCGGTGTCCGCGCGTCCGTGGGGACCGTACGCCGATTCTCCGGTGCCGCACGCCGGGCCGCTGGTGTGGCACGTCGTCGCTGCGATGTCCCGCGTCCGCCGCTCGGTGTGGTCCGCTTGCTCGTGGACGACGCCTTCGGCGCGGCTTTGGGTGCGGCTTTGGGTGCGCTTTTCGGCGCGGGGCGCGACTTCGGCGTCGCGCGCGACTTCGGGGTCGCGCGCGACGAACTGGGACGTGGCCTCGGCGTGGTCGTGCCACCCGCGCTCCGCGCCGACCGGGGCGTGCTCGTCCCGCCACGCGAGCGCGCCCCGGACGCTTCAGAGGCGGCGGAACGGGGACGGCCTCGACCCTCCGGCGTACGGCCGCCGCGCCGCGCGCCGGACCGCTCGTCGGTCATGGGCGTCCACCAGCCGGTTGGGCCGGCGGCAGTTCGACGAAGATCGGATTCTCGGCCGGGACCATGCCCAGTCGGCGTGCGGCTTCGGCCAACGAGTCCGGCGCGGCGCGCCGGGCGACGTCGTCGGCGAGCGTGGTCTGCCGGTCGCGCAGTTCCGCGGTCTCGGCCTCGAGCTCGTCCAGCGCGAACGAACCCTGTTGGATGGCCGTGTTCAGCAGGAGAAGCCCGATCAGCCCCACGCCCAGCACGGACAGGACCAGCACCACGAACGGCGCACGCGGCATCCGGGTGACTCCCCCGGGCACGCTGCGCAGGGTCGGGCGGCGCGTCGCCGGGATCGTCCGGCGGCCAGCAGGAACGAAGGCGCGATCGGCACTCATGCGGCAGCCTCCCGGATTCGTTCGACAGCACGCAGGCGAGCCGACGCCGCCCGCGGATTGGCCGCGATCTCGTCCTCGGTCGGCGCTTCGGAACGGGTGAGCAGCTTCAACCTGGGACGGTGCTCGGGCAACTCCACGGGCAACCCGGGCGGCGCGGTGCTGGCGGCACCGGCGGCGAAGACCCGCTTGACCATCCGGTCCTCGAGTGAGTGGTACGACAGCACGACGGCTCGCCCACCCACCGCCAGGACCGCCAGAACCGCCGGCAGGGCTCGTTCCAGTGTCGCGAGCTCGCCGTTGACCTCGATACGCAGAGCCTGGAACGTCCGCTTCGCCGGGTGGCCTCCGCTGCGGCGCGCCGGTGCAGGGACGGCGTCGCGAACGAGGCCGACCAAGCGCGCGCTGGTGACGAAAGGCTCTTTGGCCCGCTCGCGCACGATGGCAGCAGCGATCCTGGAGGCGAAGCGCTCCTCGCCGTAGGTGCGCAGGATCCTGGTGAGCTCCGCGGCGTCGTAGGTGTTCAGCACGTCCGCAGCCGTCGGACCGCTCGACTGGTCCATCCGCATGTCCAGCGGCGCGTCCTTGGCGTAGGCGAATCCCCGCTCGGCCTGATCGAGTTGCAGGGACGACACACCGAGGTCGAGCAGGACCCCATGGACCCGGTCGATCCCCAAGTCGGCCAGCACGTCAGCGATGCGGTCGTAGACGGCGTGCACCGCGGTGAAGCGCTCACCGAACCGGCGCAGCCGCTGTTCAGCCATCGCCAGCGCCGCCGCGTCGCGGTCGATACCGATCAACCTGGCCTTCGGGCTGCGCTCGAGGATCGCCTCCGCATGCCCGCCGAGGCCCAGAGTCGCGTCGACGACGACCCTGCCTTCGGCCTCCAGGCTCGGCGTGAGCAGACCGACGACGCGCTCGAGCAGCACCGGGACGTGCGACGCCCCGTGCGGCTGCACCGGCCCCTTCTCGGTCATCGACACCCCCGTGTCTCGTGCAGTCGTGGCGACAGGACCCCGGCCAATGTCACGTACCCCGTCTGTGGCATCGGCCGCCCTCGTCTCCTGTCCCGTGTGCCGTTCGTACGGCCAGGTCTCCGCCCGCTCGGGCTTGCCAGCTCCGTACCGCTTGGCGCCGGGGAAGTGGCGCCAACCGGGCGTGAGCGGCCGGAGACCTCGCCGTACGTCCGTTGGTCGCTGACCTGCGGCGGTCAGAAGATCCCTGGCAACACCTCCTCGGAGATGTCGGCGAACATCGGCTCCTTCTCGGCCTGGTAGTCCTCCCAGGCCTGTTCGGACCAGATCTCCACGCGGGTCATCGCACCCACGACGGTGCACTCACGCTCCAGGCCGGCGTAGGTCCGCAACCCGGGCGGGATGGTGATGCGGCCCTGCTTGTCGGGAACCTCGTCGCTGGCTCCCGCCGCGAGCATGCGAGCGAAATCACGGGTGCCCTTGTGGGTGAACGGCGCCGCGCGCAACTGCTCGGTGAACCGCACGAACTCCGCGCGCGGCCACACGTAGAGGCAGCGTTCCTGTCCTCGTGTGATCACCACGCCCTCCGCCAGATCGTCCCGGAACTTCGCAGGGAGAAATAACCGGCCCTTGTCGTCCAGGCGAGGGGTGTGGGTGCCAAGGAACATGGCCCACCTCCCCGCCGGCCGACTCCCCAGGCCGCGTCTTCGCGGACGAATCGATCAGGCCGCTGTACTCCATTGGGCACCACCATACGCCACTTTCCCCCACCTGCAACCACAATCGCACCCTGACGCGCCCCACTCGCCCCACCTGAGCGCGCTCGAACACACTCGAAGACCGAGGACGAGACGAGGTCGGCGGCCGCTCTCGCAGCTCGAAATCCAGCTCCACAACGCCCCACCCGCCCCCGAGATCCGGGCCGGCAGGCAGATGCGCGGCCACCGAGGCCGACATAGGCTTCTGTGCAACAGCTCACGAAGGTCGGCTGGAACCTGACCCTCTGGCTCGCGTCATACTGACGAGACTCAGGGCACGTCGGGGGGCTCAGCGATCAGCCGGGTAACCTCGCCGGCGAGATCGGGACATTGGGAGGAAACGTGCCTGAACCGTTGATCCACCGGCACCGGGCCACACCGGGAGCAGACCACCCGGCCGAACTCGCCCTGACCGATCTCGTCGAGACCGCCGAGCAGGTGCAGGCCGCCATCGGCTCGGTCATCGAAGGCAAGCCCGAGGTCACTCGCCTCGCCCTCACCGCCCTGCTCGCCGAGGGCCACATCCTCATCGAAGACGTCCCGGGCGTCGGCAAGACGATGCTGGCCAAGTCCATCGCGCGGGCCATCGACTGCTCGGTCCGGCGCATCCAGTTCACGCCGGACCTCATGCCCAGCGATGTCACGGGCGTGTCGGTGTTCAATCAGGAAAGCCGCGAGTTCGAGTTCAAGCCCGGCGGGATCTTCGCCAACATCGTCGTCGGTGACGAGATCAACCGCGCGTCCCCGAAGACCCAGTCGGCGCTCCTGGAATGCATGGAGGAGCACCAGGTCACCGTCGACGGCACCACGTACCACCTCGAGCCCCCGTTCATGGTGGTCGCCACCCAGAACCCCATCGAGATGGAAGGCACCTATCCGCTGCCCGAGGCGCAGCGCGACCGGTTCATGATGCGCCTGTCCATGGGGTACCCGTCGCCCAGCGACGAGATCGACATGATCGACACCCACGGCTCCAACCTCGGTCTCGACCCGCTCGAGCCCGTCACCGACGCCGCTCACGTGCACAAGCTGGTCCGCCTGGTCCGGCACGTCTACGTCGCCGAACCGATCAAGCAGTACGCCGTCGCCCTCACCGCCGCGACCCGTACCTCACCGGAGTTGCGCCTGGGCGCGTCCCCGCGCGCGACCCTGCACCTCGTGCGCGCGGCCAAGGCTTGGGCCAGTCTCGACGGCCGCGAGTACGTGCTGCCCGACGACCTCCAGGCTCTCGCCGTGCCCGTCCTGGCGCACCGCATCCTGCCCACGGCCGAGGCGCAGATCGGGCGGCGCGGCGCGGCGGAGGTCGTCGCCGACCTCGTCCAGCAGGTGCCCCAGCCGGAACCGAGCCAAGGTAGGTAGTCGCGTGGGCGACGCACTGTCCGGACTGACCCGGCGGGGTTGGACCTTCGTCGCCATCGGCGTTGGGACGGCTCTGGCCGCGGTGCTCGCGGGCGAGCGTGATCTGCTCCGCGCCGGCATCCTGCTCCTGCTCGTCCCGTTGATCAGCCTGGTGATCGCGCTGCGCAGCCGGGTCCGTCTCAAAGCGTCGCGGCGAGTCGAGCCGGCGCGCATCGCCGTGGACGAAACGGCCACCGTGCACCTGGAGATCTCCAATCGAGCCCGCATCGCCACCGGGGTCCTGCTCGTCGAGGACAGCATCCCGTTCACCCTGGGCACCCGGCCGCGGTTCGTCCTCGATCACGTGTGGTCGCTGTTCCGGCGCGACGTCACTTACACCGTGCGCCCGGTCGTGCGCGGCCGGTACAGCATCGGCCCGCTCACCGTCCGGGTCACCGATCCGTTCGGCATGGTCGAGCTCCACCGTCCGTTCAGCGAGGTCGGCCACCTGGTGGTCACCCCCGCCGTCCACCGGCTGCCGCCGGTCCGGCTGGTCGGGGAATGGAGCGGCAGTGGCGAGAGCCGGCCCCGGGCCATCGCCAGCGCCGGCGAGGAGGACGCCACCATCCGCGCTTATCGCACCGGCGACGACATGCGCCGTGTGCACTGGCGCGCCACCGCCCATCACGGCGAACTGATGGTCCGCCGCGAGGAACAGCCCTGGCAGAGCCGGGCGACCGTCCTGCTCGACAACCGAACCGCCGGGCACGCCGGCGAAGGTGTCGACTCCTCGTTGGAATGGGCCGTGACCGCCGCGGCCTCGATCGGCGTCCACCTGTCCGATCGGGGTTACGCCGTCCGCCTGGCCACCGATCACGGCGCAGCGGTCTCCACGGCGTGGCACGACCCGGCCAGCGGTGCAGGTGATGCCACCGCGTCGCTGCTCGAAGCGCTGGCTGTCGTCGCACCGAAACGCGAGGCCTCCGTCGGCAGCTGGCCCGATCTGCTCGCCGGTGCCAACTCCGCCACCGGGCTGCTGATCGCCGTCATCGGCCGGCTCGACGAGCAGGAGGCCCGGCTGGTGGCCAGTCTCCGCCACGGCTCGACCGCCGCGCTGGCCGTCATGCTCGACACCATGTCGTGGACGTCGATGGCCGCGCGCGAGAGCGAGCAGGCCCGGCTGCACAACCACGCGCAGATCTTGAACAGCGCCGGCTGGAACGTCATCACCGCCCGTCGCGGCGATCACCTGGCGGCCTTGTGGGAGCACCTCGGCCTGCAGCGGCCATCAGCAGCAGCGAGCCAGCCGGAGGCGGGTGTGGCGTGACCGAGACCGTACGAGCCGGACGCGAGCACGAGCCCGAGGGAGGACGACGATGACACCGCGCTCCTCCACCCGGACGGTGATCATCGCTGCAGGTGCGGCCCTCGCCTCGGTGCTGCCGTTGATGGCGATCACGATCGACGACAGCTGGCTCGTTCCGGCGGCTGTCGCCGTGGCCGCGGTCGCCGCCAGCGGGTTCCTGATGCGCCGGCTCGGCATTCCGGCGGTCGTCGTTCCGGTGGCGCAGCTCGCGGTGCTGGTGCTCTGGCTGGGCGTGCTGTTCGCCGGTGACGTCGCCCTGCTGGGGTTCATCCCCACGACGGCGTGGGCCACGCGCCTGGTCGATGTGTTCGGTGAGGGCCTGGACGCCATCACGTCCTACGTGCAGCCCATCCCGGTTCCGCGCGGCATCTCGCTGATGCTCGTCGGCGGTGCCGGGCTCGTCGCGCTCCTGGTGGACGTCGTGGCCGTGGGGCTGCGGCGGATCGCGTTGACCGGGTTTCCCCTGGCGACGTGCTATGCCGTCGCGGCCTCGGTGACCCCGGGAGGTCTGGCGTGGTGGTGGTTCGTGCCGCCGGCAGCGGCGTTCCTCGCCCTGTTGATCTCCGAGGGCCGCAGCCGGATCATGGCGTGGGGCCGGGCGGCGAGCCCGTCCGCGGCGCATTCGGGCATTCCGGAGACCGATTCGCTGGCCCGCAACGGACGTCGCGTCAGCGCGGTCGCCCTCACTGCGGCCATTCTCGTGCCCGGGGTGGTACCCGTCCTCAGCGAGGGCGTGCTCGACAGCGGCCGGGGCGGCAGCGGAGGCGGCGGACAGACCATCCGCACCGACAACCCCATCGTCGACCTCCAGCAGAACCTGCAACGCCCCGAGAACGTCGATGTCCTCACCTACACCTCGTCCGTCGACGAGCCGCAGTACATCCGGACAGTGGCGCTGGACATCTTCGACGGCCAGGAGTGGAAGACCTCCGAGCGCCCGGTCCCCGACTCCGTCAACAGCGGCCTACCGTGGCCGCAAGGACTCGACGTGGCCGACCCCTCGACGGTCGACTACACCATCGACGTCACCGACAACTACAGCTCGCGCTGGCTCCCCCTGCCGTACCCGCCGCGTGCGATCGAGATCGAAGGCGACTGGCGATACCACGCCGAAACGCTGGACGTGGTGTCACCCGAGGACGATGTTCGCTCGATGACCTACCAGGTCACCGGGTTGAACATCGCGCCGAGCGTGGAGGCGCTGCGTTCGGCCGGCAAACCCGGTGACGAGCTCGATCCGCTGCTGCAGCTGCCCGGCGACTTGCCCGGCATCGTCACCGACCTGGCCGCGGAGGTCACCCAGGACGCCAGCAACGACTTCGCCCGGGCGGCGGCCCTGCAGAGCTGGTTCCGATCCGACGGCGGTTTCATCTACGACATCGAGTCCCAGCCGGGACACTCGTCGACGGCGCTCGCGGACTTCCTGACCGACCGACGCGGATACTGCGAGCAGTTCGCCGCATCGATGGCGATCATGGCTCGAGCTCTGGGCATCCCCGCTCGCGTCGCCGTCGGCTTCACCGGCGGTGACTACCAGGGTGATGCCACCTACCTCGTCCGTGCTCACGACTCTCACGCCTGGCCCGAGCTGTACTTCGACGGCATCGGCTGGGTGCGCTTCGAGCCCACTCCCCCATCGCGTACCGGCCGGGCACCGGATTGGACCTTCATCCCGGCCGACGACGCGCCCACCGACACGTCCATCTCGTCTGCGTCGCCGACGCCGCGGCCTTCTGCGTCGCAACCCGGTGTCACGCCCGACGACGATGTCGCCGGTGGCGGCGGGTCGTCGGGTGACGGGCCGTCGTCCCCGTGGTCGCTGGCCGTGCTCGGCCTGGTCCTGATGGTCGCCTTCGTCAGCACTCCGTGGCTGCACTCCAAGGTGGTCCGCGCTTGGCGGTGGCGGCAGACCGAAGGCGAGGCCCCGGACCCGGCAGCTGCAGCCGAGGCCGCGTGGGCGGAGTTCCGCGAAGCGGTACGCGACGCCGGACTGCGGTGGAATGCGGCCGACACGCCGCGATCGAGTGCGCGACGCCTGGCTGACGAAGCTGACCTCGACGACGACACCCGAGCGGCGCTCGCCGACATCGTGACGGCGACCGAACGCGCCCGCTACGCTCCCCAGGCGCTGGCGATGCCAGACCTGCGGTCGGATGCCGCGGTGGTACGTCGCGGGTTCGCTCGCTCCATGTCGCTGTCGACGCGAGTGCGAGCCTTCCTGGTGCCGTCACGGCTGCGAGATGCTGCGGCTGCCGCGAGCAAGGCCGTCGCCGACGGATACGACTGGGCCGATGCCAGCGGTGAACGCCTACGGACGGCACTGAATCGCGTGCTGCCAGGCGGGGCGCGATCGCGAACCTGACGTGTGCTGACCGAGCAGCAGAACATGGTCGGCTCGGGCCCACATCACGGGCACACATGGGGACCAGAAGCCCACGCCATCGGCCACCGCCGAACGAAAGCCCGCCCGACACAGCAAAACGCGGGCCAGCGTGCTGGCCCGCGCAAGATTGTTCAGCGGTTCACTGGCCGAAGCCGCGCTCCCGCCGATCACGCCAACGCTGCTCCATGCGCTCCATGAACGTTCCGCTGTTCTTAGGCCGTTTGGTCGCCTTGGGACGACGTTGCCGGCGTGCAGATCCGGGGCTGATGTCCGGCACGTCAGGCACCGCACCAGCGGGGTCGGTCAGTGGGACCCGCCTCCAGGAGGTCACGGCGTACCACGACGAACCGAGCATGACGACGAACCCAGCCACTCCGAGCGGGATCACCTGCGTGACGGCGCCGGTCATGAGCATGACCACGCCGACGACGAACACAAGGCCGGCCACGACGGCACGGCGCCGGTACCGCCGCCGAAGGTCCGCACCACGCATCGCCGTGGCGAACTTCGGATCCTCGGCGAGGAGCGCCTGCTCCATTTGTTCGAGCAGCCGCTGCTCATGATCGGAGAGTGGCACCGTTCCCCTCCAATGAACGCGGAACTACATGGGCACCTGCTGTACAGACCAGCATATGCGGACCAAGCCAAGGACGAAAGCCGACCGGCGTAGCGCGCATCGCGGGACGGTCAAGCAGGATTCCGCCGCGCTATGACGTGCAGCGCAGCAGCCACCGCGCGGAACGCCGGATGCCGCGCGGCAGCGATCTCGAGCTCGGCCAGCGCCGCCACGTCGGCGGGGTCGTCGCCCACACTCCCGGCGACGCCGTCGGTGAAGACTCGAACACCATGAACCTCCACCACCTGCAGCCCCGACGAGGTCAGCATCGAGATGAGCCCGGGCTCGTCGAAGCGGCGCGGCAGCGGGTCCGACGGCCCCCACCGCCCGTCCGGATCGTCGAGGAGCCTGCGTGCATCAGCGAGGTGGCCCGCCTGTGCCTTGGCGAACACCGCAGCGTAGCGCTGGGCTGCCACGACGCTGCAGACCCCGGCCGGGCGCAGGCAGGCCGCGACACCGGCCATCGCCGAGTCAGGTTCGTCGATCACTTCCAAGACGCCGTGACACAGCACGAGGTCGGCGCTGTTCGCACCGACGACGCTCAGCAACCCGGCGGCGTCGCCCTGCACACCGGCCACCTCGGCGTCCACACCGGCATCTGAGGCACGCCGATGCAAGGTGGCCAGCGCGTTCGGGCTCGGGTCCACGACCGTGACCCGATGGCCGAGCTCGGCGAGCGGGACGGCGAAGGTGCCGCTGCCGCCGCCCAGATCGACTACGTCGAGTCGGCTGCGCCCGGACACCTCGCACAACCTGGCCATCGCGGTGTTGAGCTGCGTCCAGATCGCCTCGGTCCGGGGATGCCGGCGCACCCGATCAGCCACGCTGACCACTCCGCCCACTCGTCGTCTCGTTCACGCTTCGCTCGACCGTGCCCAGATGTTCACGCCCGCGTCCACGGCGTAGTTGTCGATCTGCGCCAGCTCGTCCGCGCTGAACTCCAGGTGCTCGATCGCGCCGAGACTGTCCAGCAACTGTGCCGGCGTGCGGGCACCGACGAGCACCGAGGTGATCCGCTCGTCGCGCAAGGCCCACGACAGGGCCATCTGCGCCAGCGTCTGACCCCGCGCAGCGGCGATGTCGTTCAGCGCCCGGACCCGGGCGATCACGTCATCGGTGATCAGCGAGGGCGAGAACGACCCCGCGCGGGCGGCCCGGGAATCCTCGGGCACACCTGCCAGGTACTTGTTCGTCAACAGGCCTTGGGCCAGCGGCGAGAACGCGATGACACCGAGCCCGTGCTCGGCGACCGTGTCGAGCAGGTCGGGTTCGATCCACCGGTTGAGCATCGAGTACGACGGCTGATGGATGGCCAGCGGGGTACCCAGCTCTCGCATGATCTGCACCGCCTGCGCGGTTCGGTGCGCGGAATACGACGAGATGCCGGCGTACAGGGCCCGTCCGGAGCGCACCGCCGCATCCAGCGCGCCCATGGTCTCTTCCAGTGGAGTGTCCGGGTCGAAGCGGTGCGAGTAGAAGATGTCGACGTAATCCAACCCGAGCCGCTCTAGTGAATCGTCCAGGCTGGCCAACAGATACTTGCGAGAGCCCCATTCGCCGTAGGGCCCGGGCCACATGTCGTAGCCGGCTTTGGTGGAGATGATCAGTTCGTTGCGGTAAGGCCGCAGGTCTTCGGCGAAGATGCGGCCGAAGTTCTTCTCCGTCGCCCCTGGAGGCGGGCCGTAGTTGTTCGCCAGATCGAAGTGAGTGACACCGCGCTCGAATGCCGTCCGGATGATTTCACGCTGTGCGGCCAGCGCGGTTTCGTCACCGAAGTTCTGCCAGAGCCCGAGTGAGATGGCAGGAAGATGCATCCCGGTACGGCCGCTGCGCCGGTACGGCATCGTGTCATACCGGCTCTCGTCAGCCCGGAACGGCGCATTGACATGAAGGTTCTTAGCGGGACGCTCAGCCATACGTGCGAACCTACCGGTTGTGTCCCGCTCTCGCGCTCACGCCCGTCCCCGTCCGGAGTTGTTCGCCGGGCGCCACGACGTCGATTCCGGCACCGCCGAACTGATACCCGACCGCGACGACCCGGGCGGGTGGTCGGTGCTGGTCAACGGCGCGCCGAGCTCGTACATCCACCTCGACGACCCTACCCGCCTGGATTACGAGTACATGCAATGGACCGGCTGCGTGCTCGACGCGCTCGGCCAGCCGGGCCAGCCGGTTGACGCGGTACACCTCGGCGGGGCCGGCTGTACGCTGGCGCGTTACCTCGCGGCGACTCGGCCAGGTTCGCGGCAGACGGTGTTCGAAGTCGACGCTGCCCTCGTGACTCTCATGCGGCAGGCGTTCGGGCTGCGGGCGGTGCCGGGTCTGCGCATACGCACCGCCGACGGGCTGGAGGGCCTGGGGGTGATGCCCCCGGGAGGCGCCGACGTCGTGGTTCGGGACGCTTTCGACGGCGAGCAGGTGCCCAGGCACCAGACGACGGTGACGTTCCACCGGGAGGTGGACCGGGTCCTCAACGACGGTGGCACCTACGTTGGCAACGTGGCCGACACCGCAGACGTCCGGGAGTCGCGTGTCGAAGCCGCCGCGGCGTCGGAGGTGTTCGAGCACGTCGCATTGATCGCCGAGCCGGCGCAGTTGCGGGGCCGTCGTTACGGGAACGTGGTGCTCGTGGCCTCGCAGCAGCCGCTGCCCGAGGACCACCTCGTGCGCAAACTGGCCGGTGGCGCTGTTCGTGCGCGCTATGTTCCCCCGGGAAAGGTCGCCGACCTCATCTCCGGCGTCGCTCCTCGCCTCTGACGAACAGGGCCGGGAGGCTGGCTCTCGCTTCGCCTCCCGGCCCTGTCGCCGAGCATCGCCGTCAGCGTTTCTCGGTGCTCACCTCAGCTGCAGCCGCTGGTGGAGCCACAGCCTTCGCAGACGTAACAACTGCCGGCCGGGCGCATCTTCGTGCCACACGTGAAGCACAGCGGAGCGTCCGTGCTGGTGCCCTGGATCGCTTCGAGCAGTTCCGCGGACGTGTGCGCGTCAGCCGGTGCCGGCTTCTCCGCTGCCTTCGGAGCTTCGGAGCGCTCCTGCGGCTGAGGCGTCTGCCGAAGATCGTTCACGTCGACGTCATCGACCGGTGCGTACTCGCCGGTCTCGATCTGCTGCGTCCGTTCAGCCACCGTGTAGATGCCCAGCGCCGACCGCGACTCGAACGGCAGGTGGTCCAGCGCGAGCCGACGGAAGATGTAGTCGACCACGCTTTGCGCCATCCGGATGTCGGGGTCGTCGGTCATGCCGGACGGCTCGAAACGCATGTTGGTGAACTTCTCGACGTAGGTCTCCAACGGCACGCCGTACTGCAACGCGATGGACACGGCAATGGAAAAGGCGTCCATGATGCCGGCCAGGGTGGAGCCCTGCTTGCCCAGTTTCAGGAAGACCTCGCCGAGGCCGTTGTCAGGGTACGAGCCGGCAGTCATGTAGCCTTCGGCGCCGCCGACGGTGAACGACGTGGTGGTGCTCGGCCGCGACTTGGGCAGGCGCTTGCGCACCGGCCGGTACTCGACGACGACCTCGTCGGACCCAGACTTCTCGGTAGCCTTCGACGAACCGTGCGACAACGGTTGCCCGACCTTGCAGTTGTCGCGGTAGACGGCCAACGCCTTCAGACCGAGCTTCCAGCCCTGCATGTAGACGTTCTCGATGTCCTCGACCGTCGCGGACTCCGGCATGTTGACGGTCTTGGAGATCGCACCGGACAGGAACGGCTGGACGGCGGCCATCATCCGCACGTGCCCCATCGGCTCGATGGCACGCGGCTGGCCGGCGGCGCAGTCGAACACGGCGTAGTGCTCCTGCTTGAGCCCGGGCGCGTCGACGACGTTGCCATGCTCGGCGATGTGCTCGACGATCGCTTCGATGGTCTCGCCGGTGTAGCCGAGCTTCTCCAACGCTCGGGGCACCGTCAGGTTCACGATCTGCATCGATCCACCGCCGACGAGCTTCTTGAACTTGACCAGCGAGAAATCGGGCTCGATGCCGGTCGTGTCGCAGTCCATCATGAAGCCGATCGTGCCGGTGGGAGCCAGCAGCGAGGCTTGCGCGTTTCGCCAGCCGTTCTTCTCGCCGATCTTGTTGCCCTCGGCCCAGACCTGGGTGGCCAGCTTGCGCACGTCTTCGTCGAGCGAGTGCACCGTGCGTAGTGCATCGTTGGCCGCGGCGTGCTTGCGCATGACCCTGGCGTGCGCCTCGGCATTACGAGCAAAGCCTTCGTACGGCCCGACCACCCCGGCCAGCTCGGCCGAGCGCTTGTACGCAGCACCGGTCATCAACGAGGTGATCGCCGCAGCCAAGGCTCGGCCGCCTTCGGAGTCATAGGCCAAGCCCGAGGCCATGAGCAGAGCACCCAGGTTGGCGTAGCCGATGCCCAGCTGCCGGTAGGCGCGCGTGACCTCCGTGATGGCTTCGGTCGGGAAGTCCGCGAAGCAGATGGAGATGTCCATCGCGGTGATGATCAGCTCGACGGCCTTGGCGAAGGTCTCGCCGTCGAAGCTGCCGTCGTCACGGACGAACTTGAGCAGGTTGAGGCTGGCGAGGTTGCAGCTGGAGTTGTCCAGGCTCATGTACTCCGAGCACGGATTGGACGCGGTGATGCGGCCGGTCTCGGGATTGGTGTGCCAGTCGTTGATGGTGTCGTCGTACTGGATGCCCGGGTCAGCGCACTCCCAGGCCGCCTGGGCGATGCTCCTGAACAGCTTGCGCCCATCGACGGTGTCGATGACTTCGCCGGTCAACCGCGCGCGCAGGCCGAACTCGTCGCCGGCTTCGACCGCTCGCATGAACTCGTCGGAGACCCGCACGGAGTTGTTGGCGTTCTGGTACTGCACCGACACGATGTCGCTTCCACCGAGGTCCATGTCGAACCCGGCGTCGCGCAGCGCACGGATCTTGTCCTCTTCACGAGCTTTCGTCTGGATGAACTCTTCGATGTCAGGGTGATCGACGTCGAGCACCACCATCTTGGCCGCCCGCCGCGTCGCGCCACCGGACTTGATCGTCCCGGCTGATGCGTCGGCTCCACGCATGAAGCTCACCGGGCCCGAGGCGGTACCTCCGGAGGACAGCAGCTCCTTGCTGGAACGGATGCGGGAGAGGTTGAGGCCGGCACCGGAGCCGCCTTTGAAGATCATCCCCTCTTCGCGGTACCAGTTGAGGATGGAGTCCATCGAGTCGTCGACGGACAGGATGAAACATGCCGAGACCTGCTGCGGAGCATTCGTCCCGACGTTGAACCACACCGGCGAGTTGAAGCTGAACACCTGGTGGAGCAACATCCAGGTCAGCTCGTGCTCGAAGATCTCGGCGTCGGCAGGCCCGGCGAAGTAGCCTTCACGCTCACCGGTGTCGCGATAGGCCTTGACGACACGGTCGATCAGTTGGCGCAAGCTCCACTCGCGGGCGTCGGTGCCGACTGCACCGCGGAAGTACTTCGTCGTCACGATCGTGGACGCGTTGAGCGACCAGAACTCCGGAAACTCCACGCCCTTCTGTTCGAAGACCGTCTCACCCGTACGCCAGTTCTGCTGGACGACGTCGCGGCGTTCCCACGTCACCTCGTCGTACGGATGCACGCCGGGCGTGGTGTAGATCCGGTTGATGGTGAGTCCCCGTGTGGCCGCCTTGGCCTTGGATCGCCCGGCGCTTTTGCCGCCAGAGCCTCCGCGGGCCGGACCGCTCACCGTCTCAGTCATGAATACTCCCTCATCTTTCCCCCGCCCGGCCGAACCGGGTGTCAAATGTGTTGTGCCGTCGAGGAACCTGCCCGCCGACCGTGGGTCCGGTTACTGTTCTGCCACCGTCAGCGTCGAGTCCGGCCGGGCGTCGTCGTCCGGCTCAGCACCGTGCTGGACGTCGGTCTGGCCGCCACGATCTGCTCGCAACGCCGCGATCTCGGCTTCGAAATCCGCGAGGCTCTCGAAGTCGCGGTACACGCTGGCGAACCTGAGGTAAGCGACTTCGTCCAAGTCGCGCAGCGGCGGCAGAATCGCCAGCCCGACCTCGTGGCTGGGGATCTCGGCACTGCCCGAGGCGCGGAACTGCTCCTCGACGCGTTGCGCCAGCCGAGCCAAGGCATCTTCGCTGACTCCGCGTCCCTGGCAGGCGCGACGCACACCCGCGATGACCTTCTCGCGGCTGAACGGCTCGGTCGCCCCGGAACGCTTCACCACGGCCAACGTCAGCTGTTCGACCGTCGTGAAGCGACGCTCGCAGGCCAGGCACTGCCGGCGCCGACGGATGACCGTGCCCTCGTCGGCGGTTCGGCTGTCGACCACGCGACTGTCGGCGTGGCGGCAGAACGGGCAGTGCACGCTCAACTCCCCCTTTCACGCCCTGTGGAAGAGATGGGGACAACCTGTGCACCCTCAACCACAATCTGTGGACGACTTACAGCTGTGTAACTACTAGATATAGGGGTAACAGTACGTCCCAGCCACCACGTTTTCAACCACGTTCGCGACACCCGCCAAAGTGCACTTCATCCCTGCAGGTCACTCGGCAACCCGCCGAGACGGCCGGGCGCGCCGCTCCGGGCGCGGCGCCCGGATCCTGCAGCGCGGCGTGATCATGGTGGCCGGTTTCACCACCGCCCGAACCATGTCGCCACAGTCGCGACCTGCCACCACGATCGCGGCGCGACGCCGGCCGAGCCGTGATCAGCGCTCGCTGGGCAGCCGCAGCCGGTCACCGGGCCGGATGTCACCAGCGGAGCTCAGATCGTTCAGCTCGACGATGGCGGTCACCACCTCGCGGCGGTCCGCCTCCGGCGCGACCCGCCCGGCCACGTCCCACAACGTGTCCCCCGGAACGATGCGCACCGTGGCCTGATCGGAAATCTCACCAGGACCCTCCGCTCCGGCCCAGGGGCGCACGACGCCGAGCACGCCGACGATCACGAGGGCCACCCACGCCGCCGACATCACGAGACGCCCTCGGCGCGTCAACCGCCCGCCGCGCACACTCGGCGCCGCCGAACCGCGGCAGGCCATCGGCACCGGACGTGCCACACGCACCCGACGCACGGCCGGCCCATCGACTTCGGCGAGATCGACCGGCAGGGACTCGATCACGACCCGCGTGCGCGCCTCGAGCGTCGATACATCCGTCGTGGTCGCCATGTCTGACCCTCCCGATATCGTCCGTACAACCGTTCGATGGAACGGCTGTACGAATTTCTACACCCCGGCACTGACAAAGTCGAGACATCTTCGAACAGATGTTTGATCGTGTCGCTGAAAGCGGTTACGCTTGGCGCCATTACTCGACGGTGCAGAGCGTTTTCGAACTAAGTGCGCGGTCGGGTTCAAACTTCATGAAGACGACGATGTGGAGGTGGCGCGGTGGCCACGCAAGGTGACAAGGACAGGGAGGCAGGGTCCGAGGGAGCCTCGGTGCACAGCTTTCCCGAGACCCACGTGCATCCGGCCGACCTGACGGTGCGGCAGCGCAAGGTACTCGAAGTCATCCGGGACGCCGTGGGCCACCGTGGGTATCCGCCCAGCATGCGCGAGATCGGCCAGGCGGCCGGATTGTCCAGTCCGTCAAGCGTTGCGCATCAGCTCGGGGTGCTCGAAGCGAAGGGCTACATCCGCCGCGATCCACACCGTCCGCGGGCGCTGGAAGTGCTCCCGCCTGGCTCAGCTCCGGGTGATTCCACCCGGCCACCCGAGTCCGAGCAGGACGGCAAGCCCATCCCGTCCTACGTGCCGATGGTCGGCCGAATCGCCGCCGGTGGTCCGGTTCTGGCTGAGCAGGCCGTCGAAGACGTGTTCCCCCTGCCCCGTGAGCTCGTCGGCGAAGGAACGCTGTTCATGCTGCGCGTCACCGGCGATTCGATGATCGATGCCGCCATCTGCGACGGCGACTGGGTCGTGGTGCGCCAGCAACAGGTCGCCGAGAACGGCGAGATCGTGGCCGCGATGATCGAGAGCGAGGCCACCGTCAAGACCTACAAGCAGCGCGACGGACACGTGTGGCTCCTGCCGCACAACGACGCGTACGAGCCGATTCCAGGTGACGACGCCGTCATCCTCGGACGCGTGGTCGCCGTGATGCGCCGAATCTGAGCCATGTCGCGGCCTCTGGGCGGGAGGCAGGGCTTGTCGCGACGTGGTGACGAGCCCGCTGGTCAGCCTTCCGCCGCATCGCCGGTGTCACCGCGCGTGTCGTCCGAGGCAGCGCTCGCAGCGAGCCGACGCAATGCACCGGTGACCACCGCGCGGTCCGTGGTGAACCACATCGGCGGCAACGACGCTCGCAGATAGCTCGAATAGCGAGCTGTCACCAGCCGGGGGTCGAGCACTGCCACCACGCCACGATCACTAGACCGACGAATCAGGCGGCCTGCGCCCTGAGCCAGAAGCAGCGCCGCGTGGTTCGCCGCGACGGTCATGAAACCGTTGCCCCCGGAACGCTCCACGGCCCGTTGACGCGCTGAACTCAGTGGCTCGTCGGGGCGCGGGAACGGCAGCCGGTCGATCACGACCAGTTGACACGAGCCGCCCGGCACGTCCACGCCCTGCCATAGCGACAACGTGCCGAACAAGCACGTGCGCTCGTCCGCGGCGAAACGCCGCAGCAGACTGGCCACGACGTCCTCGCCCTGGCACAGCACAGGAATGTCGGGCAGCTTCGCGCGCACCGCCTCGGCGGCCTCGATCGCAGCACGTCGCGACGAGAACAACCCGAGGCTGCGCCCGCCGGCCGCGGATATCAGCTCGACCAAGGCGTCCACGGCTTCAGGCCGCAGACCATCGCGACCCGGGGTGGGAAGGTCGCGCGCAACATAGAGAATCGCCTGCCGCCCGTAGTCGAACGGCGATCCCACGTCGAGGGCCGACCACGCCGGCGCACCCTCGCCGAGCAGCCCGAACGACCCGGCGGCAGCGTCGAACGTGCCACCGAGCTCCAACGTCGCCGACGTCGCGACCACCGTCGACGTCCCGAACAACCGCTCGCGCAGGACGCCTGCCACCGACAGTGGGGCGACCCGCAGCACGCGGCCGCCCCGGTCGCGGTCCTCGGTCCACACGACATCGAACTCGCCACCTGCCGACACTCGCTCGGCCGTCGCGAAGATCTCGTCGACCATCGCCTTCGCCGCACGCCGGGCCGACTCGGCGTCGGCACTTCGCTCGTCGCGGGCGGTTGCGGCAAACCCCGACTGCACGGCTCGGGCGGCATCGCGGACGTCCACCAGCGCCATCCGCAGTGGCTCTGGCAGCTCGTCCAGCCGGCCCAGCGGAGCATCGGCCAGGGTGGTGCGGAGCCGCTCCCCCGCGGTGCGCAACTCCTCGGCGTCGCCGTCGTCGACGTGCGAGCGCACCCGGGTCGCGGCGCGATCGATCACCCCGGGCCACAGGTCTGCAGTGGCCACACTCGTCACCCGGGCGGCCAGCTCGTGACCTTCGTCCACGACGACGACATCATGCTCGGGCAACACCGGCACGCCTTCGAGGGCATCGATGGCCAGCAATGCGTGGTTGGTCACCACCACATCGGCTTCACCGGCGCGAGCCCGGGCCAGTTCGGCGAAGCATTCCTGGCCGTACGGGCAACGGCTGGCGCCCAGGCATTCACGCGAACTGACCGAGATCTGCGCCCACGCCCGATCACTCACGCCCGGGTCCAGCCGGTCCCGATCGCCGGTACCGCCGGACGACGCCTGTTCCTCGGCCCACTCGCGGGCCCGCAGGACCTCCTGCCCGAGTGGACCGGTCGCAGCCTGCTCCACCGAGACGAGCGCGCCTTGGTCGTCGGGCGCGCCATCGCGAACGCGATGCAGGCAGGCGTAGTTCGCTCGCCCTTTGAGAGTGGCCCACCGCGGGGGCCGGCTCAGCAGGCCGCCGGCGGCATCGACCAGAGCAGGCAGGTCGCGATCGACCAACTGGGCCTGCAGGGCCAGCGTCGCGGTGGCCACGATGACCGGTTCGTCGGTCTCGTGTGCGTGCAACAGCGCGGGCACGAGATAGGCCAGCGACTTACCGGTGCCGGTGCCAGCCTGGACGAGCAAATGCTCGCCGCTGTCGATGGCGTGGCGGACGGCTTCGGCCATCGCCACCTGTCCGGGTCGCTCGGCTCCCCCGACCGAGGCGACAGCCGCGGCCAGCAGTTTCACGACGTTGGGGTCGGCCTGGGTCACCGATGAGACGTTACACGTTGTCGATCGCGCACATCGTCCACGCCGGAGTGCGGCACGGTTGCCCTCGACGCGCGGCGCGCGCGGGCACGTGGACGCCCGAGGGCGCGGCCGTTATCACCGCGTGGCCATGATGGAATCGGCCGTATGACCTACGACGCGGTGCCTCTGATTCCCCGGGACGTCTTGTTCGGCAACCCGGAGCGCATCTCACCCAGCCTGTCACCGGACGGCACGCGGCTCGGCTTCGTGGCTCCGGACGACGGCGTGCTCAACGTCTGGGTCGGCCCGGCCGATGATCCGTCGGCGGCGCGGCCAGTCACCCATGACCGCGGGCGCGGCATCCGCATCTTCATGTTCTGTCATGACGACCGCACTCTCGTGTACCTGCAGGACACCGATGGTGACGAGGACTGGCGCCTCTACGCACTGGACCTCGAGTCCGGCGAGTCGACGCTGCTCACGCCACAGACCGGGGTCACGGCCGGGGTGTTGGAGCACAACCGATGGAACCCCACGACGATGCTCATCGGGCTCAACGCCGACGACCCCGCGCTGCACGACGTCTACCGGGTGGACCTGACCACCCGAGCGCTGGAGAAGGTGGAGACGAACCCCGGCTACGCCGGCTGGCTGGTCGACTCCCACCTCCAGATCCGCGGCGGGCTGACCATGACCGAGGACGGCGGGGCGGTGGTCTACCGGCGTCGTGACGACGGCACCGACGAGCCGTGGTTCGATATCAGTGCCGAAGACGTCGCCGCCACCGACGTCGTCGGCTTCAGCCGGGACGGATCGGCCGCGTTCATCCTGTCCAGCGTCGACGCGAACGCCGCCCGCCTCATCCGCGTCGACCTCGCCTCCGGCGCCGAAACGGTGCTGGCCGAGGACCCCGACTACGACGTCAGCGGCGTGGCCATGCATCCGGACACCCTGGAGCCCCAAGCGGTCACCTTCGTCAAGCAGCGCAAGGAGTGGGTGTACCTCGACCAGGAGCTGGGCGCCGAGATCGACCACCTGCGCTCCCGTCTGCACGGCGAGGTCGGCGTGTCGCGCGCGGTACGCGACGATCGCACCTGGCTCGTCTCCGACGTGCTCTCCGATGGGCCGGTCCGTTACTACGTCTTCGACCGGGACTCCCGGGAGCTGACGTACCTGTTCTCCCATCGCCCCGAACTCGAGGAGTACCGCCTCGCCGAGATGGAGCCGTTCTCGTTCACCGCTCGCGACGGCTTGACCGTGCACGGCTACCTGACGTTCCCGCCGGAGGTGCCGCGATCTGGTCTACCGGCGGTCCTCAACGTCCACGGCGGGCCGTGGGCGCGCGACACCTGGGGCTACGACCCCGAAGCGCAGTGGTTCGCCAACCGCGGCTACGTGTGCGTGCAGGTCAACTTCCGCGGTTCCACCGGGTACGGCAAGGCGTTCGGCAACGCCGGTAACAAGCAGTGGGGTCGAGCGATGCACACCGACCTGCTCGACGCCATCGACCACCTCGTCGAGTCCGGGGCCGTCGACCGCGATCGCGTCGGCATCTACGGCGGCTCCTACGGCGGTTACGCAGCCTTGGCCGGTGCTGCGTTCACCCCGGACGTCTTCCGTTGCGCCGTCGACCTCGTGGGCCCGTCGAATCTGTTGACGCTGCTGGCCTCGGTGCCGGAGTACTGGAAGCCGCAGATCGCCTTCATGCACACCCGGGTGGGCAATCCCGATACCGAGGCCGACATGCTGTGGGAGCGTTCGCCGCTGTCGAAGGCCGATCAGATCCGGATTCCGGTGCTGGTGGCGCAAGGAAAGAACGACCCCAGGGTGAAGGTGGCCGAGGCCGAGCAGATCGTGAACGCGCTGAAGGACAAGGGGCTCGACCACGAGTACCTGTTGTTCGAGGACGAGGGCCACGGGTTGGCGAAACCGGAGAACCGGGAACGGTTCTATGCCGCCGCCGAGGCGTTCCTGGCTGAGCACCTGGGCGGGCGCTCGTCGTGACACCACGAGGCGACCTGCTGCATCACCAGGCGTGCATGGGTGGTGCAGCAGGGAATCGCCAAGTGAACATGATCATTTACACGGTGTAGGCCTCGAGGGCCGCGGCGAGGTTCTCGGGGACGCGAGCACGCACCCGAGTGCCTTCGGCGACGTGGTCGACGGAGATGACCTCGCCGGTCGTGTGGACCCGGGACACCAACTCGCCGTGGTCGTAGGGCACGAGCGCGTCGATCTCGACGGCCGGGCGCGGCAGCTCGTTCTCGATGAGCGTCCGCAGCTTGTCGATGCCCTCGCCGGTTCGCGCCGACACCACGACGGCATGCGGCTCGCTGCGCAGCAGCCGGGCGGTGGCCAGCGGGTCGGCGGCGTCGGCCTTGTTGACGGCGACGATCTCGGGAACGTCGCCGGCGCCGATTTCGGACAGGACGTCACGTACCGCGCTGAGCTGGCCTTCGGGGTCGGGATGGGATCCGTCGACGACGTGGACCAACAAGTCGGCGTCGGCGACCTCCTCCAGGGTGGACCGGAAGGCCTCGACGAGCTCGTGCGGCAGGTGCCGCACGAAGCCGACGGTGTCGGCGAGGGTGTAGATGCGCCCGTCGGATGTCTGGGTCCGCCGCACCGTCGGGTCGAGAGTGGCGAACAGCGCGTCCTCGACCAGCACGCCGGCGTCGGTGAGCCGGTTGAGCAGCGAAGACTTGCCGGCGTTGGTGTAGCCCACGATGGAAACCGCCGGCACCGCGTTGCGCCGCCGCTCGGCGCGCTTGGTGTCGCGGGCCGTGCGCATGGCGGCGAGCTCGCGCCGCAACCGAGCCATCCGGGTACGGATCCGGCGGCGGTCGGTCTCGAGCTTCGTCTCACCCGGACCACGGGTCCCGACGCCGCCGCCCGCCCCACCGGCGCGGCCGCCGGCCTGCCGGGACAGGCTGCTACCCCAGCCTCGGAGCCGCTGCGAGAGGTACTCGAGCTGGGCGAGCTCGACTTGAGCCTTGCCCTCGCGGCTCTTGGCGTGCTGAGCGAAGATGTCGAGAATCACCATGGTGCGGTCGACGACCTTGACACCGATGCGGTCTTCGAGGTTGCGCAGCTGCGACGCGGACAGCTCGCCGTCGCACACGACGGTGTCGGCGCCGGTGCTCAGAACGATGTCGCGGAGCTCGTCGACCTTGCCGGAGCCGATGAACGTCGCCGGGTCCGGACGCTGCCGGCGCTGCACCAGGCCCTCGAGGACCTGTGAACCAGCGGTCTCGGCCAGCGCAGCGAGCTCGGCGAGGGAGTTGTCAGCTTCGGTACTGTCGCCACCGGGCCACACCCCGACCAGCACCACCCGCTCGAGTCGCAGCCGTCGGTACTCGACCTCGGTGACGTCTTCGAGCTCGGTGGACAGCCCCGCGACCCGGCGCAGGGAGCGGCGCTCGTCGAGCTCGAGATCACCGGTCGTCTCCACGTCGGCGCCGGCCTCCACGTCCGGGAGGCGCTCGCCGAAATCGGCGAACGGATCGTATGTCGAGGTGTCGTATGTGGTGGTGTCGTCTGTAGAGGTACGGCGTGGGCTGGTGGTCATTCTCCTGCTTTCACCGGGCGTGACCCGCTACTCGGGTGGGCTTGTGAATCCACGATCCCATGTTCGGACTTCGAGGTCACCCCGGTTTTTCGTCGGTCGACGTCCTACGACCGACCGTAGCTCGCTCCCGTCGACGCAGCCCACCGCAACTTGGCCGCCGCTCGCAACGTGGCCGCACGCCGCTCGGCTCGCCCGGATGCGCGGCGCTCGCTTCGGCGGGCGACCTCCTGGAGCACGGCCTCACGTCTTTGGATCTGTGTCACGCTCATGACACACCGCCTCTCATCAGCACGTGCCATGTGGGTCGGCTACCCAGCCTGGCCACATTCACAACGCTAGGCCCGCCTGACTTCGAGTACGTCAGCCGCGAGTCGTCACGTCGCCCTCCTCCTACTGAAGGAGACGTCCCGGAGCCGCCTCAGGATGCTGTGATGTGCGTCACACTTCGATGGTGCCGTGAATGCCCAGGACAGCCGGCCCGGTCAGAAGCATCTCGCCGTCCGGGCGTTCGGTGACGACGAGCCGGCCCCCAGGGACGTCCACGGTGTACGGCAACCCGGCGCCGACCCCGTCGCGGCGCATCGCCGCCCAGGCGGCAGCGCACACACCGGTTCCGCACGATCGAGTCTCGCCGACCCCCCGCTCCCACACCCGCATCGCGATGTGCCGTTCGCCATGGCCGACGACGAACTCGACGTTCGCCGACTCCGGGAACAGCGTCGCCGGGCGGATCCCCGGCGGCTCGGTCAGCAGTCCGAGCGCGGCCAGATCGTCGACGAAGACCACAGCGTGCGGGTTGGGCACCCACACCGCGGTGGCCGGCCAGGTGTGCCCCGCGGCGGTCACGAGCGGCAGTTGCCGCGTCGGCGCTGGGCGCGCATGCCCCATCTCGACGGTGAACGTCTCGTCAGTCTCCGCATGAACCGTCCGTGCTCCGCCGCGAGTGGCGATGGTGAGCACCGGGCCTTCGGCGTATCCGGACTCCCAGAGGTATCGCGCCATCACCCGCACCCCGTTGCCGCACATCTCGGCCACGGAGCCGTCAGCGTTGCGGTAGTCCATGAACCACTCGGCCGCATCAGCGAGATGCGCGTAGTCGGGGACGGCATCGGTCGGCACGACCCGGATGACGCCGTCGGCGCCGATTCCCGCGTACCGGTCGGTCATCCGCCGAACCGTCGCGGCGTCGAGTGTTTCCCGCAGCACGTCGTCGGCGTCGGGTACCAGCACGAAATCGTTCTGCGTGCCGTGGCCCTTGACGAAGCTGATGCTCGTTGCCATCGACGTTCTGGTTCCCTTCGTGCGCATCGCCCGGCTGCGATCCGTACCCGCCGCACGGCGCCGGTCACGATCGACGATCGTAAGCCAGCGCCTGCTCCACGAGGTCGGCGGCGTCGAATGGCAGCCAGGTGATGCGCTCGTCCTTGCCGAACCACGCATGCTGGCGGCGGGCGAAGCGGCGCGTAGCTCGCACGGTCTCGTCCTGCGCCTCCTGCTCGCTGCACTCGCCGGCCAGGAACGCCAGCACCTGGGCATAGCCGAGGGCGCGACTGGCCGTGGGCCCCTGCCGCAGGCCCTGGGCCTCCAGCCGGCGGACCTCGTCGACGAGCCCGAGCTCCCACATCCGCCGGACCCGCAGCTCGATGCGTTCGTCGAGCACCGGACGAGGCACGTCCAGGCCGATCTGGACGACGTCGTCGTAGGCGTAACGCCGCGGCGGCAGCGTTGCGGTGAACGGTCGGCCGGTCAGCTCGATGACCTCCAGCGCCCGGACCACCCGGCGCCCGTTGGTGGGCAGGATCGCCGCTGCCGCGGCCGGGTCGCGCTCACGCAGCCGCGCGTGCATCGCCGGTGCACCGTACTCGGCCAATTCGTCGCTCAGCCGGGCACGCACTTGTGGATCGGTCCCCGGGAACTCGAACTGGTCGAGGATGGCCCGGACGTACAGCGCGCTTCCCCCGACCAGGACCGGGACCACCCCGCGGCGCCGGCAATCGGCCACCGCGGCGCGGGCGAGCCGCTGGAACTCCGCCACCGTGGCCGGGCGGGTGACGTCGTAGAGGTCGAGCAGGTGGTGCGGCACGCCACGCCGCTCAGCAACCGGGAGCTTGGCCGTACCGACGTCCATGCCTCGATAGATCTGCATCGAGTCGGCGTTGATGATCTCACCGCCGACGCGTACGGCGAGGTCGACGGCCAGATCGCTCTTGCCGGCCGCCGTGGGGCCGACCACGGCGACGACCGGCGGCTGATCACTCTGGCGCACAGCAGTCAGTGTCGCACCAGTGGTGCGCGAATCCACATCGGGCGCCCGGTGTCCCACCACCATCAACGGATCTCCATGTTGGCCATCATCGCCATGTCCTCGTGCTCGAGGTTATGACAATGGAAGACGTATCGCCCCGGCTCTGCGTCGAAGGGGATCAGGATGCGGGCCCGCTCCCCCTCGACCAGGTCGATCGTGTCCTTCCAGCCGGCGTCGGTGGGCTTGGGTTCATCGTCGTTGCGCGACAGGACCTTGAACGACACGACATGCAGGTGGACCGGGTGGGCGGGATCGCTGTGCAGTTCCCACACCTCGCTCGTACCGGCAACGGGGTCGGCATCCGCACGGCGCGGATCGAACATCTCGCCGTTGATCGTCCACATCGACATGCCGTCGCGTTCTCCGGCCTGGTCGAAGTCGAAGGTGCGGGTGGCGACCGAGCTCGACTCGGTCAGCGCATCGAAGTCACTCATGTCGGCCAGCCGATCCGGGACGTCTCCGCCCTCGCCGTCGCCCGGGCCGGCCACCCGGAAGCGCATGACCTGTTCGGTCGAGCCTTCACCGAGCCTGTCCACCAGGGTGAACTCGCTGCCGGCCGGCTGTCCGGTGAAGTCGAGGACGACGTCGAACCGCTCGGCCTGGGCGATGGGGATGCTCTCGTGCCGTACCGGCGCCCCGAGCAGCCCGCCGTCGCTGCCGATCTGGATGAACGGCGCCTCGTCGGGCTCCGGGTCGAGCGCGAGTTCCATCCGGCGCGCGTTCGAGGCGTTGAGAATGCGGAACCGGTACCGAGACGCCGTCACCTCGAGCACCGGCCAGGGTGCGCCGTTGACGAGAACGACATCGCCCAGGACCCCGTCCATGAAGTCCTCGGTGACCCCGGGCGCGCCGGTCAGCGACGGATCGCGGGCCGGGTACCGGAACGCACCGGCGGAGTCGAACGAACGGTCACAGATCATCAGTGGGATGTCGTTGGCGCCGGCCGGCAGCCCCAGCGACTCTTCCTCGTCGTCGACGACGAGGTGGAACCCCGCGAGGCCGCGCCACACCGCCGGGCCGGTGAAATCCATCCGGTGATCGTGATACCAGAGCGTCGCGGCGCGCTGCTGCATCGGATAGACGTAGTCGCGAAAACCGTGTGACACCTCGCCCACCATCTCCGCGTGGTGGCCGTACATCTCCGCCTCGCTCCCGGGCGGAAGGACGAGGTCGATCGGGTAGCCGTCGCTGTCGGCCGGGGTGCGCCCGCCGTGTAGGTGCACCACGGTCGGCACGGGCAGCCGGTTCGTGTGCCGTACGACGGTTCGCCGCCCGCTCCGCGACACGATCGTCGGGCCGGGGAAGTTGCCCTCGTAGCCCCACACGGGGGTCTGCAGCCCGGGCAGGGTCTCTCGAGCGGCTTCGCGCTGAACGATCTCGTAGTAGTCCGTGGTCTCGTCGCGCCGAACCGGTTGGAGTACCGGCGGAATCGGCAACGCCACCTGGAACGGTTCCGGTAGGTCGAGTTCGCTGTCCACCACGACACCGGTGACCCCGCCGACCTCGGACAGCGAACAGCTGCCCAGGACAGGACCGGCCAACGCCAGCCCACCGGCCGCCCGGAGGAAGCCACGCCGCGACATCGTCGTCATCGTCGCGCCACACGCCGGTACACCGCGCCGCGGGCCGACGTGGCCAGGCGCGCGGTGACGCCCATGATCGCCAGCGCGTTGACCGCGTGCAGCGCACCGAACCACGCATCGGTGTCGTCGCCCAGGCGGGCGAAGGCGAACTGCACGATCCCCAGCACGACGAGCAGCGCGGTCAGCAGTACGGCAGTTCGGCTCGATCGCGCGACGAGCATCACGACCAGTAGGAGCAGGATGAGTGCGCCAATGGCGGTGCCGAGGTCACGGTGCGGGTCGAAACTCGCGCCGAACGCGCCCAGACCGGCGAAGGCGATCTGCACGACCACCGCGGCCAGCGTCACGAAGGCGAGCACTCGGAACACTGCCAGCGCGGCTGTGCGAACCCGGCTGATGCGATGCGTGTCGTCGAGGCGGGTATCGGTCCTGGTGTCAGCTGGGTCGCTCATGGTCTCTCCGCGTCGTGTCGGCCGGAACGGCGAAAAGAGCCTCGACGGCGTCCTCGTACTGCGGGTGCCGCCGTACCGGGACCATCACCAACTGGTCGCTGACTCGCTCGAGCGTCTCGGTGACGACGTCGAGTTCCTGCGGACCCAACTCAGGTAGGCGGCGGCGCAGGCGATCGAGCTCTGCGGCGACGATCCGCTCGCATCGCTCGCTCAGCACCCACTGGTTGCGCGGCATCGAAGCTCCTTCGCTCCTGCCATCTGCGATGGTGCGGATGGCATGGCTGTGAGCCTGACGCATCGGCCCGGCCGGACGCGTCCGCCAGATGCGGGTGATGACCTACGTTGATCGACGTAGGCGACGGTGGCGCCCGTACGTCGGCTGACGTGCTCGCACCCAACCGCGGCTGGCACCGGCGACAACAAGATCGCCGGCGCCCTTCCCGCGTACTGCGGGAAGGGCGCCGACGATCACGCGGGCCGGCCGGCGGCCGGCGGGAGAGAGATCAGTAGCGGTAGTGATCCGGCTTGTACGGGCCTTCGACCGGCACACCCAGGTAGTCGGCCTGGTCCTTGGTCATCTCGGTGAGCTTGCCGCCGAGCGCCTCGAGGTGAATGCGAGCGACCTTCTCGTCAAGGTGCTTGGGCAGCACGTAGACCTGCCGGTCGTACTGTTCGGGCTTGGTGAACAGTTCGATCTGGGCGATCGTCTGGTCGGAGAACGAGTTCGACATGACGAACGACGGGTGCCCGGTGGCGTTGCCCAGGTTGAGCAGCCGGCCCTCGGACAGCACGATGATCGACTTGCCGTCGGGGAAGGTCCACTCGTCGACCTGCGGCTTGATGGTGGTGCGCTTGATGCCCGGGTACCGCTCGAGCTCGGCCATCTGGATCTCGTTGTCGAAGTGGCCGATGTTGCCGACGATGGCCTGGTGCTTCATCTTCAGCATGTGCTCGAGGGTGATCACGTCCTTGTTGCCCGTGGTGGTGATCACGATGTCGGCGCGGTCGACGGCGTCGTCGAGGGTCGTGACCTCGTAGCCGTCCATGGCGGCCTGCAGGGCGCAGATCGGGTCGATCTCGGTGACGATGACCCGGGCGCCCTGGCCGCGAAGCGACTCCGCCGAGCCCTTGCCGACGTCACCGTAACCGCACACGACGGCGGTCTTGCCGCCGATGAGGACGTCGGTGGCGCGGTTGATGCCGTCGATCAGGGAGTGCCGGCAGCCGTACTTGTTGTCGAACTTCGACTTGGTGACCGCGTCGTTGACGTTGATGGCCGGGAACAGCAGCTCGCCGGCCTCGGCCAGCTGGTAGAGCCGGTGCACACCGGTGGTGGTCTCCTCGGTGACACCGCGGATGCCCGCTGCGACGGTCGTCCACTTGGAGGCGTCGGCCGCGATGGACGAACGCAGGACGCCCAGGATGACCTTCCACTCCTCGGGGTCGTCGTCGTTCGCGGACGGGACGGCACCGGCCTTCTCGTACTCGACGCCCTTGTGCACCAGGAGGGTGGCATCGCCACCGTCGTCGAGGATCATGTTCGGCCCGTCCAGCTCGGGCCAGGTCAGCATCTTCTCCGTGCAGGCCCAGTACTCCTCCAGCGTCTCGCCCTTCCAGGCGAAGACCGGGACACCCGCCGGCGCCTCGGTCGTGCCGTTCGGGCCGACGACGACCGCCGCGGCGGCGTGGTCCTGGGTGGAGAAGATGTTGCACGAGGCCCAGCGCACCTCGGCACCCAACGCGACGAGCGTCTCGATGAGCACGGCGGTCTGGATCGTCATGTGCAGCGAGCCGGAGATCCGGGCGCCGAGCAGCGGCTTGGACTCGGCGTACTCGCGCCGCAGCGTCATCAGGCCGGGCATCTCGTGCTCGGCCAGCCGGATCTCATTACGCCCGAACTCAGCCAGGGACAGGTCTGCAACGGCGAAGTCGATGCCGTTGAGACTGCGGAACTTGTCGGTGGACATAGGTCGGTGGCTCCTCGAGTAGACGGTGGTTGGTCCGTGGCACCTGCCCGCCGGGACTCGGCCGGCCCGGGTCGCGGGCTGCCGCGTCGAGTCAGGTGTTGAAGTACTTGGCCTCCGGATGATGCACCACGAAGGCGTCGGTCGACTGCTCCGGGTGGAGCTGATGTTCGTCGGAGAGCTTCACCCCGATTCGTTCCGGCTCGAGGAGGGCGACGATCTTCTCCCGGTCCGCCAGATCGGGGCATGCGCCGTACCCCAGAGAGTAACGCGCACCCCGGTAGCCCAACCGGAAGAACTCGGTGACGTCGTCGGCGTCCTCGGCGGACACCGGGACGTCGCCGTCGAAGCGGAGCTCTTCGCGCACCCGGCGGTGCCAGTACTCCGCCAGCGCCTCGGTGAGCTGCACGCCCAAGCCGTGCACCTCGAGGTAGTCGCGGTAGGAGTTCGACGCGAACAGCTCGCCGGCGAAGTCGGCGATCGGCTGGCCCATGGTCACCAGCTGCAGCGGCAGGACGTCGACCACGCCCTTCTCGACGGCGAGCTCGCGGGAGCGGTAGAAGTCGGCCAAGCACAACCGCCGGTCGCGGCGCTGCCGGGGGAAGCTGAACCGGTGGACCTCGGCGGCGTCGGGCGTCGGCGACTCCAGCACGACCAGGTCGTTGCCCTCGGAGACCACCGGGAAGTACCCGTAGACGACGGCGGCGTGGGCCAGCACACCCCGCGTGGTCAGCTCGTCGATCCAGGCCCGCAGCCGCGGCCGTCCCTCGGTCTCGACGAGCTCCTCGTAGCTCGGCCCGTCACCGCCCTTGGCGCCACGCAGGCCCCACTGGCCGAGGAACGTCGCGCGCTCGTCCAGCATTGCCGAGTAATCGGCCACCGGGACGCCGCGCACGACCTTCGAACCCCAGAACGGCGGTGTCGGCACGGGGACGTCGGCCGCCACGTCGGACCGACCGCCCGGCAGCTCGTCGGCCGGCTCCTGCTGCTCGCGGCGAGCCTCAGCGATCTTCTTCGAGCGTTCTCGCCGCGCCCTGCGCTCGGCCCGCTTGGCCTCGACCTCGGGGTCGGCCTCGATGACCCCGCCCTTCTTGCGGGCCATGACCGAGTCCATCAGGCGCAGGCCCTCGAACGCGTCGCGGGCATAAGAGACCTCGCCCTGGTAGATCTCGGCCAGGTCGTCCTCGACGTAGGAGCGGTTCAACGCAGCACCACCGAGCAGCACGGGCCAGCTCTCGGCCACGCCGCGGGCGTTCATCTCCTCGAGGTTCTCCTTCATCACCACCGTCGACTTGACCAGCAGCCCCGACATGCCGATGGCGTCGGCCTGGTTCTTGTCAGCAGCCTCGATGATGGTGTTGATGGGCTGCTTGATGCCGAGGTTCACGACGTCGTAACCGTTGTTCGACAGGATGATGTCGACGAGGTTCTTGCCGATGTCGTGGACGTCGCCCTTCACGGTGGCCAGGACGATCTTGCCCTTGCCGCTGGAGTCCTCCTTCTCCATGTGCGGCTCGAGGTGGGCCACTGCGGCCTTCATGACCTCGGCGGACTGCAGCACGAACGGCAACTGCATCTGGCCGGAGCCGAACAGCTCGCCGACGGTCTTCATCCCCGACAGCAGGGTGTCGTTGACGATGTCGAGCGGCTTGCGCTCCTTCATCGCCTCGTCCAGGTCGGCTTCGAGACCGTTGCGCTCTCCGTCGACGATCCGCCGCTCGAGCCGCTCGTTCAACGGCAGAGCGGCCAGCTCCTCGGCCCGCGACTCCTTGTTCGACGACGCCGTGGCCCCTTCGAACAGCTCCATGAACTTCTGCAACGGGTCGTAGCCCTCACGCCGCCGGTCGTAGACCAGATCGAGCGCGACCTCGCGCTGCTCGTCGGGAATCCGCGCCATCGGCAGGATCTTCGACGCGTGCACGATGGCCGTGGTCAACCCGGCCTCGACGCACTCGTTGAGAAACACCGAGTTGAGGACCTGGCGAGCGGCAGGGTTCAACCCGAACGACACATTGGACACACCGAGCGTGGTCTGCACGCCGGGGTACTTCTCACGCAGGGTCCGGATCGCCTCGATGGTCTCGATCGCGTCTCGACGAACCTCTTCCTGCCCGGTGGAGATGGGGAAGGTCAAGGTGTCGACGATGATGTCCTCGACCCCCAGGCCCCAGTTGGTGGTGAGATCCTCGATGAGGCGCTCGGCCACCCGGACCTTCCACTCCGCCGTGCGGGCCTGGCCCTCTTCGTCGATACACAGCGCCACGACCGAAGCACCGTGCTCGGAGGCGATGGTCATCGCGCGCTGGAACCTGGAGCCCGGACCGGCGCCGTCCTCGTAGTTCACCGAGTTGATGACGCACCGGCCGCCGATGCGCTCCAGGCCCGCCTCGATGACCTCGGGCTCGGTGGAGTCCAGCATGATCGGCAGGGTCGAGGCGGTGGCGAGCAGGGAGGCCAGCTGGGACATGTCCGCGACACCGTCGCGGCCGACGAAGTCGACGCACAGGTCGATCATGTGCGCGCCTTCGCGGGTCTGTGCCCGGGCGATCTCCACGCAGTCGTCCCACCGCTCCTCGGCCATCGCCTCGCGGAAGGCCTTCGAGCCGTTGGCGTTCGTCCGCTCACCGATCATCAGGACAGTGGCGTCCTGCCGGAACGGAACGGACTGGTAGACCGACGAGACCGACGCCTCGTACTTCGGCTGGCGAGTGGCCGGCGACGCGTCAGCGATCGCGTCGACCACCGCACGCAGGTGCTCGGGCGTGGTGCCACAGCAACCGCCGACCATCCGGGCGCCGTAGTCGTTGACGAAGCCGGTGAGCGCCTCGGCCAGTTCGTCCGGCTGCAGCGGGTACACCGCGCCGTCCTTACCGATCTCGGGAAGCCCGGCGTTCGGCATCACTGAAATCGGCACCTGGGCGTTCTGCGACAGGTAGCGCAAGTGCTCACCCATCTCAGCCGGCCCGGTGGCACAGTTCATGCCGATCATGTCGATACCGAGGGGCTCCAGGGCCGTCAGCGCCGCACCGATCTCACTGCCGACCAGCATGGTGCCGGTCAGCTCGACGGTCACCTGGGCCACGATCGGCACCGTGCGTCCCTCGGCGGCCATCGCCCGCTTGGCGCCGAGCACGGCGGCCTTGGTCTGCAGCAGGTCCTGGCTGGTCTCGACCAGGACGACGTCGATACCTCCGGCCAGCATGCCGCGCACCTGCTCGATGTAGGCGTCGCGGATGTGGGCATAGCTGACGTGACCGAGCGTGGGCAGCTTCGTCCCGGGTCCGACCGAACCGAGTACGAACCGAGGCTTGTCAGCGGTGGTGAACTCGTCGCACACCTCTCGCGCCAGCCGGGCGCCGGCCTCGGCCAGCTCGTAGATCCGGTCCGCGATGTCGTACTCGGCCAGGTTGGCCCAGTTGGCGCCGAACGTGTTCGTCTCGACGAGGTCCGAGCCGACCTCGAGGAACCCGCGATGCACCGAACGCACGACGTCCGGCCTCGTGACGTTGAGGATCTCGTTGCACCCTTCGAGACCGTCGAAATCGTCCAGGCTCAGGTCGTGAGCCTGCAACATCGTGCCCATGGCACCGTCGGCCACGAGTATCCGCTCGTTCAGGGCATCCAAGAACGCCGATGACTGCACCGTGCTCCTTTCAGTGGGCCTACTCATCATCATCGCTGATCAACCCGTTGTTAGGAACGGTTTGAGCTCGGCGCCGGATTCCTCTCCGTACGCATCAGCCAGGCGCCGGACGAAGGCGTCAGCGTCGATGCGGTATTCCTGTGGCCCGAGCGTCTCGAGCACGGTGGTCGCCAGGAGGCAGCCGAACTGCAGCGACCGCTCGATCGACAGTTTCCAGGACTGCGCTGCGAAGAACCCGACCCGGAAGGCGTCGCCGATACCGGTGGGATCGACTTCCTGCTTGGCCGGCACGCTGGGAACCGTGACCGGGTCGGCATCACGCGTCTCGTAGCGCACGCCGGCGGCACCGAGCGTGGTGATCCACGTGCCCACCTGGGCCAGCACGTCGTCGCGCGTCCACCCGGTCTTCTCGAGCAGCAGCCCGGCCTCGTACTCGTTGGTGAACAGGTACGCCGCCCCGGGCACGAGCTTGGCGACCTCGGTGGCCTCCATCCGAGCGATCTGCTGAGAGAAGTCCGCGGCGAAGGGCAAGCCGAGCTCGCGGCACTGCTCGGTGTGCTGGATCATGCCCTCGGGGTCGCTCGCCCCGATCAACACCAGGTCGAGTGCACCGGCCTGGTCGATGACCGACGTCAACTGGATGTTGCGCGTCTCGGACATGGCACCGGAGTAGAACGACGCGATCTGGTTGTTCGTGCTGTCGGTGGTGCAGAGGAATCGCGCGGTGTGCTGGGTGTCGGACACGTGCACCGCGCGAGTGTCGACGCCGTGTTGGTCGAGCCAGGCGCGGTACTCGTCGAAGTCCGCGCCCACGGCACCGACCAGCACGGGGCGCAGGCCGAGGCTCCCCAACCCGTACGAGATGTTGCCGGCGACGCCGCCCCGGCGGACGTCGAGGCGGTCGATGAGGAAGGACAACGACACCTGCTCGAGCTGGTCGGCGACGAGCTGGTCGGTGAACTTCCCCGGGAACACCATCAAGTAGTCGGTGGCGATCGATCCGGTCACTGCGATTCGCACGGGCGAGCCTCCTCAGGCTGTCTGGCCTACGGTCACGTCTGGCGGTCGGGGCCGGGGTGGCGTCAGACGCGGGCCGCCTCACGCAGCTGCTCGACCCGGTCGGTGCGCTCCCACGGAAGGTCCACGTCAGCGCGGCCGAAGTGGCCGTAGGCCGCTGTCTGAGCATAAAGCGGGCGGAGCAGATCCAGGTCACGAACGATGCCACCCGGGCGCAGGTCGAACACCTCTTCGATGGCGAGCTGGATCTTCGCCGGGTCCACGGCCTCGGTGCCGAACGTCTCGACGAACAGACCGACCGGAGCAGCCTTGCCGATGGCGTAGGCGACCTGGACCTCGATGCGCTCGGCCAGCCCCGCGGCCACCGCGTTCTTGGCCACCCACCGCATGGCGTACGCCGCGGAGCGGTCCACCTTGGACGGGTCCTTGCCCGAGAACGCGCCACCGCCGTGCCGGGCCATGCCGCCGTAGGTGTCGACGATGATCTTGCGACCGGTCAGGCCGGCGTCGCCGACCGGGCCGCCGGTCACGAACCGACCGGTCGGGTTGACCAGCAGGCGGGTGTTCGACGTGTCGAGCTCGAGGCCCTCGACCTCCGGCGCCATCACCTGGTCGCGAATGTCGACGGTGAGCATCTGCTCGAGATCGATGTCGGCAGCGTGCTGGCTGGAGACGACCACGGTGTCCAGGCGCACGGCGCGCTCGCCGTCGTACTCGACGGTCACCTGGGTCTTGCCGTCGGGGCGCAGGTACGGCAGGGCGCCGTTCTTGCGCACGTTGGTCAACCGGCGCGACAGCCGGTGGGCCAGCGCGATGGGCAGGGGCATCAGCTCCGGGGTGTCGGAGCAGGCGTAGCCGAACATCAGGCCCTGGTCGCCCGCGCCCTGCGCGGCGATCTCGTCGGTCGAACCTTCGACCCGCTTCTCATGAGCGGTGTCGACGCCCTGCGCGATGTCCGGCGACTGCGCGTCGATGGCGACGTTGACGCCGCAGGAGTCGCCGTCGAATCCCTTCGCCGAGGAGTCGTAGCCGATCTCGAGGATGCGATCGCGCACGATCTGCGGGATGTCGACGTAGGCCTCGGTCGTGACCTCACCGGCGACGTGGACCTGCCCGGTGGTGATCAGGGTCTCCACCGCGACCCGCGACTTCGGGTCGCTGGCCAGCAGCGCGTCGAGGATGGAGTCGCTGATGGCGTCCGCCATCTTGTCCGGATGGCCCTCGGTCACCGACTCGCTGGTGAACAGTCGTCGAAATGTCATCTGGCAGTCATCCTTCGCATGCTCGGGCGCTCACTGCGCTCGGTCGTCGTGTCGTCCGGACCGGCGTGCGGTCCGTGGCCGCAATCCCTGCGACACCAGTTGCGCTTTCATGTCACCGCCTGCTGGCGGGTTCCACTCGTCGACCGGTGGCGACCCGACACGAGTGTGACTCGCGCCGGCCGCCACCGTCGACCACGTGGGGTCAGCCTCGCGCCGTGAAGATCCCCCAAGCCAGGTTGCCGGCGTTGCCACCGTCGACCCAGTGCCGCAGGCCGGTCTTCATCCGGTCCAGGTACTGGTCACTCACATTGCCGGCCAGCTCGTCGGCACGGCGCTCGGTCTCTTCGAGCACACGCTGGTAGTGCCGGGCGAGATTGGCGGTCTGGTCGTTGAACTCGACGTCGGAGAGGCCCAGGCGGTACAACTCACGCTGGTAGAACGACGGCGAGGCCATCGTGTCCAACTGCAGCCGCTGCAGGATCGGCGTCAGCTTGCCCGTCGGGCACCCGTCCGCGGCCATCGGGTCGGTGAAGATGACCTGACCACCGGGCTTGAGGACCCGGACCACCTCTTCGAGCACCCGCACGCGCTCTCCGCTGTGCAGGAAGGCGTCCTGCGACCAGACGACGTCGAAGGCGTTGTCTTCGAAGGGCAGGTCCTCGAACGACCCGTCGACCACATCGATCAGGTGCTCCAGACCCTGGGCGCGGTTCAGCTCGCGGTTGCGGTCGTTCTCGACCTCGCTGAGGTTCAAGCACGTCACCTGAACGCCGAACGTCTTCGCCAGGTAGCGCGCCGCGCCGCCGAACCCGGCACCGACGTCGAGCACCTTCGTGGACGAATCGAGCTCGACCGCCTCGGCCATCGTGGCCACGGTGCGGCGGCTGGCGACCCCGATGTCCTCGTTCTCGTGCTCGTACGTGCCGACGTGGATGTCTTCGCCACCCCAGACGATGGCGTAGAAGTTGTCGGCGTCGGAAGAGTTGTAGTAATCGCGAGCGGTGTGCACCGCCGTCGAGTACAGGTCGGTCAGTTCGTCATCGCGACGGTAGGCCTTCTCGGCCACATGGATGAAGAAGTCCGGGTCGTCGTCGGCGTACGTTTGCTGAAAGTCGCCGAACGTCTCCACCTTCTGGAAACCGACTTCGCGCATGAGACGACGAACGTAGTCCTTGCGCAGCGGGTACATGTTGAGGTGGTATTGCGAACCGTCATCCGAGAATTTGTAGACGAATCGCGCCAGCCCCTCGTCCACATATTCCGGCTCGGCGGAAACATCTTCGCCGCAGTAGTAATATGTGTGCTTACTCGAGAAGCCGGCGTCAAGAATCGAGTCGTAATTGCGCTGATCGAGAATCAACACACCGTCGTGCTTGAGCATCGCATAGAATTCCGCGAGTGCTTTACGACGGTCGCGTTCAGAGAACAGGTGAGTGAAGGAATTACCGAGACAGACGATGGCGTCGTACTCGCCATGCACGTCGCGGTTGAGCCAGCGCCAGTCTGCGTGGACCACGCGCAGGATGTGCCCGCCGTACTCCAGGCCGTTGGCGAACGCCTTGGCGAGCATCTCCGGACTGCCGTCGGCGCTCACCGTCTCGAAGCCCTCTTCGAGCAGCCGGACCGAATGGAAACCGGTGCCGGTGGCGACGTCGAGGACCTTGCGAACACCGCGCTTGCGCAATTGATCGATGAAGAAGGTGCCTTCGCTCTCCCAGCGCTTCTTCCAGTCGATCAGTGCATCCCACTTCTCGACGAAGCCGGTGACGTACTCCTCTTTGTAGTGGTCGGTGGTTCGGACTTCGAGTGGATTGCTGCCGAAGTCTTGGTCGGTGCCGCCGCGGTCAGCAGATGACTCATCCAGCGACGGCGCATGGTCGAGGCCTACCTGTTCGCTTCCGGGCATACAACACTCCCACGTGTTCGCGCGGCAAAATTACACATCGTGACCGGCGCGTCATTGCGCCGATACCGGTCCGCCGGCACGTCAGGAACCGCAGAATAAATGCCCGCGGCGCAGGCGTTCATGAGCCCGCACATGGCCCGACAACCGTCGACTCAAACTGGCGGCCACCAGCGGTACGCCTGAGGACCTCGGCCTTCCGGCGGGTCCAACGTACCACCCACTAAGTTAAGGGGTCTGAATCGAGATAGCAAGATCTGGGTTATTTTCTGCGCTGACCAGCGGATTTACGGAACTGTCCGACCGAATACACGAAGATCACCCAGATGGTCAGCGGGTCAAATCTCCAGTCGACACAGGTGCTGTATAGTCGGGACGTTCTGCAGAATCGCGATCGCGTTATTTATTGCGCAACGGTTGCGCAATAAGAAACCACCTTTTCATTGCGTATCGCCTGCTCACCATGGACTCCTGCCCTGCGTAAACCGCGTCTGAACTCGGCGAACTCGTTGCACAGCCCTGCTGTGGGGAGTATCAAGGCTGTAGGGCAGATCACACCTCAGCCGAGGGTTAGTGGGCCTGAGTCAACACGAAGGGGACGGTTTGATCATGGGCTTCGGCAAGTTCAAGGACAAGATCACCGACGCCCTGTCCGGGCATGGGGACAAGGTCGACGAAGGCATCGACAAGGCGAAGGACTTCGTCGACGACAAGACTGGAGGCAAGTACTCCGACAAGCTCGACTCCGGTGCGCAGAAGGCGAAGGACTACGCCGACCGCTTCGACGACGACACCCAACAAGACGGCGACTCTCGGCCCGGTGGCGCGGACGACCAGCCGCGCTGAGGGCACGACCAGGCGATGGGAGCGGTGCGGCTCAGCCGTGCCGCTCCCATACGGCCACCGTGTAACCCACGCCGAACGGCGCCGCGTCGTAGAGGACGTCGGCATCGAAGACCGTGTCGACCGCAGCCCCGGCCAAGACGTTGAGCGCATTCAGCCCGTGCGCACCCGCCGCGGCAGCCGCGGCGGCATCGAGGGCGAGAATCTGCCGCGGGTCACCGCTGCCGAGGGCTCCCACGAAGGCGAGGTGATGGGCACCGGCGCGCGAGCGAACCTGCGGTGTCTCGTCAGCATCGTGGCCGGGCGCGCCATCGGTCATCACCAGCAACGCCACGCGCTCGTCCCGCTCGGCCACCTCCGCGCCCAGGCGCACACAGTCGTCCGGGCCGGCCGTTCGCGCCACGACCGTGCCCGCCACCGGCCCAGGCCAGCCGTCGCGCTCGAGCAACCACGCTCCCACGCACAGTGACAACGGCATCGCCGAAGCCAGCACCGAGCCGGACGCAGCGTCGCCTGCGTGTCCGGGCAGCGCGACCTGCCGCGGCACCCCGTAGGCCGCGAAGTCACCGGTTCCCACGACGTCGAGCTCGGTGCGCTCCAGATC
>JAJYTA010000082.1 GCA_021793295.1 Actinomycetes bacterium
ATCTGGTGTGACTGACTTCGGAACGGGCCCGCTCTGCTCCGGCCGCGATACGGAGCCACGGCACGGGTTGCCGGTAACCAGCTCAGAGCGGAATGTTGCCGTGCCCACCGCGGCTGGGGGGCGCCTCGGCGATGGCTCTGGCCAGCGCCGTACGCGTGGCGGCCGGTTCGATGACCTCGTCCACCACGCCAAGCTCCACGGCGCGGTCGAGTCCGCCGGCGATCCGCTGGTGCTCCTCGGCGAGCTCGGCCTCGACCTGTGCGCGCTGGTCCGGATGAATCTCGGCGAGTTTGCGGCGATGCAGCAGCCGGACGGCCGCGACCGCACCCATGACCGCCACCTCAGCCGTCGGCCACGCCAGGACCCGGGTGGCGTTCAACGCCCGGGAGTTCATGGCGATGTAGGCGCCGCCGTAGGCCTTGCGCGTCACCAGGGTGACCCGCGGAACGCTGGCTTCGGCGAACGCGTGCAGTAGCTTCGCGCCGCGCCGTACGACGCCGTCCCACTCTTGGCCCACGCCCGGCAAGTAGCCGGGGACGTCGACGACGACCACCAGTGGCACCCCGAAGGCGTCGCACATCCGCACGAAGCGAGCGGCCTTCTCCGCTGACGTCGAGTCCAGACAGCCACCGAGACGCAACGGGTTGTTCGCGATGACGCCGACGGTACGCCCGCCGAAGCGGCCCAACGTGGTCGTGATGTTCGGCGCCCACTTCGGGTGTAGCTCGAGGCCGGTGCCGTCGTCGAGCAGGTCGGTGACGATCGGGTGCACGTCATAAGCGCGTTTCGCCGACTCCGGTAGATGAGCGCCGAGGTCGACGTCGACGATGTCGGCGCTCGCGACCTCGCCCTGGTCGCCCAGTAGCGAGCCCAGGTGGCGCGCCCGGTCGAGCGCTTCACGCTCGGTGGTGCTGACCACGTGCACCACACCGGATCGGCGTTCGTGCGGCTCGGGCCCACCGAGGCGCAGCATGTCGACGTTCTCACCGGTCACCGAACGCACCACGTCCGGGCCGGTGACGAACACCCGCCCCTCGGGCCCGAGGATCACGACGTCGGTCAGCGCCGGCCCGTAGGCGGCGCCACCGGCGGCCGGACCCAGCACCACGGACAGTTGCGGGATGCGGCCCGACGCCCGGGTCATGACTTCGAAGATCTGGCCGACCGCGTGCAGGGAGAGCACGCCCTCTGGAATCCGAGCCCCGCCGGAGTGCCAGAGGCCGATGACGGGCACACCGTCGGTGAGCGCACGCTCGTAGGCATCCACCACGACGCGACACCCGTCGACGCCCATGGCGCCACCCATCACGGTGGCGTCGGAACAGAACGCGACCACCGGCGTCCCGTGGACCGTGCCGGTGGCCGCGAGCATGCCGCTATGGTCGTCCGGGCTGATGAGCTCGAGCGACCCGGAGTCGAGCAGAGCGGCCAGACGATGCTTCGGGTTTCGGGGATCCTCGTCCCGTGACGGCTTGCCCGGCCGCGCAGCTCCGGCGCCGGACTCGGAGCGGTCGGCCAGCGCCGTCATCATGTTCTCCGGAAAGCGAGCACGGCGTTGTGCCCACCGAAGCCGAACGCGTTCGTCAACGCGGCCACCGGACCGGCGTCGAGTTTGCGTGGCTCGTCGCGGACGACGTCGAGGTGAATGTTTTCGTCGAGGTCGTCCACGTTGATGGTGGGCGGAACCAGGCCATGATGCAGCGAGAGCACGGTCGTCAGCGCGGCGACGACGCCCGCACCGCCGAGCAAGTGGCCGATCATCGACTTCGTCGCGGTGACCGGAACCGAGCTCGCGTGCTCGCCGAGCACGCTGTTGAGCGCCACCGACTCGGCCACGTCACCGACCGGTGTGGACGTGGCGTGGCAGTTGATGTGGCGCACGTCGGTGACGTCGAGGTCGGCGTCGCGCAGCGCCTTGCGGGTGGCCGCGATGATGCCGAGGCCCTCGGGATCGGACTGGGCGATGTGGTGGGCGTCGGCGCTCATCCCTGCACCGGCGAGCTCGGCGTAGACCTTGGCACCGCGTGCCTGGGCATGCTCGGCCGATTCGAGCACGAGCAAGCCGCCGCCCTCGCCGAGCACGAAGCCGTCCCGGTTGGCGTCGAACGGACGGCTGACCTTGGTGGGGTCGCCCTCGCGCTTGGACAGCGCCATCATGTTCGAGAACGCCGCCACCGGCAGCGGCGAGATGACCGCTTCGGTGCCACCGGCCACCACCACGTCGGCGCGCCCGAGCCGGATCATGTCCAAGGCGAACGCAATGGCCTCGGAGCTGGACGAACACGCGCTCACCGGACTGTGCGCGCCCGCCCGGGCACGCAGCTCCAGGCTGACGTTCGCCGCTGGGCTGTTCGGCATGAGCATCGGAATCGCCAGCGGCGAGACCCGGCGCGGGCCGGAGTCGCGCAAGTTGTCGTAGTTGGACAGCAAGGTCGTCAGCCCGCCGATACCGGAGGCGCAGACCACCCCGACCCGGTCGGGGTCGAGGCCGGCCTCGTCGGACTTCCCCTCGAATCCCGCGTCCGCCCAAGCCTCGCGAGCGGCGATCAGAGCGAACTGCGCTGATCGGTCGAGCCGGCGAGCCTCGACACGAGGCAGGACCTCGGACGGGTCGACCGCAGCCCGTGCGGCGATCCGCACCGGCATGTCGGCGACCCAGTCGTCGGTCAGGGTCTGCACGCCGGAGGTCCCGGCGAGCAGGGCATCCCAGGTCGTCGCGACGTCGCCGCCGACCGGCGTGGTAGCGCCGAGCCCGGTGACGACGACACGCTTGCGGGCAGGTGCGGAGTTCATGGTCACCTTCGCCTCAACTCAGGAACCTGTTTTCAGGAACCTGCCTTCTCGATGTACGAAACGGCGTCGCCGACGGTCGCGAGGTTCTTGACCTCCTCGTCGGGGATTTTCACGCCGAACTTCTCTTCGGCGGCGACGACCACCTCGACCATCGACAGCGAGTCGATGTCGAGATCGTCGGTGAACGACTTGTCGAGCTGGACGTCGCCTGCGGGTACGCCGGTGATCTCGTTGACGATCTCGGCGAGGCCGGTGCGGATCTCCTCAGTGCTGGCCATCTTGTTCGGTGTTCCCCTCGGTGTCGTGTTGGTGCTGTGTCGGTCGATCAGTGGTTGATCGCTGCTGATGGTAGGCCCGCGCGTCGTCGAGCGGCGCCTGAGGTGCCGTGGAAACCGGCAGCCGTCGGTGTCATGGGATCCGGATCACCTGCGCTGCGTACACCAGGCCGGCGCCGAAGCCGATGACGAGGGCCAGGTCGCCGCTGCGCGCCTCGCCGGACTCGAGCATGCGCTCGATGGCCAGCGGGATGGACGCTGCGGAACTGTTGCCCTGCTGGGCGATGTCGCGGGCGATGGCGACATGGTCGGGCAGCTTGAGCTGGCGAGCCATGGCGTCGGTGATGCGCATGTTGGCCTGGTGCGGCACGAACAAGTCGAGGTCGTCGACGGTGATGCCGGCTGCCTCGAGGGCCTGCTGGGCGACCTTGGGCATCTCGTACGAGGCCCACCGGAACACCGGGTTGCCCTGCATGACCAGGTGCGGCATACGGGGTCCGTCGGGGGAGTGCAGCGCGTCGTACCAGTTCTCACGCTGGTGGATGTGCCCGAGGCTCTCGCCGTCGGAGCCCCAGACCACCGGGCCGATGCCGGCGCCTTCGGCGTCGTCGGCCGGTCCGACGACAACCGCGCCGGCGCCGTCGGCGAACAGGAACGCCGTCGAGCGGTCGGTCGGGTCGGTCAGGTCGGACAGTCGCTCCACACCGATGACCAGCACATGCTCAGCCGTGCCCGTCTGGACCATGTCGGAGGCCAGCGACAGCCCGTAGCAGAACCCCGCGCACGCTGCGGAAATGTCGAAGGCGGCGGCGCGGTCGGTGCCGAGCTTGTACGCGATCTCGGCGGCGGCCGACGGCGTTTGGTACAGGTGCGTGACCGTCGACACGATGACGCAGCCGATCTGGTCGGGGTGTACCCCGGCGTGGGCTATCGCCTTCCCGGCAGCGCCGAGGCTCATGCTGATGACGGTTTCGTCGTCAGTGGCCCAGCGGCGGGACTCGATGCCCGAGCGGGTGCGGATCCACTCGTCGGAGGAGTCGATGCGCTCGACGATCTCGGAGTTCGGGATCACTCGGCTCGGCCGGTACCCGCCGATGCCGGTGATGCGCGCGGCGCGGGGCTGCCGGGCCGGTCTGATCTGTGTCCTCATCGTTCCGCCACCGCCTCGGGATGGAGCCGGACCAGGGGTTGGCCCGGAGCGACCGGATCGCCGTCCTCGACGAGCCACTCCAGAACCGTACCTCCGTGGCCGGCGGTGACGTCCAGAGTGTCGCGCAGAGAGCGCACCGTGCCGATGGCCGCACCTGCGGCCAGTTGATCGCCGACGGCGACGCCGGAGGTCACGAACGTGCCCTTCACCGGTGCCACCACCAGCCGCCATGTCGGGCTGTCGGCCATCGGGCTGGGCTGCCCGTGGCGCTCGACGAACTCACGCGCGGCGTCGAGCTGGTCCGGCGTCTTGAGCGCGAACGTCTCGACCCCGGGCAGCGCGCGCTTGGCCAGGCCGACCAGCGTGCCGGCCGGAGGCACTTCGAGCAAGCCGGTGACGCCGAGGTCGGCCATGGTCTGTTGGCACAGGTCCCAGCGCACCGGGTTCGAGACCTGCTCGACGAGGCGGGTCAGCAACTCGCGGCCGTCGTGTACGACGTGGCCGTCGCGGTTGGAGATCATCCGGGTGCGGGGGTCGTGCGTGCTGATCGCGTGAGAGTACCTGCGCAGCACGTCGACCGCGGGTGCCATGTGCTCGGTGTGAAAGGCCCCGGCGACGGCCAGGGGACGCAGCCGGGCACCGGCCGGGGGCTCGTCGGCCAGCGCTTCGAGCTGCTCGAGCGTGCCGGCTGCGACGATCTGACCGCTGCCGTTGATGTTGGCCGGGGTCAGGCCGTGGCGTTCGATCACCGACGTGACCTCGTCGGCGTCACCACCGAGAACGGCAGTCATGCCGGTAGGGGTCGTGGCCGCGGCCGCCGCCATCGCGCGGCCGCGTTCGCGCACGAACACCATGGCCTGCTCCGCGGTGATGACCCGGGCCCCAGCCGCGGCGGTGATCTCGCCGACGCTGTGCCCGGCCACGGCACCCACCCGTTGGAAGGCGTCAGCCGGATGCGGGAACAGCGCGAGCGCACCGACCAGGCCGGCCGCGACGAGCAGCGGCTGGGCGATGGCCGTGTCGCGGATCGTGTCGGCGTCGGCTTCGGTGCCGTAGTGCGCCAGATCGATGCCGGCTACCGCGGACAGCCAGTCGATGCGGGCCGCGAAATCGGGATCCTCCAGCCACGGTGCCAAGAACCCCGGTGTCTGAGAGCCTTGACCGGGCGCGACGATGATGAGCACTCTTCAACCTTCGCGGCTACCGGCGCGTAGTGGGGGTCGGCTCCGATCACAAGGTCGTCCCACCAACTTTGGCCGTTTCCCACAACCTCGCTTCGGTCCAAATGATCATGTTCACTTGGCATTTGCCTGTCACACCACCCATGCACGCCTCGTGTCGCTGAGAATCGCCTAGTGATGCGTCCCCGGAAGCCCCGCTTATTCGAGCGTCGGCGGCGCGATGCGTCCCAGCGTGAGCGCCAGGCGCAACGTGTAGGAGTCGCGCGGGTCCGTCGGCATCAAGCCCACCACGTCCGACACTCGCCGCAGCCGGTAGCGCACCGTGTTGGGGTGCACGAACAGCAGCCGCGCCGCGGCCTCGACCGACGCGCCGGTCTCGAGGTAGGCGGCCAACGTCTCCAGGATCACCGGGCCGGCTTCGGCGATGGGCGTGTAGCACTCGGCGACCAGCTCATGCAGCGCCTCGCTGTCGCCGGCCAGCGCGCGCTCCGGCAGCAGTGCCGCGGCCGATACGGGGCGGGGAGCGTCCGGCCAGCCTGGCGCGGCCAATAGGCCGGAGACCGCGGCGCGGGCCGAGGTTGCCGCCGACACCAGGTCCGGGACCAGCGGACCCACCACGACAGGCCCCGGGCCGAAGTGCGTCACGATGGCTGCCGCGGCCGTCATGGGGTCGTCGACACTGCCCAGCACGGCCACCAGCCGGTCGCCCTGCCCACCGGTGAGCACGTCGTAGCCGGCGTGGCGGGCGCTGCGGCGGATCTCATCAGCCATGGCGGCGTCCTCGGCGGGACGAGGCCGTCCGATGATGACCGTGACGCCGCTGTGGGCCGTCCAGCCCAGCGCCGAGGCCCGCGAGCGGACGTCCTCGTCGACCTCGCCGCGCAGCAGGGAGTCGACGACGGTTGCTTCCAGCCGCGCATCCCACGAGCCGCGTGCTTCGGCATAGCGCGCGTAGACGTGGGCGGCGGAGAAGGCCACCTCGCGGGAGTACAACAGCACGCCTTCACGGACCGCGCGAGCATCGGACTCGCCGACGACGTCGACCACGTTGTCCTCGACGACCTCGATGGCCACGCGCACGACCTCGACGGTCTGCTGCAAGCTGATGGCGCGGATCAAGTCTCGTGGGGCGGTTCCGAAGATGTCGGCGGTCGGCGTGGGACGTGAACCGTCGGAATTGCGGTACCAGTCGACGAACGCTGCGATGCCGGCCTGGATCACCAGCCCGACCCACGACCGCTGCTCAGCCGGCATGGCTCGATACCAACTGAGCTTGTCCTCCATGCGCGCGATGGCGGCGGTGGCGAGCTTGCCGGTGGCTCGTTCGAGCAGGTGCACCGTTCGCGCATGCGGACTCTCGCTGCTTTCGCTGACCTGGTCAGCCTCGGACGGTTGCCGCATGCTCGGCAGCGTACGCGGCCCGGCGTCGCCGGTGACAATCGCGTGTTGTCGTGACCGGACAATCGCACCGCGCCTGCCGGCCACTACGCTCGAACGCATGGCGTCCCCGCGTCGTGTGCGGCCCTCGGCCGCGAAGGTCGTCGTCCGGCGTGCGCGCGACCGCTTCGTGAGCACCGACGACGGCCTCGTGTCCCAGCATTCGTTCTCGTTCGGGCAGCACTACGACCCGGACAATGTCGGGTTCGGCCTGCTCGTCATGTCCAATGACGACGTCATTCAACCCGGTCACGGTTATCCCACGCACGCCCATCGCGACGTCGAGGTCGTGACGTGGGTGCTGGAGGGCGCGCTGGTGCACCAGGACTCCACCGGCCACAGCGGCATCGTCCGTCCCGGTCTGGTGCAGCGGATGAGCGCCGGGCGGGGCGTGCAGCATGCGGAGTTCAACGACGCACCCGGCCGCGCCGGACCGTTGCGCTTCGTGCAGATGTGGGTGCCGCCGGACACCCCTGGGACCGATCCGGCCTACGCCCAGGCCGATGTCGCCGCTGAACTGGGTGGGGGCGGGCTGGTGGCCGTGGCCAGCGGGTTGGCCCGGCACCAGGATGCCGCGATCAGTATCGGCCAGCGGTCAGCCGCCTTCCACGTCGCCCAGCCGGCAGCCGGGACGGCCGTCGAGCTGCCGGGGGCGCCGTTCGTGCACGTGTACGTGGCCCGCGGCGAGGTCGACGTCGAAGGCGTCGGCCGGCTCGGCGAGGGCGACGCGGCGCGCATGACCGACGAAGGCGGTCGCCGGGTGCGCGCGGTGTCCGACGCGGAGATCCTGGTGTGGGAGATGCACGCGGGCGTCGGCCCGCCCCGGTGATCGACCAGGATCCGCCGTCGCGGGGCAACAGCAGATCCCGGTCGATGACGCAGGTCAGGTTTCGCCGCCGGCCTCCTCGGCGGTCGTCGCGGTGACGTCGTCGAGCTTGTACGCGTCGTGGGCCTGCTTGACGACGTCCCAGCCGATCTCGCCGCGTCGCGCGAGCAACGTGAGCACGTTCACCACGATCGACTGCGCGTCGACCTTGAAGTGCCGCCGCAGCGCCGCCCGCGTGTCGGACAGCCCGAACCCGTCGGTGCCCAGCGACGCCCAGTCCGTGGGGACGTACGGTGCGATCTGGTCCTGCACGGCGCGCATGTAGTCGCTGACGCCCACGACCGGGCCGGTCGTCTCGCTCAGCCGTTGCGACACGTACGGCATTCGGGTGTCCTCGTCGGGGTGCATGAGGTTCCACTCGTCGGCGGCGAGCGCCTCACGACGTAGCTCGTTCCACGACGTCACCGACCACACGTGCGCGGCGACCTGCCACTCGTGGGCGAGGCGCTGCTGGGCCTCCAACGCCCAGTTCATCGCCACACCGGAGGCCAAGATCTGCGCGTGCGGCACGTTGTCGCCCGGCGCGACCTCCATCGGGCTGTACAGGTACATGCCCTTCAGCAGGCCTTCGACGTCGAGGTTCTCCGGCTCGGCGGGCTGGACGTAGGGCTCGTTGTAGACGGTGAGGTAGTAGAAGATGTTCTCGGCGTTCTCGCCGTACATCCGCCGCAGCCCGTCACGCACGATGTGCCCGACCTCGAACGCGAACGCCGGGTCGTAATGCACGACGGCCGGGTTGGTGGAGGCCAGCAGGACTGAATGACCGTCCTCGTGCTGTAGGCCTTCGCCGTTGAGCGTGGTGCGGCCCGCCGTCGCGCCGAGGATGAACCCCCGTGCCATCTGGTCCGCCGCTGCCCACAGTCCGTCGCCGGTGCGCTGGAAGCCGAACATCGAGTAGAAGATGTAGATCGGGATCATCGGCAGGCCGTGCGTGGCGTACGACGTGCCCACCGCCGTCCACGACGCCACGGAGCCGGCTTCGTTGATGCCCTCGTGCAGGATCTGGCCCTGCGTGGACTCCTTGTACGACAGGAACAGGTCGCGGTCGACGGCGGTGTAGTTCTGCCCGTGCGGCGAGTAGATCTTCAGCGTCGGGAACAAGGAGTCCATGCCGAAGGTGCGTGCCTCGTCCGGGATGATCGGGACGATCCGCTGACCGATCTCGGGATCCTTGAGCAGGTCCTTGAGCAGGCGGACGAAAGCCATGGTCGTGGCCACCGGTTGCTTGCCGGAGCCGCGCTTGGCCACCTCGTACACCTTGTCGCCCGGCAGGACGAGCGGCCGCGCCTCGGTGCGCCGTTCCGGCAGGAATCCGCCGAGTTTGGAGCGGCGCTCCATCATGTACGCGTACTCGTCGGAATCCTTGCCCGGGTGGAAGTACGGCGGGTTGTAGACGTCTTCGAGCGCGGAGTCCGGGATCTCCATGAACAGCCGGTCGCGGAAGAGCTTCAGGTCGTCGCCGGTGAGCTTCTTCATCTGGTGCGTGGCGTTGCGTGCCTCGAAGTGCGACCCGAGGGTCCAGCCCTTGATCGTCTTGGCGAGGATGACCGTGGGCTGTCCGGTGTGCTCGGTCGCCGCCTTGTAGGCCGCGAAGAGCTTGTGGTAGTCGTGCCCGCCGCGCTTGAGCCCCCAGATCTCGTCGTCGGACATGTGCTCGACCATCTTGCGGGTGCGCGGGTCGCGGCCGAAGAAGTGCTCACGGACGTACGCGCCGGACTCGGCCTTGTACGTCTGGTAGTCGCCGTCCGGCGTGACGTTCATGAGGTTGACCAGAGCGCCGTCGGTGTCGGCGGCCAGCAGCGGGTCCCACTCGCGGCCCCAGATGACCTTGATGACGTTCCACCCGGCGCCGCGGAACAGCGACTCCATCTCTTGGATGATCTTGCCGTTGCCGCGTACCGGGCCGTCGAGACGCTGCAGGTTGCAGTTGACGACGAAGGTGAGGTTGTCGAGCTCCTCACGTGCGGCCGCGCCGATCGCGCCGACGGTCTCGGGCTCGTCCATCTCGCCGTCGCCGAGGAACGCCCAGACGTGCTGCTGGGTGGTGTCGCGCAGACCGCGGTGGTGCAGATAACGGTTGAAGCGCGCCTGGTAGATCGCCGCCAGCGGGCCGAGGCCCATCGACACGGTGGGGAACTCCCAGAAGTCCGGCATCAGGCGCGGATGCGGGTAGGACGGCAGTCCGCCACCCGGGCCGGCGTGCGACAACTCCTGGCGGAAGCCGTCGAGCTGCTGCTCGGTGAGCCTGCCCTCCAGGTAGGCCCGGGCGTACATGCCCGGCGAGGCGTGGCCCTGGAAGTAGATCTGGTCACCGCCGCCGGGGTGGTCCTTGCCGCGGAAGAAGTGGTTGAACCCCACCTCGTAGAGGCTCGCGGACGAGGCGTAGGTGGAGATGTGTCCGCCGACCCCCACACCGGGCCGCTGGGCACGCTGCACCATCATGGCGGCGTTCCAGCGGATGTAGGCACGGATCCTGCGCTCGACGTACTCGTCCCCGGGGAACCACGGCTCCGCCTCGGGTGGGATGGTGTTGATGTAGTCGGTGTTACGCAGGCTGGGAACCCCGACCTGGCGCTCGCGGGCGCGCTGAAGCAGGGCCAGCATCAAGTACCTGGCCCGGTGACGGCCGCGCTGATCGATCGCGGCGTCCAGGGACTCCAGCCACTCCTGCGTCTCATCGGGGTCGATGTCGGGGAGCTGGCTCGGTAGGCCGTTGATGATGATCGGCGAGCGGTCTGCGGCCACGACGATCCCTTCGTGGTCTGGGGACGCCGGTGGGCGTCGGTGTCCAACGGGTCTGATACCTATCCTGCTCGCTCCGACGCCGCACGTCACAATCGGGTTCCTGGTGACGTCGGCAGCCAGGTCCACGGCCGCGTCGCGAGCGCGCACCCCGACCGTACCCGTGGGGGGTCACCTGAGCACGATCAGCGAGGTCGTGTCAGGCTTTCTCCGGCGGGTTCACTTGCGCAACCGCGCGCACTTGGGTGGACTACTGCAAGACGGTATGCACGGTGCGTGCCGTACACGACGCGAGGAGGACGATCGGTGGGCCAGATCGCGGGCCACTCGGACCAACACGACGGACCGGCCGCGCGGCTCGGTTTCCGTCCATCACAAGTGGTCCAGGAGCTCGGCTGGGACGAGGACTGTGACGACGAGCTGCGTATCGACATCGAGGACGTGACCGGCAACGAACTGGTGGACGGAAGCTCCGGAGAAGTCGCCGATGTGGTGCTGCAGTGGTGGCGAGAGGACGACGGCGATCTCGCCGATGCCCTGGTCGACGCCAAGACCGACCTCGCGGCCGGGGGAGTGGTGTGGCTGCTGACGCCCAAGGTGGGGCGTGAGGGACACGTCGATGCGAGCGACATCGCTGACGCCGCGTTGACCGCTGGCCTGTCCACCACGACGACGGTCTCGGTCACCGACGAGTGGTCCGGCACCAAGCTCGTCGCCCCGAAGGGGTCGAGCCGCCGGTGATCGGTGTCGGGGCGCAGGCTCCCGACTTCGAGCTGCCCGACCAGCACGGTGCCGCGGTGCGCCTGTCGGCGTTGCGCGGGCGGCCTGTTGTCGTCGTGTTCTTCCCGTTCGCCTTCACCGGTGTGTGCACCGGCGAGATGGAGGCGCTGCGTGACGACGTCGTGCCGGCTGTCGGCGACTCCGCGACGGTCCTGGCCATCTCGTGCGATTCGATGTTCGCCTTGCGCGTGTTCAGCACCGACCGTGGTTTGGACTTCCCGTTGCTGTCCGACTTCTGGCCGCATGGGCAGGTAGCCTCGTCGTACGGCGTCTTCGACGCCGACCGCGGCTGCGCCGTGCGCGCGACGTTCGTGGTCGATGCGGCCGGAGTCGTTCGCTGGACCGTCACACATGACCTACCGGATGCCAGAAACGTCGCCGATTACCGGCGTGTTCTGGCCGAACTCAGCGCCGCCTGAGCCGCGGCGCAGGAAAGGAGCCCGGCGTGCCGTGTTATCGGTGTGGTGCCCGGCAGTCCGATCCTGCCCGGGGAGTGAATCTTTGGGTACGTGGGGTGCGGGCCAACGAGCAGGTGCTCGTGTGTCCGGACTGTCAACAGACTCGTGGTTGGTCGGCTGACCTCGACCACTGTTCGGTCTGTGGCGCCACGACGCTGGTGCGCCGGCTCGGCCAGACGGTCTGCCGCTCGTGCGAGGCGTCGGCGACGGCGGAGTTCCTCGCCGTCGAGAGCACCATGGACCGCGGCTTCGCCATCCGTTCCACAGGCACCGGGACGAGTTCCAGCGATAGCTCCCGGACGACGAGCGGGCGGCATCGACGCACCGACAGCCGCGACCTGTCCGCTGACGTCGCCACCGCGATCGATCGTGTCCTGGGCCGGGCGGCGCCTCGGGCGCCCGACGGCCCTGCTTCCGACGCGACGTCCGGGGTGGCGAGCACCCAGGAGCAAGAACGGGTCCCACCGGACGGTGCCGCCTGACGGTCCCGCCTGACGGTCTCGCCGATTGTGGGGTCCGAGACCGATCTCGGTACTGTGTGGTGTCGCATGTCTGAAGGGCGTATAGCTCAGCGGTAGAGCACTGGTCTTACAAACCAGGGGTCGCTGGTTCGAACCCAGCTGCGCCCACCCTTTGACTGCCCAGGTCATGGCGTTTGGCCTTCGGCGTCGTCCGACTCGCCTGCATCGGAACCGGCGTTTTGGCCACCTTCTGGCCACACAGCCCCGCCAGAATTCCCGGCAATGTCGCCCAGCCGGTCGGCCCAGGTGTCCATCTCATCCGGGTACAGATGGCCGTACAGATCGAGCGTGACCGTGATCGACGCATGCCCGAGGATGCGCTGAACCACCTTCGGCGGCGTGCCCGCCGAGATGTACAACGACGCCGCCGTGTGCCGAAGGCCATGCGGAGTCAGCCCGTCAAGACCAGCGGCCCGGACAGCAGGAGCCCACGCCCGACGACGGAAGTTGCTCTTACGCAACGGGCCACCGTCCGGGGACGTGAACACCAGATCATCCAACTCCTTGCTATCGACCAACGGAGCCAGCTCAGCAGCGAGCCAGCGGGGGAGCGGCACCGTGCGCGCCTGATGCGACTTCGGCGTGCCCTCCACGACGCGACCGCCGATGTCAGCGAACGCACGGCGCACATCCATTCGACGCCGCGACAAGTCGACATCGCGCACACGCAACGCCGAGACCTCGCCCCACCGCAGACCCGTATACGCCAGCGTGCGGATCAGAGTCGAGTACCGACCCGCAGCCGCCGCACTCCCCCCACCCTTTTTCCTGCGACTGCGCAGATCATGCTCGTGGTGACTCCGCCCGCGCCGGTGTGCGGCGAGCCGCAGCATAGGCCGGCTCTCGTAGCCGTATCAGCGGTGTGGGCCAGCGCAGATCGGGAAGCGGGTACATGACCGGGTCGAAGCGGACCGGGTCGTCGGCGAGTCCAGCGGCTGGGGCCAGCAGTTCGAGTGTGCCGAATGCGTGCCAGGGACCTGAGACTCTCGCTGCCTGCAGGCGGAAGGTCACCGCGGCGGGCGGTCGGGTCGGGCGGTGCGATGAGGTCGGCGACGCCGCGAGAAGCACCAATCCCTGACTGGAACGGTAGGGAAACAGCGAGGTGTACGGACGGGTGTACGGGTCGGCCCGGGGAGCGAGGACGAACCGCCCCCACCGTCCCGTCCCGGTGGTGGCGAGCAGAAGGTCGTGACGTTCTCCGTCGTCGCCGGTGAACGTGATCGCCAAGCCATGGATGTCCGGCATCGGCGGCGGCAAGCCAGCGGACCTGGACAGCCGCGCCGTGCCGTGGTCGTCACCTGGTTCGTCCAGCCAGCCGCAGTGCCATGTGACCGGTGATCCGGCGCGGCGGAGGCGGGCGTCGTAGATGATGCCCCTCGGGTGCAGCGGCTTGTCGTGCCGGAGGGCGCTGGCGGCCCCGAACACCGCACCGAGCAGCCCGCCGGCGGCGTCAGCAGCCAGCGCGCCGGCGTCGAGGGCGTCGGCGGCCTTGGCCCGGCGTGCTCCGCTGTCTCGCGCGCTCGACGCCCCTCGACCGCGCACGGCTCGATCGTTCATACGTCCAGCGCCTTACCCGCCGCGGCGGGTAAGTTAACCCGCCTGAGTCCAGCAGAGCGTGCAGCGGGCAGCGCGGAGTGGTCATCGCCGCCGGGGGCGGTCCGAAGCAGGCCAGACGTACGGCAGGTCGTCGGGGACGTCTGCGAACCACCGTTGATAATGCTCCGGATCCTTGCGCATGAGCGCCGACTGGTGGCTGCGATGGAAAGCGGGCTCGCCCAGCCACGGTGGCAGTTCGCCAGCGCGTTCCAGCACGTCCTGCGGACGCACGTCCCTCGTTCCGGTCGCCGCGTACAGATCAGCCCTGATCGTGTCGGCGCACGTGTCCGCCCGGCCGCCGGCTCGCCACGCTCGGCAGACGTCCAGGCCGTAGCGGGCCAAGGCCTCCTCGTACCCGGCCCACATGGCGACGGCTGGATGGTGTTGCCACCCGTAACCGGGCACGGTGAGCGCCCGCAGAATCTGCAGCGCCTCGACCCGCTGCCGTCCCAGCCGGCGCACATCGAGGACGTCGGCGGTGGCGGAGAAAATCGGAAACGGCAGGAACGTCTGCACCTGTTTCAGGCCGTCACGCTGACGGAACCGTCACCCGGCCCGAGGCCAGCGGGATCCTCCGGGGATGCCTCGTGACCAGGCAGCCCCGGGGTTCGGCGGCGGCGTTTCAACTCCGCCTCCCACGGGTGCCGGCTGTCACCGGTCAGTTGCCGGGCTTCGCGCTCGAACGCACGAAACACCTCGTAGTAGGTGTCCTCGTACTCTTCGACGACTTGATAGGTCCAGCGGCCATACAGGACGTTGCGGCCGAGTAGCTCGCGAGCCAGTCGGTCGGCGAGTTCGTCGTGGCCCGCGTCGCGCAGTTGTTCGATCGCGTCTTCGAGTGCGAAGTCCGCGCTGCCGGTGAGTCGATGGAACGCGTAGAGGTGACCGCGAGCTTCCTCGATGGTCTCCATCGCCTCGGTGAGCTTGCCGACCGCCTCCAACGTCGCCACGTCGACTCCGGCGACATCGCTGTCCTCTAGGGGCGCGTCAGCGGAATCCGGTGTGCTTCTCATGCCGGTACCGGATACCCGCCACCGGCGAAATGATGCCGCAGCGCGGGTGGTATGTGGCACGCGGAATGTGACCAAACCTGCCTGGAATATCCGGTTTGTGGAGCGTTTCAGCGTGCCACGCGCGGCGAATTGACGTCGTCGACAGAAATTCTGTGCGGTCGACGCAACCTCGTGACCGGCTCGCGGAGTCGAGTGGTCGTGAGGGCTATCAGATGATGTTCACCGTGACTCGCGACACGGGTGGACCGACGTTCGAGGAATATGCCGGTGTCATCTGGCCGTCGCTGTACCGCAGCGCGTACTTGCTGGCCGGAAATCACCCCGATGCTGAGGACGTCGCCCAGCAGACGTTGGTGAAGGTGTACCGGTCCTGGTCGCAGGTCATGCGGTCGGATTCGCCGGAGGCCTACGTACGGCGCATGCTGACCAACACGTTTCTCTCGGCCCGTCGTGCGAAGAAGTGGCGACTCGAGCTGTTGACCGAGACCCCTCCCGAGTACGACAGCGCTGCGACGCCGCATGCGCCCGAAGACCGGATGGTGATCTGGCCACACGTGAAGGCGCTGCCGCCGCGCCAGCGGGCGGTGATCGTGTTGCGCTACTACGAAGACCTCAATGAGCAGGAAATCGCCGATGCCCTCGGCTGCTCGCGCGGCAACGTGAAGTCCACAGCGCATCGCGCGCTCAAGGCCTTGCGGGCTGCCCTGGGTGAAGAGCGCGACGGCGGGATGGAGTTGAGATGAACGTCGACATCGAGGAGATCATCAGCCGCGAACTTCGCGAGGTAGCCTCCGGCCTGGACGTTCCGGCACGTCCGCCGGTGCCGCAGGAGCGACACCGGGTCCGGCACCTCTGGCGGCCGTTGCTGGTCGCGGCGGCGATGATCGGGGTTGCCGCAGGCGGCGTGACGGTGTTGGTGACATATGGGGACGACGGCGGAGCACAGCAGGCAAGCTCGCCACCGGTGGAGACGCCGGGCGGAGATCCGGCGGTTCAGCCCCTCACCGCTGACGTACCGGCGGTGCCGTTCCTGTTCGACGGTCACCTGTACGTCGACGGCAAGCAGGTGTCCGGGACGTGGTCGACTGTGCGCCAGGCCGGCGGTACGTGGGTGGCGGAGCGCTCTGACGAGACCTGGTGGTGGGGCACCAGCGCCGAGCATCATGCCGTGCCCGGCACGGTGGTATCGCCGCCTCGACTCTCTCCCGATGGCGCCCTGCTGGCCGTGGCCACCACGACGCAGGATGGAGAGCAGGCATTACTCATCGACGCGAGGTCGGGTGAGACGGTCAATGCAGTGCAGACCGCGTCGACCGAGCAGGGCGATTCAATCCCGTTCACCGTCGTCGGGGTCACCAACGACATGAAGGTTTTCCTGGAGAACGACCGGCGGCGCCTGATGTGGCTCGCGGCTGAGGATGACGAGACCGTCGACCTCGGAGGCACCGCCCCGGACCAGTGGGTACGGGGCAACACTTCAGCCGGTTTGATCGTGTTCGACGGTATGTCCGACGGCTTCGATGACGCGGTGTACCTGGCCGAGGCCTCCGAGTCGGGGGCGCTGGACCGGTTACGGACGCTGCCGAGTGAGGGTGTCGTGGTCAACCCGTCCGGCACGTGGCTCGCGTTCGGCGGAACGTGGGGCGGTGAAGCCGAGACGATTTCGGAGATCACCGCACAGCAGGTCGACGGCAGCCGCCAGCTGGCGTTGCAGCCACCCGATGACCGGGACCTCCAGGCGGTGACGTGGGAGGACGACGACCTGCTGCTCGCCGAGCTGTACGCCGACGGGCGCCCGACGGGGATGGCACGGTGCAGCATCAGAGAGGAGACCTGCCTCGTGATCGACCTCCTATGACCGGTGGTCGTGAAGATCGTCGTGCGTGGAAGTGCGTCTGTGGGCTGGTCGTGAAGATCGTCGTGCGTGGAAGTGCGTCTGTGGGCTGGTCGTGAAGATCGTCGTGCGCGAAAATGCCGGCATAGACCGCGGATCTTCACACGACGATCTTCACGACCGGGTCGCGTCGGCGGATCTTCACACGGCGATCTTCACGACCGACCGCCTCGGGCAGATCCGCAGCGCAGCGCGAACAGCACGAGCGGCGCCTCCAGAGAAGAGCGCAGGGCGGCGTGTGCGGGGGAGCAGCGTGAGCGGCGCCCTCCCGAGGAGCAGCGCAGGGCGGCGTCTGCGGGGAAGCAGCGTCAGGGCCGGCCGATCCCGCAGGTGTCGATGCAGCAGCGCAACAGCCGCATCACATTTTCTCGCCCGGTATCTTGCTGGCCTGCTCGATCCACGAACGCAACTGGTCCGCGTCGAGTTCGTCGTCTTCGCGGATGTCGAGGTAGCGCACCTCGGCATGTTTGGACGCCTTCGGCGGCATCGGGTCCAGCGAGGTGCCTTTGAGGAATTGCAATTGGACGTAGTGCGTGTAGCAGCGGAAAGAGAGGAACCAGCCGTCGCCTTCGATTCCGTAGAACGGTTGGTTCCATTTGACGGCCTTGTGCACGTCCGGGACGGTGTCCACCACGAGCTCGTCGATGCGTTGTCCGACGCCGCGCTTCCAGCCGGGCATGGCGGCGATGTAGTCGCGCACCGGGCCGGGGCCTTCGCCTTTGGGAATTCGGGGGTTACCGCCCGAGAGGAGTTTCGCTCCGGTGCCCTCCGCCGCGTGCTCACTCATGCGATACGTCCTTTCGGGTCAGCTCGTGATCTGCTCCAGGACGAAGCCGTCCGGGTCGGTGGCCGGCTCGGCATCGGTGCCGATCGCGAGTCCGTGCGGGCCCGTGCCGTCGGCAGGAATCCCGGCGACCTTGGCGAGCGCGGCGCGTTTGTTGAGCGTGAGCTTGACCGGCCCCGAGTCGAACTCGGCGTATCGGCGGCCATAGCTCTTCGCGACGGAGAACCCGTGGTCGACGTAGAACTGCTTGCTGGCGGCCACATCGGCGACCCCCAGTTGGAGCACCAGCTCGTCGATGTGCCGACTGGCCGGTCCGGTGTTCTTCTTCGACGACGAGGCAACCGTCCAGATGGTGCCATCCGGCGCCTGCACGGCACCGCCGTAGCCCCACAGTGACTTCTTCGCCGGCTGCGCCGGTTTGGCGCCGGCGTCCACTGCGCTGTCGATGAAACTGTCGACGGTGGCGGGCTGAGACACAACGAGCGACATGGTGAATCCGCGGAAACCCGTCGCCGGCGCTTGCGACGCTCGGGTGCGTACTCGTTCGTCCGCGCCGAAGGCGGCGGCGTAGAACTCTTCGGCCGCCGCCGGGTCGGCTACCTCGAGGGTGACGTATTCGATGTTCGACATGACGGTCACCGTAACCGTGGTCCGGGCTGGCGACTTCTCGATTCCTGATCGGTTGACCATATCGACTCGTCGAAGTCATGGGCTGGTTCGCCGGAGCGGAGAGTCATTCGATCAACTCGCGATGACTTGGGGGCTGATGACTTTGATCATGGCGTTGGTCCACCTGGCTTGGCGCAACGTCTCAGGGTGGCAGGTCTGTGCGACGTCGAGCAGATCGGAGTCTTTCACGCCCTGGGCGGCTTGAGCGAGGATCTCCCAGTCCACCGACAGCCCGACCAAGTCGAGATGGAGCTCACGCAGGTCTCTGAGCAGGACGAGGCCGGTCTCGGGGCGACGGCCGAACAGTTCGGAGGCCTTCTCGCGCACGGGGCGCAGCCAACTGGAGTCGTCGTCGGCGTGGTCCAGCTCGGCGCCGTGGCGTTGGCCGGCTTCGGCGAGCAGGTCGACATGCCGTCGTGACCAGCGGGCGAAGTCGTGGGTGAGGTGGTAGATCTCGTGGTCGGTCTTGTGCCGTTCCCCAATGGCCAACATGTCGCTGGCCACCTTGTTCTCCGCTCGGTGGACGAGACGGATCAACAAGACGAATTTGTTCACGGCCGCACCTGCCGTTCTTCGCGATCTCGGACCCGCCGGACGTTGGCCGCAGCGGTCTTGAAGATGGGCTGTTTCGACGGGGGGTCCCAATCGGTGAGCGTCAGTTCGTTCGCCGCCCGGCCTGCGCCGTTGGGCTGGTAGCCGCCCGGCGTATCCCAATAGCCGTAGTGGAACGGCAGGAAGACCACGCCGTCGCGGATGCCACCGACCCGCAACCGCGCCTGCACGGCGCTTCGTGCGGTGGTGATCTCGACCATATCGCCGTCGTCGGCGCCGATGCCGGCAGCATCGGCAGCGGACATCTCGACCCACACCTCCGGTGCGGCGCTCTGCAGCTCGGGGGCTCGGGCGGTCTTGGTTCGGGTGTGGAAATGGAAGATGGTCCGGCCGGTGATCAGCGAGAACGGGTACGCCTCGGTCGGCGGCTCGTGCACCGGCTGGTACCCGGCGGCCCGGATGATCGCCCGGCCGTACGGG
>JAJYTA010000288.1 GCA_021793295.1 Actinomycetes bacterium
GGTCCCCGAGCGCACCTCCGATGTCGTGCGGGTCGCGGTGAGCCGGACCCGGCCGCCGGCCGAGGCCGAGCACGTCGCACGCACCATGTCGGCCGAGCTCGTGCCGATGGGATCGGCGGGCTACAAGGCAGCGGCAGTGATCCGCGGCGAGGTCGACGCGTACATCCACGCCGGTGGGCAGTACGAGTGGGACTCCGCCGCCCCGGTCGCCGTCGCGCTCGCCGCGGGGCTGCATGCCAGCCGCATCGACGGCGCACCGATGCGATACAACACTAAGGACACCTACATCCCCGACCTGATCGTCGCCCGGCCCGAGCTCGGCTCGGCGCTCGTGGCCGCGTGCGCCGAGGTCGGGGACGTTCACACCGCAACGAGGTCCGCACGATGACGATGACGCACGAATACCAGCTCACGCAGCTCGACGTCCTCGAATCCGAGGCGTTGCACATCTTCCGCGAGGTGGCCGCCGAGCTCGAACGCCCAGTGCTGCTGTTCTCGGGCGGCAAGGACTCGATCGTGATGCTGCGCCTGGCTGAGAAGGCGTTCTGGCCCGCGCCCATCCCGTTCCCGGTCATGCACGTCGACACCGGGCACAACTTTCCCGAGGTCCTCGAGTTCCGCGACCGGCGGGTCGCCGAGCTGGGTGTGCAGCTCATCGTCGCTTCGGTGCCCGAGGCCATCGAGCGCGGCCTGGTGCGTGAGGAGCCCAACGGCTCACGTAACCGGATCCAGACGCCGGTGCTGCTCGAAGCGGTGGAGAAGCACCGGTTCACCGCGCTGTTCGGCGGCGCGCGGCGCGACGAGGAGAAGGCGCGCGCCAAGGAGCGGGTGTTCTCGTTCCGCGACGACTTCGGCCAGTGGGACCCGAAGAACCAGCGCCCGGAGCTGTGGAACCTCTACAACGGGCGCATCCACGTGGGCGAGAGCATCCGCGTCTTCCCGCTGTCCAACTGGACCGAGCTCGACGTGTGGCAGTACATCGCCCGCGAGGGCATCGACGTGCCGTCGATCTACTTCGCTCACGAGCGCGAGGTGTTCGAGCGCGACGGCATGGTGTTCTCGGCCAACGAGTTCTGCAAGCCGCGAGACGGCGAAGAGACCTTCACCGCGAAGGTGCGCTACCGCACCGTCGGCGACGCGTCGCTGACCGCGGCGGTTCGTTCCGACGCGGACACCATCGACAAGATCATCGAAGAGGTGGCCGCCACCAGGCTCACCGAACGCGGTGCGACCCGCGGCGACGACCGCGTGAGCGAGGCCGCGATGGAAGACCGTAAGAAAGAGGGATACTTCTAGATGCGACGCCCGATCCCTCGAACGACATGCCTACGGGAGTGCACAGCGTGACCTCGACGACGCCCACGGAAGCCGACGCGGGCCTGCTGCGATTCGCCACCGCCGGTTCTGTCGACGACGGCAAGAGCACGCTGATCGGCCGGCTGCTCTTCGACTCGAAGTCGATCTTCAACGACCAGCTCGAAAGTGTCGAGCGCACCAGCAAGCAGCGCGGTGACGAGTACACCGACCTGGCCTTGCTGACCGACGGGCTGCGCGCCGAGCGCGAGCAGGGCATCACCATCGACGTCGCGTACCGCTACTTCGCCACGCCGCGACGCAAGTTCATCATCGCCGACACCCCCGGGCACATCCAGTACACGCGCAACATGGTCACCGGCGCCTCCACCGCCGATCTGGCCATCGTGCTGGTCGACGCCCGCAAGGGCTTGGTCGAACAGAGCCGCCGGCACGCGTTCATCGTCTCGCTGCTGCGGGTGCCGCACCTGGTGCTGGCAGTGAACAAGATGGACCTGGTCGACTGGTCGCAGGAGGCGTTCGAGAAGATCCAGCGCGACTTCACCGCCTTCGCCACCAAGCTCGACATCCCGGACCTGACGACGGTGCCGATCTCGGCGCTGCACGGCGACAACATCGTCTCGCGCTCGGGCAACATGCCGTGGTACGAGGGTTCGTCGTTGCTGCACCACCTCGAGAACGTGCACATCGCCAGCGACCGCAACCTGGTCGACGTGCGGTTCCCGGTGCAGTACGTCATCCGCCCGAAGTCGCTGCAGTACCCCGACTACCGCGGGTACGCCGGTCAGGTCGCCGGTGGCATTCTCAAGCCGGGTGACGAAGTCATGGCGCTGCCGAGTGGGTTGACCACGCGGATCGCCGCCATCGAAACCGCCGACGGGCCGGTCGAGGAAGCCTTCGCCCCGATGTCGGTGACCATCCGGCTCGAGGACGAGATCGACATCTCTCGTGGTGACATGATCTGCCGGCCACACAACCAGCCGTACGTGGCGCAAGACATCGACGCGATGGTGTGCTGGATGGCCGATACTCCGCTCTCGCCCGGGCAGAAGCTGGCGATCAAGCACACCACCCGGTCGGCGCGGACGGTCGTGAAAGACATCCAGTACCGCCTCGACGTCAACACGCTGCACCGGGACGAAGACGCTGGCCAGCTCGGCTTGAACGACGTCGGCCGGGTCCGGCTGCGTACCACCGCTCCGCTCCTGGCCGACGAGTACCGGCGTAACCGCATCACCGGCGGATTCATCCTCATCGACGAGGCGACGCACCGCACCGTCGGTGCTGGGATGATCACGTCGGCCAGCTGAGGCACCAGCTACGGCGAATTGCGTAGCTGCGGTTACGTTCCGTGCCGGACGCCGCCGAGGCGTATTGCCAGCACACTCGAATCACGATGAGCACAATTCGTGATTCGAGGAGCATGACATGTTCGCAGCAACCGACCAGATCATCGCCCATGGCGGACCCTGGAACGGGCCGGACTTCTGGCCGATCTTCCCGATCCTGTGGTTCCTGATCGTCGTAGCCGCCATCACGGCCGCAGTCGTCCTCTGGCGCCGCAACAGCGCGGCTTCAGGTCGGCGCGCGGGTGAGGCCAAGCTGGCCGAACGCTTCGCCGCCGGCGAGATCGACGAAGACGAGTACACCGATCGGCTGGACACGTTGCGTGATCGCTGACCGGTTGGCCGCGCCGGCACGTCGACACCCGGGGGTCGTGAAGATCGTCGTGCGTGAAAGTGCCGAAGTCGGCGGGTCGTGAAGATCGTCGTGCGTGAAAATGCCGAAGTCGGCGGTCGTGATGATCGTCGTGGCAGAAACTGCCGGTATAGCCCGCGCTTTGTTGCACGACGATCTTCACGACCGGCACCACTAGGCGTTCGTGTCCGATTCGCTCCCAGCAGCACCGGCGGCGACTGGCACTACCAGGTATTTCGTGCCCGATTCGCCCCAACCCCCACCGCCGGCCGGTCCTGCCAGCGGCCCTGCGCGCCCCGAGGCTGCCCCGACGCCGCGGTCGTGAAGATCGTCGTGCGTGAAAATGCCGAAGTCGGCAGTCGTGATGATCGTCGTGGCAGAAACTGCCGGCATAGCCCGCGATTCCGTGCACGACGATCTTCACGACCGGCACCACCAGGCATTTCGCGCCCGGTTCGCCCCAGTCAGCACCGGCCGACCGGCA
>JAJYTA010000083.1 GCA_021793295.1 Actinomycetes bacterium
GTCCACCAGACACGCGTGTTGCGCTGGGTTGCACCGGCTGCGTATCACCTACACCGGCGGCGTGTCGCCGTTGGGATCGCAGCGCGGGGATGCCCGCCCGACGTTGATCGTCGCGGTGGCGCCGGCCGACGAGATGCCACCGGCGACAGCGGTCGCGGTGGTGCCGTGGCCACGCAACGAGCGCGGGGCGTTGACCGGGCTGAAGTCGACGTCGTACGGCGAGAACGTCGTGGCGCTGGCTCGTGCCCGCGACCTCGGCGCCTCTGAAGCGCTGTTCGCCGACACCCGCGGGCGGCTGAGCGAGGGCACTGGCAGCAACGTCTTCGTCGTCATGGACGGGCAGGTGCTGACCCCGTCGCTCGATGCGGGCTGTCTGGCCGGCGTGACCCGTGCGTTGGTCCTCGAATGGACCGAGGCCGTCGAGGCCGATCTCGAGCTCGACGTGCTCGAACGCGCCGACGAGATCTTCCTGACGTCGAGCACCCGGGACGTCCAGGCTGTCGACGCCGTGCTGTTCGACGATCGACGACGCGACCTGGCGCCGGGTCCGGTGACCGCCCGTATCGCGCAGACATTCGCCGAGCGCAGCCGCGCCGACCTCGATCCGTGACGCTTCGCCAGCCCGGCTGACGTTGTCGGTGGCGGGTTCTACGGTGTGCACATGGCAATCGAGGAGACACCGTGGGAACCGCCGCTGGCCGGCCGTGAAGTCGAGCACCTCACCGGCGCGCTCGACCGGCTACGGGCGACTTTCCGCTGGAAGACCGACGGCCTCGACTCCGAGGGGTTGCAGGCTCGCGTCGGCGCCTCGTCGTTGACCCTGGGTGGATTGCTCAAGCACCTGGCGGCCGTGGAGGACTACGCGTTCACCACGAAACTCAGCGGCGCGCCGATGGGCGCTCCTTGGGACCAGGCCGGGTGGGACGGTTCCGACGACTGGGAGTTCACCTCGGCGGCCAACGACTCACCCGAGCAGCTGTACGCCCTGTGGGACGGGGCGGTCGAGCGTTCGCGCGCCAGGCTCGCCGCTGCCCTCGCCGAGGGCGGACTCGACCAACTCATCCACCTGTCGTGGCCGGATGGCCGCCACGCCAACCTGCGCCGGTTGCTGTGTGACTTGATCGAGGAGTACGGCCGGCACACGGGCCATGCCGATCTGATCCGCGAAGCTGTCGACGGGCGCGTCGGGGAAGATCCGCCACCGGGCTGGCGTCCGTGAGCGATCTGGTCGCCGGTGCGCGATTGCGGGTCGTTCCCGCCAACGAGGCTTCGTTCGACGAGGTGCGAACGGTCTTCGGTACGGCGGACTACGCTGCGCGGTGCCTGTGCCAGCGGCTCAAGGTCGCCGGTTGGATCTGGCGTGACACCACGTTCGAACAGCGCCAGGAGCTGCTCCGAACACAGACCGCCAGCGGCATGCCTGACGCACCTGCCACCAGCGGGCTGGTGGGCTACCTCGATGACGAACCCGTGGGTTGGGTCGCCGTGGAACCGCGCGTGGCCTATCCCAAGCTCCGCACGTCTCGCGTGCCATGGACCGGGCGCAACGAAGATCGGGACGATCCCGATGTCTGGGCGGTCACATGCATCATCGTCCGCAAGGGCTACCGCGGGCGCGGCCTGACGTATCCGCTGGCCGCCGCGACCGTGAACTATGCACGCGAGCGCGGCGCTCGAGCGGTCGAGGCGTATCCGATGATCACCGAGCCGGGTAAGGAAATCACCTGGGGTGAACTGCACGTCGGTGCGCGCCAGGTCTTCGAGGACGCTGGCTTCACTGAGGTCAGCCGGCCGACCGTTCGCCGAGTCGTCATGCGAATCGATTTCGACCGCGAGTAGGCCGGCGCTGGCCGGAACCTACGTCGTCACACGACGGCAGCCGCCCGCTGGCGTTCCCGATACGCGGCTACGTGCAGCCGGTTGCCACACGTGCGACTGTCGCAGTAGCGCTTCGACCGGTTACGCGACAGGTCGACGAGCACGCGGGCACAATCCGGCGCCGAACACACCTGTAGACGTTCACGCTCACCTGCAACGACGACGAACGACAACGCCATGCCGCCGTCGATCAGCAGATGCTCGGCAGGGGCCGAGCCCGGCGCGAAATAGTGGATGTGCCAGTCGTAACCGTCGTGATCAGTCAGGCGTGGACACAGCTTGGCGCCGCTGAGTAGGTCATTCACCAGCTTGGCCGCTTCTGCGGTGTTGGCGGCCAAGAAGACGTCACGAAACCGTAGTCGCAGGTCGCGCACGGCCTGCAGATCGGCTTCGGTCACGGTCTCCACGTCGCTGATCTGGTGACGTTCGATGAACGCCTCGAGCGCTGCGAGATCAGCCAGCTGCTCACCGCCGCCGCTTCCGGGGTCGGAGTTCACCAGATCGACGACGACGTTGAGCGAGTGCTCCACGTCGTGGCTAAAGGTCACAGGTTCTTACCTCGCGTACGGGGGATCAGGGTGCGACAGACCGTAGACCACCGATGCGCGGTGCACAACAGTTGTGCTTATGACACCGGTCTCATGTCCGATCGAGTAACGAGTCGAGGACCGCATCGATGCTCAGCAACCGGGCTTCGGCCCCACTCGGCACCAGCGCCCAGCTCTGGATCAGGAAATCCTCCACGTCGGCGGCGGGAGATTCCAGCACCGCGTCGCCGTCAGGTGAGCGCAACCTCACGCGCACCGTTGGCGTCCCGTGGGCATCGATGGCAGGCCACACGGCCACATCACCATGTCCGCTGGGTTCGTCCAATCCGGCACTGAGCAGGTCGCGAGCGAAGATCCACGGGACAGGCTCGCGGGCCGCGGTGTCGAACACGGCCGTGACCGCGAGCGGATCGGCGGCGCAGTAGCGGAACTCGGCCTGGATGTGGCGATCGTCACTGGTGTCATCGAGCAGGCGAAGCGCCAGGGGGTACGAAATGGTCGACGCGTGCATGGCCGTCCTTTGCCGAGTGAACCGCCGGGTGTGGCTGGCGGTATCGCGACTTGTCCAAGTGCCTCGGCCAGTAGTGTCAACCCAACTCGGGCATCGCGCAACGCGAAACGAAGCCGGTCAGTTGTACCGACGGCGCTGGGGTGGGGTATCGTGTTCCCGCGCCCGGGCGATTAGCTCAGCGGGAGAGCGCTTCGTTCACACCGAAGAGGTCACTGGTTCGATCCCAGTATCGCCCACCACGCGTCATCACAGCTCAGGAGCCTTCTTCGAAGGCTCGTCGTACGCGCGCCGACCCCGTACCGGTGCCGGTGGCGGGGTCGGTCACTCCCTGCGAGATCGACGCTCTACCTGAAGAGGTCGACGACCCGGAGCAGGGACCAGAGCACGGTGAGGACGGCTACGAGCGCGATGGTCAGGATCGTGGCCGCGTTGCGGGTGATCCTGACGGCGATCTCGGTGCGCCTCTCGACGATCTTCATCCTCGCCGCGACTGGGTCGCAGTGCAAGACAGAATTACGCTGGTGGGTGCCGGTGGAGGTAGTCGCACACCGTTGATCCCGGTAACGCCCCGGCACGGGCTGTAGCAGGACCGCGCCGGGGCGTTTCGCGTCGACTCCTGGCCGGGCCCATCCGCCATACGGCAGATCAGTTCGGCGAATCTTTGCGAAAGAACGCTGTCGCATAAACACTCGGCCGAGTCACCACCCGTGACAGGTGTCGTCGTGGTTCTTCGGTGTCCTGTGTCTGCAGCCCTTCGCGGCATTTGAATGCGCTCGCTGTGAGAGACTCGGCCCAGGCGGAGGGGGCGGAGATCGATCGGATGGATGAGCGGCCAATCAGGCAGGGCATCGAGCGCCTTGGTGAGCTGGGGGACGAGACCATCCCGGCCGAGACCGACAACCTGAGACATCAGCTCGACGAAAGTCTCGCCGACGTTCGCCGTGTCCTCGACCTCGCCCGGGTCACAGACGTCGCCAGCAAGGTCGAGCAGATCGTTGCCGACATGTGCCGGGAGGTCGAGCACCTGCGCGATGCATCCACTGCCGCGGTGAGCACGGCGACGAGCGAACTAAAGGCTCTCCTTCGTCCGGTCCTGCACGTCACCAGTACTCAGCGGGAACACCAACTGATCCTGCGTGACCCTCCCGAAGATCACAACATCGTCGTCGATCGCTCAGTTACGTATGGCACGGGTGTCAATGGGCGCGTCATCAGCGTCAAGGCGACACTCGCTGAGGGTCCGGCGGGCAACGCAACCCCAGTGCTCAGCGGCGAGTGAAGGGCAAGCTGGACCAGGATGACGCTGGTCACCTGATCGGGCGCGTCTTCGGCGGCATCGGGGACGACATCAATCTCGTGCCGATGACGCAGAAGGTCAACCGGCGCAGTTATCGAGGGCTTGAGCGCGAGTGGGAACGCGCCATCCGTGATGGCATGACCATCGATATCACCGTATGGGTCGTCTACACAGATGACGGCCACCGACCCGCGTACTTTGAAGTCGAGTATGAGATCGGCGACGAGATCGAATCCGTCACCATCTTGAACACACCGGCCGACTCCGAGGAGTCCGACGCATGAGTCTCACGATTGACGAGCAGGTACGCGGTATCTCGGACGGCGCACGCCGTTCCGCCCCGAAAGGCTGGCAGAAGATCGTCCTGCACGCCGAGGCGCTTGCCAACGTCGTCAAGATTCGTCTTGCCGTCACGCTGGCCGACGGCAGTGTGACAAAAAGGGTCCGGCCAGAGCGTGGCCTTGGCGCTCTGGTGGCTGAGCTGCGCGGCAAGATGCATGACCCCGCGAAGGGCACCTGGTACGTCGCGGATTTCACGGTCGACGGAACAGAGGTCGATGTGGAGTTCGACTACGAGACATGCCCTTTTGGTGGGCTGATCTTCGAGGACGACCTCGACAGTGGCGACGCCGATCCGGATCTCGTTCTCGAGGACCACACCTTGTATCCCCGGCCGGTCGACCAGCTACCCGAGTGGCACCCAGCACGCGGTTGACTGGAGCGTTACGCCGTCACCGCGGTCAGTGGTGTTGATCGCTCGGGCGAGGCGAGACGTTCCATGGCCGAGCGGCTCGCCTCGTCTGCTCCATGAGCGACGAGGACGCGGTACTCGGGCTGCTGCACCGGGGCGAGCAGATCGAAACGAGCGGTGATGATCCCGATTCGAGGGTGATGCATCGCCTTCTCAGCGTGCCCATTGACGCGGACGTCGTGGTTCTCCCAGAGCTCGGCGAACTCCTCGTCGGCGTCGACAAGTTCGCCGATGAGGGTGCGAAGCCTGTCGTCCTGCGGGTGTGCTGCCCATGCTGCGCGCAGATGAGCGACGCCGTCTCGCCGCACTCGGTCCAGGTCGAGGTATCGGGCGGTGATGTCGGGGTGCATCAGACACAGCCATACGGCGTTCCTGCGATGAGCTGGCAGCGCGCTGAAATCGGTGAGCAGCTCCGCCATCTCCGGATTCCACGCGAGGATGTCGGATCGATGGTCCAGCACCATCGTCGGCGCCGGAGCGAAGCTGTCGATCAGGCTCCCGAGAGCCGGTGGAAGCGGCACCGACGTGGGCCTGGGCATGTCCGGCGGGCGCTGCTCGGCGAGATCGAAGAGGTAACGACGCTCGTCCGGTGACATGAGCAGAGCGCGCGAGAGCGCATCCAAGATGCTCGGGGAGGGCCGCAATGAGCGCCCCTGCTCCAGGCGCACGACGTAGTCGACGCTGACGTTTGCGCGCTCGGCGACTTCCTCTCGGCGCATCCCCGGCGTACGACGTCGAGGGTCGTGCCGCGGAGTGAGGCCGAGAGCCGCGGGATCGAGCCTCTCGCGTCGCGTGCGGAGGAACCTGGCGAGCTCTCGGGTGACGTTCACGGAGGACTGTGGCACCTCCGCTACAACTCCGCGGCTGGTAGCCGTGTTCCTGGGACGGATCTTCCCTGGCAGTCGCGGCCGCAGTCACAGCACTCTGGTGAGGCGATGACAGATCAACCGAACTGGAGATGGCTTTGACACTCGCACTCGACACCTACCGGTTGCTCGGCCGTTCCGGCTTGCGCGTTTCGCCGCTGGCGCTCGGCACGGCCACCTTCGGCACGGACTGGGGCTGGGGCGCGGACGCCGCCGAATCACGGAAACTGCTGGAGGCCTACGTCGAGCGTGGCGGCAACTTCATCGACACCGCCAACACCTACACCAACGGCAACTCGGAGAGTTTCCTCGGAGAGTTCACGAAGGACTTTCGGGAGAGTCTCGTGCTCGCGACGAAGTACACGACGTTGCGTGAGGCGCGTGATCCGAATTCCGGTGGCCCGCATCGAAAGAGCCTCATCGGCTCGGTCGAGTCCAGCCTGCGCCGGTTGAACACCGAGTACATCGATCTGCTCTATCTGCATGTCTGGGACGCGACGACCTCGGTCGACGAGGTGATGCGGGGCCTCGACGATCTCGTCCGGCAAGGCAAGGTGCTGTACGTCGCCATGTCGAACGTGCCGGCGTGGCAGATCGCGCGCATGCAAACCCTCGCCGACCTGCGGGGCTGGGCGCCGTTGGTCGCACTGCAGATCGAGTACAGCCTCATCGAGCGCACGCCGGAACGCGATCTCATCCCGATGGCGCGTGAGCTCGGCCTCGGCGTCGTGCCCTACTCGCCGTTGGCCGGCGGCATCCTGACCGGCAAGTACAGCCGCGCCGATCTGGACGCTGTGTCGGCGTCGAGCGACGACGGAACCCGCAAGAACTTCAACCGCGCGCTCGGAACGATCACCGAACGCAACCTCGCTGTCGCCGACGTCGTTCGTGCGGTCGCTCAGGAGCTGGAACGGACACCTTCGCAGGTGGCGCTCGCCTGGGTGCTGCAGAACGAAGCGGTCGCGGCACCGATCATCGGAGCCCGCAGCGTCGCGCAGTTCGAGGAGAACCTCGCAGCATTCGACGTGGTCTTCGACGACGCTCAACTGCGACGTCTCGACGAGGCCAGCGCGATCGATCTCGGATACCCGCACGCGATGCTCGCCAGCGATCACATCCGGGCGGTGAGCGCCGGAGAGCTGACGATCGCCGGGCGTGGATGAGCGTCCGGGTCCAACCATCACCACGAGAGAAACGGATCGCCGAACATGACCAAGACCGACCAAGCCGTCGTCATCACCGGAGGAACCAGCGGAATCGGCCTCGCGACTGCGGGCCTGCTACACGAACAGGGCGTGTCGGTGATGGTGACCGGGCGCACCGAGGAATCCGTCGCCCGGGCGCGTACCCAGCTGCCCGCTGAGGTGATCGTGACGCGAGCCGATGCCGCGTCAGTCGAGGACAACACCCGAGTCGCGCGTGAAGCCGAGGCCGCGTTCGGATCTCTCACGGGCGCGTTCCTGAACGCCGGGATCATGGAGTCGGCGCCCGTGGAGAGCATGAGCGAGGACACGTGGGAACGCCTGTTCGCGATCAATGCGAAGGGGCCGTTCTTCGCGCTGCAGAAGCTGCTGCCGCTGATGGGGGAAGGCGCCTCGGTGGTGTTCACCGTGGGAATCGGCGCCAGGCGGGGCATGCCTGGTGGCAGTGCCGCAGCGGGCAGTCGAGGTGCGCTGCTCACGATGATCCCGTCGCTCGCGGTCGAGCTCGCTCCGCGCGGGATCCGAGTCAATGCGGTGAGCCCGGGACCGATCGACACCCCCATCCTGGCGAAGAGCGGTATGGGTCCAGAGCAGATCGCCGCGGTCAAGCAGAGCTTCGCGGACGCCTTGCCGCTTCGGCGGATGGGGCGACCGGAAGAGGTCGCTGAAACCGTCGCGTTCCTGTTGTCGCAGCGTTCGTCCTTCATCACCGGCGAGGACATCCTCGTCGGCGGAGGAGCGGGATTGAACGTCTGACTGACGCCCGTGTTCGCTCAGTTCGCGCGCCGGCGTTCCAGGAGGACGGTGTCGTGCCATACGCCCTCGCGCTGGGCGATGCGTTCGCGAATGCCGACGGTGCGGTAGCCGGCCTGGTGGTGCAGCGAAATGCTGGCGCGGTTCTCGGTGAAGATCGAGGTCTGCAGGGTCCAGATGTCGTGATCGTCGGCGGCGGTGACCTGCTGGCGCAGGAGGGCTTTGCCGACGCCGCGGCCGCGGAAGCGCGAGTCGACGTAGACCGAGGACTCGCCGACGCCGCGGTAGCAGTCACGATCAGAGACGGGCGAGATCGAAGTCCATCCCACGACCTTGCCATCGATCTCGGCGACCCAGCGGTGCCCGGGCAGCCACTTCGCCGCCAGCTTGGCGCTCGACGGCACCGACGTCTCGAAGGTGGCGATGCCGGTGTCGATGCCTTCGCGGTAGATGCGGCGCACCTCGGCCCAGTCGCCGTCGGTGAGCGCGCGGATGGTGACGTCGGCGGGGATGTCGTCGGGGCAGCAGGGGCGGTTGGTGGCCGTCACGCCCATGACGACGTCGGCCATGTGCGGCAGCCCGGTGCAGCACGCCTCGTTGACCGTGACCCGGGTGCTGGTGCCGACCTTGGAAACGTGCACGAAGCGGGCGTCGGCGAGCTTGCGTACGTGATGTGAGGCGGTGGATTGGCTGATGCCCAGCAGATCGGTCAGCTCGCCGACAGTCAGGCCCCCGTTCGAGGTGGCGACAGCGTGCAGGAGCCGGACCCGTGTGGGGTCGGCGAGGGTGACGAAGCACTCGGCGTAGTGAGTCGCCGCCTCGGTGTCGAGCGGCATCTGCGCGCGGGGCGCAAGGGTCGTCATGTTCGAGAGTCTATCGACGACATTCGATGGTTGGCATCATCGACGTTCGTCGATAGAGTCGCTCTCCACGAATCGATGAACTTCGATGAAGGAGAGATGATGGCGCATCCAGTGGTGATCGTCGGTGCCGGGCCGGTCGGTCTGGCGGCCGCGGCCGAGCTCGTCGAACGCGACGTCGAGGTCTTGGTGTTCGAGCGCGGCGCGAGTGTGGGTGCGCACGTGACCGAGTGGGGGCACGTTCGGCTGTTCTCGCCGTGGTCGGAATTGGTGGCGCCGGCGGCGCGCCGGCTGCTCGAAGCGGGTGGCTGGATCGGTCCCGCCGGTGCCGGCTATCCGACCGGGAGCGAGTGGGTGCGCGACTACCTGGCACCGCTGGCGCAGGCGCTGGGGGAGCGCGTGCACACCGGTGCCGAGGTCGTGGGTGTCGCGCGCCGGGGCCGTGATCGAGTCGTCGACGACGGTCGCGACACGGAGCCGCTGGCCGTCCACGTTCGCTACGCCGACGGCCGCGCAGCGCGAATCCTGGCTCGTGGGTTGATCGACGCGTCCGGAACGTGGGGTGCGCCGAATCCGTTGGGCGGCGACGGACTGCCGGCGCTGGGGGAGGCGGCTGCCGTCGTGGCCGGCCGACTGGGTTACCGCGGTCGGGATCTGTCCGTCCCCGCCGAACGCGAACGGCTGGCCGGGCGACACATCGTGGTCGCCGGGAGTGGACACTCCGCGCTCACCGCGCTGGTGTCGCTGACCGGCCTGGCCGCCGAGGCCGAGCGCACCGCCGTCACCTGGGTGCTGCGCCGCGGCGCCCTGGGGGACACCTTCGGTGGCGGTGTCGCCGACGAGCTCCCCGCCCGAGGCAGGCTCGGCGAGCGTGCGCGCGCTGCCGTGGAGGCGGGGCAGGTGCGCGTCGTCACCGGGTTTCGCACCGAGGCCGTCGAGACTCAGCCCGACGGCCGGGTGGCGCTGGTCTCCGACGCGGGTGCTCGAATCGAGGACGTCGACGAGATCATCGCTTTGACCGGGATGCGCCCGGACCTCAGCTGGCTGTCCGAACTGCGGCTGGAACTGGACGCCACGCTGCAAGCCCCGGTGAAGCTCGCGCCCATGATCGACCCGAACGTCCATTCGTGCGGCAGCGTCTCCCCGCACGGGGTCCGGGAGCTCTCGCACCCGGAGTCGGACGTCTACCTGGCCGGGATGAAGAGCTACGGCCGCGCCCCGACGTTCCTCGCCATGACCGGTTACGAGCAGGTCCGCAGCATCGCCGCGGCCTTCGGCGGCGATCGTGCCGCGGCCGAGCGAGTCGAGCTGGTGCTGCCCGAGTCGGGCGTGTGCGGTGGCGCTGGTGGTTACGACGGCGACGGCGCCAGCGGCGGCTGTTGCGGCACATCGACCGGCCCAGAGTTGATCACGCTCAGCACACGGTAGGTCAGCTGATCATGGCAGCGTGGTGCACGGCGATCTGCTCGGCGGAGAGCTCGGCGTCCCAGATCGCGATCTTGCCGATGGCGCCGTCGAACCACGAGGCGAAGTCGCGGGTGCCGGCGCGGAACGGTGCCGAGCTGCGTTCAGGCACGATGACCTCACCTCGGATACTGAGGTCGTCCTGGTCGCGCAGGACGCCGTCACGGTAGACGCGCGTGTAGCCGTTCGGGTAGTCCTCGCTCGTGGCGTCGGCGTTGATGACCAGGACGTAGTGGATCCAATTGCCGGCCTGGACCGGGTCTTGGAAGTACGACCCGGCGCCGAGCCCGCCGGAGAGGTTGAACGAGTAGCCTGAGATCCGGTTCGGTCGATCTTCGGTGTTGTCCAGCGAGTACATACGCGACACGTACTCGTGCTGGCCGGCCTCGCCCTTGCCCATCCAGTGGACGTAGCCGGAGCTCTCGTCGTTGGGAAATTGCAGCACGTCCGGACGCATCCACGCCTCCACGGTGATGGCGCCGGACGTGGCGGGACTGAGTTGCGGTGCATCCGGTGCCTCGAAGTACTGCGTGGCCCCGTCGAAATCGGCCGCCGGATCGCCGTTCGGCAGGGTGGTCTCGGCCGGTGCGCCGGTGTAGGTAGCGTCGACCCCCGCCTGGCCGAGATCGACTTCGGTGCCGGTCTCGGTGCCGGACATCGGCCAGTAGACGTCGGGGTCGTCGCCGAGGACGACGGCGTCGTAGGCGGAGAGTGTGTCGGCAGCGGCAGGCTGGAAGCCGACGAACCCGATGTGCGCAGCGGTGGCGAAACTGAGCCCGATCAGCAGCGCCCGGTTGATCGTCCGATTGGTCATGGCGGCTTCCTCTTCCCGTGATCGGCCGATTCAAACGTTTGCTGCTGCAGGGCCGGTCGAGCTGCGGTAGACCGCCGTCGCGCGGACGACGATCGAGGTCTCGCGGTCCTGTTCGCCCTCCGGGTCGAGGAGTCGTTGGACGGCGAGCCGGCCCACGCGGTCGCTGTGCCCGGCGACCGTGGTCAACCCGGGCTGGACGAGCTCGGCCAAGATGTCGTCGTGGCCCACCACCGACACGTCGTCCGGGACGGTTCGTCCGTGGCGGCGCAGGCCCTCGATGAGGCCGGAAGCGACGACGTCGTCGAAGCCGATCACACCGGTCACACCGCTGGCGACGACGCGGTCGACGGCCGCGATGCCGTCGTGGTAGGTCGCCGCGGTGCCGTCCAGGACGACGAGTTCGAGGCCGGCCTCGTGCGTGCGGGCGGTGACGGCCTTGCGCCGCTGCCGATTGGCCCACGACCCGGACGGCCCCGGCAGGTAGGCGATGCGGCGGTGACCCAGCTCCCGCAGGTGCGAGACGAGCTCACCGAGCGCCCACTCGGAGTCGGTGACGACCGACGGCACGCCGTCGACGACGCGGTTGACGAGCACGACGGGGATCGTGGCGGCGATCTCGCGCAGGTGCGACGCGCTCATCCGGGGTGCGCTGAGGATGAGCCCGCGCGACTGGCGAGCCAACTGCTCGGCGACCTGTCGTTCGATCTCGGTGTTGTCGTCGGTGTCGGCGACGAGGACGCCCACCCCGGACGTGCGCGAGCGGCCTTGTGCGGCCTTGAGCAGCGCCGTCATGTAGGGATTGGTGATGTCGGGGACGATCAGGCCCACGTTGGCGGCCACACCGCGTTTGAGCGCTCGGGCCAGCACGTTCGGCGAGAAGCGCATCCGCGCGGCGACCTCGCGGACGTGTTGCACCGTGGCGGGGGAGAGCCGCTCGGGATTGGAGAACACGCGAGAGACCGTCGAGATGGAGACGCCGGCTGCTTCGGCGACATCTTTGAGTTTCGTGGGGGAGGTGCGTTGGCTCACGTACTCACCTCCTGATGCACGATCCGGTCGGCATCGTACGGGGGGCGCAGCAAGCCGTTCCACCCGTTCAGGCCGGTGCGCCGTGCCGCGGGGCCGATCGGCACCTGCTGTTCGCTGAGCAAGGTCCCCGAAGCCACGGCGGCCTCGACGGCGTCAGTGATGCCCGGAAGCTCGGCCCACCGGTCGCCGTCGCGCTCGCACGTACGGCCGAGGTGGCCGAGCTGGGTCGGTGCGTCCACGGCGTCGACCGTCGCCCCGACCAACCGGACGAAAGGTTCGGCTGCCGCGGCGGTGAGTAGTGGATCGGCCGGGCCGCGCGGATCAAGGACCGCTCGCCGCAAGACGGACGGGTGCTCACGCGGGGGGAGCGGCGTCGAGCGGGCGACGCCGGACAGATCGCGCAGCCGCAGGCGCAGAGACCCGCGCCGGCCCTCGACGAGCAGGCTCGGGTGCACGACGCGGTCGGCGGCCGTCGTAGCGACAGCGGTGACGAGCGGCCCTGCCTCGGACGTGACTCGTAGGGCGGCGACATCGTCGGCCTGGATCGGCCGTACCGAGCCCAGTTCGGCCTCGAGTCCGGCCATCGTCCACTGAGGTTCGACGGCGCGGGCGACGGCCAGCGCTGCGTGCACGACGTGGGCGAAGGGGTTGAACAGCGACCCGTCGAACACCGGGACGCCGTCGAGCTCACGCCGTCCGGCCCACGTCGCCCGCGCGTAGTAGCGATCCGGGCGCTGGACCGCGCCGAAACCGGTGACCCGCACGATCGGGCCGAGGTCGTGTTCGGCGCGTGCCGCCGTGACCGCCGCCACGACGCCGGGGGTCTGCTGAAACCCGACCTCGAACCGCGTCGCGCCGGCCAGAGCGATCAGCTCGCGCAACTGTGCCGGCAGTGGAACCGGCGGCTTCTCCAGATACACCGCCGCGCCGGCCGAGAGCGCTCGCCGCGCCAGCACGGCGTGCGTATGCGGGGGCGAGGCGATGACGACGGTGTCCGCACGCGCGTGCTCGATGGCCTCGCCGAGATCGGTGGTGACCAGAGGCGACGCTGCTGCTGCGGCGAACAGGTCGGGCAGTTCGGCGGCCGGGTGGACATCGACGACCGAGCCGAGAGTGATCAACCCCGCGCGGTGCCAGGAGAGAAGATCGGCCAGATGGTGGCGACCGTAGCCGGATGCACCCACAAGTGTGACGGTCGGCGTCATTCCTGGATCGCTCGCTCCCTAGGCCAGTCCGGTGTGCACCTGCTGCATCAGGCCTCGTCCGTGGTGCCTCCTCGGCGTCGTCGACCATGTGACCGGTGCTCATGACGATGGTCACGACGTGCAAACGTTTGATAGAACGTAGGCATGTCACCTTCCCCGCGTCAAGAGCCCGCATCACGTCGGCCGGACGACTCACTCGCCGCGCTCGACAGCGCGAAGCGCATCGCGGCCTGCATCTTGGTCATGCCAGGCGTCGACGACGAGGGCTTGCCCGATACCGCCACCGCCGATGCGGTCCGCGCGGGGGTCGGCGCCCTGCACAGTGTGGCCGGCATGCCGGCCAGCGCAGTCGCCCGCTACCACGCCGAGATCCGGCGTATCGCCGCGGAGGCCGGTGTGCCGGCGCCGCTCATGGCCGGCAACCTCGAGTCGGGCATCGGCTACAGCCTCGGCCGCACGGGGACCGATCTGCCGTATCCGCGTGGTGTGGGTATCGCGGCCGATCCCCAGCTCGCCTACCGGGTCGCGCTCCTGGCTGGGCAGGAGGCGCGCGCGGTCGGCTACGACTGGACGCTGAGCCCGACGATCGACACGCTGACCACCGACCGCGACCCCATCCTCGGCGTGCGCGCCTTCGGCGTCGACGCGACGTTGACCGCCGAGCTGGGCGCGGCGCAGGTCCGAGGATTCCGCGACGGTGGGGTCATCGCGTCGGCGAAGCATTTCCCCGGTCACGGCGACAGCACCGTGGACAGTCACCTCGGCCTGCCGGTGATCGATCGCGACGCCGAGACCCACCAGAACGTGCACGTGGCCCCGTTCGCCGCGGCGATCGCCGCGGGCGTGCACACGATCATGGTCGCCCACGTCGTGCTGCCTTCGCTCGGCGTGCACGAGCCGGCCAGCCTCTCTGCGACGGTGAACCGTACGTGGCTGCGTGAACAGCTCGGATTCGAGGGTGTCATCATCACCGACTCGCTGCGGATGGCCGCGGTCGCGGCGCGCTGGTCCAGGCCGGAGTCGGTGGTGCTCGCCCTCGCCGCAGGCGCCGACGTGGCCAACGCCAAATGCGCGGCCGATGAACTGCCGGCTCTCGTCGCAGCGGTCGAGCAGGCGATCGACGACGGCCGCGTCGATCCGGCCGAGCTCGACCGTTCCGTGCTCCGGCTGCTTCACCTGCGAGCTGAGCTCGTGCGTATGCGCCGGGAGTATCCGCGGCCGCAAGCTCTCGATGCCGCATTGCGCTGGGAAGACTCGACGCGGGCGGCCACGGTCGACGTCGCCGGACGCCTGCGTGGCCTGGACGGCGCGGCGGGCCAGACCATCCTCGGCGACAGTGATCTCGCCGCGCGGTTGGTTGCTGCCGCGGTCGAGCGTGGCGTCGCCGCCAGGCACATCAAAGAGCCGGCCACGGCTGCGGCGATCCAGCAGGTGACCGGTGCGGCGCGGGACGGACTCGTACCCGTGATCGTGCCTCCGGTCGCCCTGAGCGACGACGACCGCTGGAACATCGACGAGGTCGTGGCGGCCTCGGTGGGCTTGCCTGGTGTCGTCGTCAACGGCGTCATGCCCGCGGCGCGCCTGGCCGCTGACGGTACGGCGATCATCGTGGCGCCAGCGGTCGATGCGTTCGGCGTGTGCACCGAGGCAGCCGTCGACGCCGTTCTGGATCACCTCGTGGGACGGGGACAGGCGTAAGCTGTGCCGCCCGAGCACCGCATGTCGGGCGACTCAGGAGGACCCCATGGCGCATGTGATCTCCGCCGACGGCACCGCCATCGGTTACGACCGGCTCGGCGGTGACGGGCCCGCGCTCGTCCTCGTCGGGGGTGGGCTCGACGACGGGAGCGAGAACGTGCCGCTGGGGGAGCACCTTGCAGCCGCCGGGTTCGGCGTCGTGAATTACCGGCGCCGCGGCCGCGGCGACAGCGGTGACACCCAGCCCTACGCGGTGGAGCGTGAGATCGAGGACCTCGCCGCGGTCATCGACGCGGCCGGCGGGCAGGCGCATCTGTTCGGTGCGTCATCGGGTGGGGCGCTGGCGTTGGAGGCGGCAGCTGCGGGACTGCCCGTGGACCGGATCGCCGTCCACGAGGTCCCGTATCTCGTGGACGACGAGATGGTCGCGGCCTGGCGCCGCTACGTTGCTGATCTCGACGCCGCCCTCGACCGCGCCGACCATGACGAGGCGCTGCGGCTGTTCATGCGGTTGGCGGGGTCGTCGGACGACGACATCGCCGGGGCCCAGGCCGCACCCGTCTGGTCGGCGCTGCGCGAGCTCGCGCCTACCTTGCGCTACGACGCGGCCTGCCTGGGCGATGGTCCGCCGCCTGCGCCCCGGTTGGCGACGGTCGCCCAGCCGGTGCTGCTGTCGACCGGCGTGACGATGGACCCCCACTCCGCCGGTCTGCCGATCGACTTCTTCGGTGCCGGGGCCGACGCCGCCGCGGCCTGTCTGCCCGACGCGCGGCGGTTCACCGTCGAGGTTGCCGGTCACGTCGCCGACCCTGCCGTCGTGGCGCCCAGGTTGACGGAGTTCTACCGCGGTAGTTGAGCCGACCGTTCCGGACTGGCCGCGGCAATCAGCGCGGCGGTGCGGCGGAGGTACGCACGACCAGCTCGGCCGGCCGGGTGACGAGGACGGGCTCGGCCTCGGTGCCGGTTGCCGCCAGCATGCGCTTGAGCAGCAGCTCGGTGGCCTGTTCGCCGACCCTGACGGCGTCGCTGTCGATGGTGGTGAGGCCGATGCCGGGCAGCTCGCCCACGGCGACGTTGTCGAATCCGACGAAGGACACGTCGTCAGGGACGCGCAGGCCGAGATCGGCGCAGGCCATGAGGCCGCCGAGCGCCATGGTGTCGGAGGCGAAGAAGACCCCGGTCGGCGGGTCGGAGACGTCGAGCAGGCGATGCGTCGCAGCCCGGCCGCCCTCGAGCGTGGACGTGGTGACCTCCACCGGCAGGCCGGGCCCGTCGCCGGTGAGATCGGCGGTCTCCACCTCGAAGCCGCGGCGGCGGTCGGCGAACGGCTTGACGCTGGCCTCGCCGGTGACGTGGGCCAGACGCCGGTGACCGAGCTCACGCAGGTGCCTGACGGCCGTGCGGGCGCCGGCGAAGCTGTCGACGACCACGGTGTCGGCGACCAGCTCAGGTAGGTCGCGACTGGCCAGCACGATCTGGATGCCGCGCCGGCGGAGGTATTCGATGTGGTCGCTCTCGGACCGCACGGCGACCAGCACGACACCGTCGACCTGGCGGTGCGCCATGGACCGGATGATGTCGAGCTCACGGTCGGGGTCGTCACCGGAGCTGCCGAGCACCAGGGTGTAACCTGCGGCTTCGGCTGCGCTCTGGATGCTGGCGACGAGGTCGGGATAGAACTGGCTACGAATGTCGGCCACCACCAGCCCGATGGTCGACGTCGTGCTGCGCGACAGGCCGCGGGCCAACGGGCTGGGCTGGAAGTTCAGCTCCTGGATGGCCGCGCGGATCCGTTCCTTGGTCGACGACGCCATCGCGTACCCGTGCGCGCGGTTGAGGTACTTGGAGACGGTGGCCTTGGTGACGCCCGCACGGTCGGCGACGTCCTTGATCGTCGGTCGTCGCGGGTGGCTGTTCTCCGGCTCCATGGTGTGCACCTACTGAAAATACTCGGGCGGTGTCGTCGTGACCTCCTCCACTAGCACCTTGAACGGGAGCAGGTCGAGGACGTCGCGCTGGACGTCGACACCGGGGGCCACTTCGAGCAGCCGCAGCCCGTCCGCGGTGAGGTCGAACACCGCGCGCTCGGTGACGTAGCGGACGCGTTGCCCGCGGGCCAACGACTCGCGCGCGCTGAACGTCACCTGGGTCACCGCCGGTACGAACTTCGCGTGCTCGCCCTCGGCGACGACGCGCAGCTCGCCGCCGCCGACGCGGACGTCGAGGCCGCCCGCGGTGAACGTCCCGCAGAACACGACGGTACGGGCGTTCTGGCTGATGTTGACGAACCCGCCGGTGCCCACCACTCGCGAGCCGAACTTGGACACGTTGACGTTGCCCTCGGCATCGACCTGGGCGAACCCGAGGAACGCGATGTCGAGGCCGCCGCCGTCGTAGAAGTCGAACTGCGCGGGCTGATCGAGAATCGCTTCGGGGTTGGTGGCGACGCCGAAGATCACCCCGCGGGCGGGGACGCCCCCGACCGCGCCCTGCTCGATCGTCGTCGTGAACTCGTCCAGCCGGTCTTCCTCGGCGGCCACCGAGGCGATGCCGTCGGCGATCCCGACGCCGAGGTTGACGACGTCGCCGGGCTCGATCTCCGCCAGCGCGCGCCGCGCCACGACCTTGCGGGCGTCGAGCGGGAACGGCGGCAGCGTCGACGTGGCGGCGTGCAGCTCGCCGGAGAACGCCGGGTTGTATTCGTGCGTCACAACCTGCTTCTGCTCCGGGTGATGGACGACGACGTCCACGCAGATGCCGGGGACGGCGACCAGGCGCGGGTCCAGCGTGCCGGCGCGGGCCAGGTACTTGGCCTGAGCGATGACGAGCCCGCCGCGGTTACGGGTGGCCTGCGCGATGGCCAGCATCTCCAGGAGCGCACCCTCCTGCTCGAAGGAGAGGTTGCCGCGTTCGTCGGCGGTCGTGCCCCGGATGAAGCAGACGTCGATGTCGAACGCCGCGTAGTGCAGCCACTCGCGTCCGGCCAGCTCCACGACCTCGACTCTGGTCTGCGGGCTGACGTCGTTGAGCCGGCCGCCCTCGAGCCTCGGGTCGCAGAAGGTCCCGAGCCCGACATGGGTGATGACGCCCGGACGGCCGGCCGCGATCTCCCGGAACAGCTGGCTCATGACGCCCTGAGGAAAGTTGTACGCCTCGACCTCGCCGGCGACAGCCATCGCGCTCATGGCTGGCGCCATGCCCCAGTTGCCGGCGACGACCGAGCGCACCAGTCCGCGCCGGGCGAGGTGGTCCATGCCGCCGCCCTCGCGATCGCCGATGCCGGTCGTGTGCACCAGGTGCAGATCGCGCGGCGACCCGGTCTCGCAGAACCGCCGGCCCAGCGCGGCGAGCAGCGCATCGGGTTCCAGCAGCCCGCCGCCCGAGCCGCCGACGACCAGCGTCTGCCCGTCCTGGACGAGGCCGACGGCAGCGTCGGCGGACAGGAACCGGGGCCGTCCCCGTCGGCTCACACCATCACCCCGCCGCCGTTGAGGTGCAGCGTCTGCCCATGTATCAGTTCCGCGCCGGGCCCGGCCAGGAACACGACGGCCGGCCCGACCTCCTCGGGCGTGCCGAGCCGGGCGGTGACAGAGTCGCGGGTGCGCGCCTGCACCCACTCCGGTGTGGCGTACGGCCGCACCATCGGGGTGTCGATGGGGCCCGGCGCGATCGCGTTCACGCGCACCCGGGGGCCGACCTCGCGGGCCAGCGCCTTGGTGAAGCCGAGCACGCCGGCCTTCGCGGTGGCGTAGGCGACGTAGTCGACGGCGCCCTTGAAAGCCAGTTGCGACGACACGTTGACGATGCGCCCGTGCGTAGCGAGCATCCCGGGCAGGACGTGCCGGGTGACGACGAAGACGCCGTCGAGGTCCACACTCAGGGTGCGTCGCCAGTCGGCCAGGTCGGAGTCGACGATGCGCACCGGCTCCATGAACCCGGCGTTGTTCACCAGCACGGTCACCGTGCCCAGGTCACGCTGGACGGCAGCGACCGCCGCGGCGACCTCGTCCCACGCGGTGACGTCCGCGGCCACCGCTGTCGTCCGCACGCCGTAGGCGGCCGACAGCTCGCTAGCCAGCGTGCCCGCGGCGTCCGGCTCGTCCAGGTGGTGCACGGCGACGTCGGCGCCGGCGCGGGCGAGGCCGCGGCAGATGGCCGCGCCCAGGGCACCGGTGGCGCCGGTGACCAGCGCCAC
>JAJYTA010000289.1 GCA_021793295.1 Actinomycetes bacterium
GCGGCGCTACGCACACGACTACTCGCCGAGATCGACAGCTGGAGCGAGCAGACGTGGCACGTTAGCGCGCACCACGTGGCACACTGAAAGTGACCAAAGGCGCCCGAAATGCCAGCTTTGTGGAGCACTTCAGCGTGCCACGCGGGTCCGCGCCGGCGGTCACGGCACCCGAGTGAGCCACTCGTCGGTGCCGAACTTCGTCGCCACGCGGTCCTTGGCCACGGCCAAGGTCTGCTCGTCCAACGAGTCGTCGATCAGCCCGTAGCGGGACCGGAACGTCGCCACCATCCGGTCGATGACTTCAGCGCGCGACAGGCCGGTCTGCGAACGCAGCGGGTCGACGCGCTTGATCGCGCTGGTCGTGCCCTTGTCCGACATCTTCTCGCGACCGATCCGCAGGACCTGGACCATCTTCGCCGCGTCGATGTCGTAGGCCATGGTCACGTGGTGCACGACGACGCCGCCGGCCAGCCGCTTCTGCGCGGCGCCGGCGATCTTGCCGACCGGCGAGGTGATGTCGTTGATCGGCTGGTAAGTCGCCTCGATGCCGAGTTCACGCAGTGCGGCGATCACCCACTCGTCGAGAAAGGCGTAGGAGTCGACGAACGACAGCCCCGACACCAACGACTCGGGCACGTACAGCGAATACGTGATGGTGTTGCCCGGTTCGACGAACATCGCTCCCCCGCCGCTGATCCGGCGGACGACGGTGACGTCGTGTTTCGCGGCGCCGTCGAGGTCGACCTCGTTGCTCAACGACTGGAAGCTGCCGATGATGACGGCGTTGGACGCCCACTCCCACACCCGCAGCGTGGGGGCACGCACACCGGCACCCACCTGCTCGGCCAGCACCTCCTCCAACGCCATCTGCAGCGCCGGCTCCTGCGGGCCTTCGTGGAGGAAGTGCCACTCGTGATCGGTCCAACTCGTCGCTCCGGCCAGCGCACGGCGTGCGGCGAAGGCGACCGCGTCGGAGGAGAAACCGATCATGTCCACCCCGTCACCGAGGACGGCGTCGATCCGGGCAGCCAGTTGCGCGGCCGAGGCGCTGACCGGTGCGCCGATCAACGCCGCATCGATGCGCTCGAGCGCGTCATCGGGTTCGAGGAAGAAGTCACCGCTGAGCCGGGCCTGGCGAATCACCTCACCGTCGGTCTCCAGGTCGACCACGACGAGCTTGCCACCGGGCACCTTGTATTCACCATGCATGTTCGCTGCAACCGTCGCGTGCCGCGCGGTGTTCCGTCCTCACGTAGGCTCGGGAACCGTGCCCGCGCAGCTGACCATCCCGGCCGACGGCGCGACCGACCCGGACGCGTTGTACGAATCCTTCACCGACTGGGCCGGTGAGCAGGGCCTCGAGCTCTACCCGGCGCAGCAGGAAGCGTTGATCGAGCTGGTCTCCGGCTCGCACGTGATCCTCAGCACCCCGACCGGTTCGGGCAAGAGCCTGGTCGCCGTCGCAGCCCACTTCGCCGCGCTCGCCGACGGACGGCGCTCGTTCTACACCGCGCCGCTCAAAGCGCTGGTGTCGGAGAAGTTCTTCGCGTTGATCGACATCTTCGGCGCCGACAACGTCGGCATGATGACCGGCGACTCCAGCGTCAACCCGGGCGCTCCCATCATCTGTTGCACCGCCGAGATCCTGGCCAACATCGCCTTACGCGACGGCGCCGAGGCCGACGTCGGCCAGGTCGTCATGGACGAGTTCCACTTCTACGCCGACCCCCAACGAGGCACGGCGTGGCAGCTGCCGCTGCTGGAACTGACCAACGCGCAGTTCCTGCTGATGTCGGCCACGCTCGGCGACGTCACCTTCTTCGAGAAGGACCTGTTGCGGCGCACCGGCCGCGAGGTCGCCGTCGTCACGTCGGCCGAACGACCGGTCCCGTTGACCTTCTCGTACTCCCGCCAGCCCATGCACGATCTGCTCGACGAGCTGTTGAGCACACACCGCGCGCCCGTGTACGTCGTCCACTTCACCCAGGCCGCCGCGGTGGACCGAGCTCAGTCGCTGACCAGCGTCAACGTCGCCAGCCGCGAGCAACGTGACCGGATCGCCGAAGAGATCGGCGGGTTCCGGTTCAGTTCCGGCTTCGGCAAGGTGCTCTCCCGGCTGGTGCGCCACGGCATCGGCGTGCACCACGCCGGCATGCTGCCGAAGTACCGGCGCCTGGTCGAGCGGCTCACGCAGGCCGGGTTGCTCAAGGTCGTGTGCGGGACGGACACCCTCGGCGTGGGTATCAACGTGCCGATCCGCACCGTGGTGTTCTCCGGGCTGACCAAGTACGACGGGGTCAAGACTCGCCAGCTCTCGGCGCGTGAGTTCCACCAGATCGCCGGACGGGCCGGCCGCGCCGGCTACGACACGCTCGGCGAGGTCGTCGTCCAGGCACCGGAGCACGAGATCGAGAACGAGCGGGCGCTGGCCAAGGCCGGCGACGACCCGAAGAAGCGCCGCAAGGTCACCCGGAAGAAGCCGCCCGAGGGCTTCGTCTCGTGGAGCGAGAAGACGATGCAGCGCCTGGTCGCCGCCGAACCGGAGCCGCTGACGTCCAGCTTCGCCGTGACCCACGCCATGGTGCTCGGTGTGATCGGCCGCCCGGGTAACGCCTTCGCCACCATGCGCCGGCTGCTCGCCGACAACCACGAGCCGCCGGGACGGTTCCGTACTCACGTCCGTGCCGCCATCGCCATCTACCGCGCGCTGTTGGCCGCCGACGTCGTCGAGCCGCTCGACCAGCCGGGTGCCCAGGGCCGCACCGTCCGGCTGACCGTGGATCTGCCGCCGGATTTCGCCCTCAACCAGCCGCTGTCACCGTTCGCCCTGGCCGCCTTCGACCTTCTCGACCCGGAGTCACCGACCTACAGCCTCGACGTGCTGTCGGTGGTGGAGTCCACGCTGGACGATCCGCGGCAGGTGTTGTCCGCACAGCAGCACAAGGCGCGCGGCGAGGCCATCGCGGCGATGAAGGCCGAGGGCATCGAGTACGACGAGCGGATGGAGCTGCTCGAGGACGTCACCCATCCCAAGCCGCTCGACGAACTGCTCGAGGCCGCGTTCACCATGTATCGCCAGAGCCACCCGTGGGTCGGCGACTACGAGCTGTCGCCGAAGTCGGTGGCGCGTGACCTCTACGAACGCGCGATGGGGTTCGGCGAGTACATCGCCTTCTACGGCTTGGCCCGGTCCGAAGGGCTGGTCCTGCGCTACCTCGCCGACGCCTACCGCGCGCTTCGGCAGACCGTGCCGGACGAGGTGCGCACCGACGAGCTCACCGACATCGTGGAGTGGCTCGGTGAACTGGTGCGCCAGGTCGATTCCAGCCTGCTGGACGAATGGGAGGCGCTGCGCGATCCAGGCGAGGCGCCCGAGCAGGTCCGGGCGCCTACCGCCGCCACCGACGACGCACCCCGGCCCATCACGGCGAATCGCCGGG
>JAJYTA010000290.1 GCA_021793295.1 Actinomycetes bacterium
AATCACCGACGAGTCGCCAGTGCGCTGTTGACGACCGCCCTCGCGATCGGCGCGGCGGCGGTCTCCGCCACAGCGGCAGAACAACCTCGCTCCGAGGCGTCCCCCGCCGAAGCACGCTCCGAAGCGGTCGCGCAGGACACCGCCAACGACGTCGACGTGGAATTCGTCGAGATGATGATTCCGCACCACTACCAGGCGCTCGTCATGAGCCGCATGGCTCCGGACCGCTCCAGCGACCCATCACTGCTCTCGCTGGCCGACCGGATCGACGTCGAGCAGGGCCTCGAGATCTCGATGATGCAGAACTGGCAACGCTGGCACGACCTCGAAGTCACCGACGCCGAGGCGGCCTATCAGCAGGTATTGCAGAATCCGGAGATGCTCGAAGCGATGGGAATGGCCACCCCCGAGGAGCTCGATCAGTTGAGCGCATCGTCGGGTACGGCGTTCGACGTGCTGTACCTGCAGCTGATGATCGAGCATCACGAGGGCGCGATCACCATGCTGGTCGACGTCATCTCCAACGGCAACGACGTCACGTTGGAACAGTGGGCCACCGACATGCTGACCACACAGCACACCCAGGTCCAGCAGATGGAGGCCATGCTCGCGGACAAGACGTAGCCGGAAGGCCGACGCCGGCGCCGGTCAGCCCACGACGGTGCCGGTCCAGCCGAGTCGAGCCGACGCGCTGCTGGCCGCTGCGAGAAGCTGCGCGAGCAGGGTACGCGGCTGGAACCGGGCGTGCTCGGAGGGCTGCCCGATCAGCGCCAGCGCGGCGACGACTTCGTTGCGCGCGTCCCGTACGGGAACGGCGACGGACAGTCCGCCCGCCCGGAACTCGCCCGGGACCTGCGCGATACCTGAGACCCGCACCTTGTCGATGTCGCCGAGGAGCGCGTCCTTGTCGACGCCTGCGGCATCCGGCCCGGCCTTGGCGAGGCTGCTGTTCACCACACTGTCGAGCTCGGCGGGTTTCATCGCCGACAGCAGAACGCGCCCAGCTGCGGACGCGTGCAGTGGGAGCTCCATCCCGACCTGGACGAGATCACTCGGCTGGTCGGCGGGGTCGGCGACGTCGATCACCACGCCGGACCCCAGGTCGTCGATCACGGCATAGGCGGTGCTCTTGGTCACCGTGGCCAGCGTGCGAAGTGGTTCGTGCAATGATGCGGTGACGTCGCGGCTTTCCATCGCGAAGCTCGCCAGGTCGAACAGCCGGTGTCCGAGCCGGTAGTTCGACGTTCCGACCCGCGACACGAAATGGTGCTGCTGAAGCACGGTCAGCAAGCGCAGGACGGTTGATTTGTGCACGCCGAGTGCTTGCGAGATCTCGGTCAGCGTGGTGCGGCCGGCCACGATCTCGTCGAGAATGCGCAGCCCACGGTCCAGGCTCTGGCTCATGCCATGCCACCTCGATCTTCGGCCGGTCTGACCGGAGCCTGCTCCGGCAGTGCGGAGATTCCGGAGATGATCGAATTCATCAGGTCGTCTCCGAGCGCGGGACCGCCTCGTTCGGCGCCGATCCCGGCCAGCGCGGCGCCCACCACGGGCGTCACGGACATCCGGGTGATCGACAGGCCCGGAACGAGCCGATGAAACTGCTCGTCGACCCGGTCGTCGAGGCGGCGATGGCCCCGGGTGAGCAGTGAGCCGGCCAGGATGACGTCACTGCCGGCGGGATTCACCCGCGCGCGCTTCATGGCCGCTGTCGCCATGATCACGACCTCGTCGGCCAACCGGTCCACGAGCCCGCAGGCGACATCGTCGCCCTCGTCGTCGGCGACGAACAACAGGTCGGCCAGCCCAGGCAGTTCGCGGTCCAACTCGCCCCGCGCCCGGCAGGCGATCAACGCTTCACGGACCGTCGACCGGCCCAGATGCGCGGCGACGTAGTACTGCAATGACGTTTGCGGACCTCGAAGGTCCTCGGCCCGCGAGGCGGCGTACAACACCTCGCGCCCGAGCCCGATGCGTCCACCCCACTCCCCGGACACCTGGCCGAAGGCGAGATAGCCCGCCGTCATGCCGGTGGCTGACCGGGCGATGGCGTTCATCCCGTCGTCAGCGAGCACCGCGACGCCGGACGGGCGTCGCAGACCTGCCCACAGGATGGCGTGGATGTCGTTGTCCACGGTGAGAGCGGCATGCGGATAGAACTTCGCCAGGCGCTGCTCGAGCTCTCGACGGTCCTCGGGGGTGTCGGCGCCGGCGATGAACACGACGAGCCGGCGCACCGCGCGAGCGTCGGCGACCTCGGCTGCCGTGACCGTCGCGTTCACGAGCTCACCGATCACCCGTGCGGACTCGTCGAACCCGACGTGCTGAGGGGAGGCGGTGCGCGTCGATCGGCTGGCCAGCGCATGACCGTCCAGGTCGAGGAGCACACAGTGGGTTTCGAGGTGTCCTCCAGCGATCGCGAGCAGCAACGTGCGATCACTGGTGCCGTTCGCTCTGCCGCTCGTCACGTGACCACACCTTCCGCCGCAGCCGGGTACCGGCGTGCGTCCTGTGACATCTCCTTGATTCGCGAACGCTCGCGGTCCGGTAGGCCTTCGGGCAACGCATGCGCAAGGGCCCCAGCCACGGGCGGCACATCCAACCGCACGAGGCTCGAAGTCGGGTCCACACGGTACAACGCTTCGTCGATCAGCTTATCCAAGCGGTCGCGGCCGCCGGTCAGCACGCCACCGGCCAGAACGACTCTGGCACCGGTGCCCCGCAACTGCGTTCGATCGAGCATGACCCGGGTCATCGCGGCGATCTCCTCAGCCAGGCGGCCCACGACCGACACCGCCACCGGGTCCGCCTCGTCATCGGCCCGGAAGAGCTCGTCGACGAGTTCGGCCAGCCGCGTCTCGGCGAGCTTGCCCGTGTGTAGGGCCATGACGACCTCGTCGATGCTGTGCACGTCGAAGTGTTGTTTCGTCAGTTCCGCCAACCGGGTCCGCGGGCCGCGGCCGTCCTCGGCCCGGGCGGCATGCCACAGCACCGTCCGGCCCAGACCCAGCCCGCCACCCCAGTCACCGGACAGCGCCCCGAGCGAGCGGAAAGATGCCCGCTGACCAGCCGCTCCGAGGCCGACCGCGTTGATGCCCGCGCCGCAGACCACCGCGACGCCCGCCGTCCCGCCGGTCCCGGCCAACAGGGCCGCCATCGCATCGTTGTCGACGTGGACGTCGGCCTCCGGCCAGCGCCGAGTCAGCACCGCGCTGAACCGAGGCACGTCCTCAGGCAGGTCGAGACCGGCCAGAAACGCGCTCAACCTGCCGATCGGCGCGGCGGCGGCGTTCGCCTCCTGCCGGACCGCCTCGACGAGGTCGGTGATCACCTGAGCAGCCGACTCGTCCCCCAGCTTGTCCGGCGAGCTGCCCGACCCCCGAACCATCGCCAGCGTCCGACCGTCCGGCGTCGCGAGGGCTACGTCGGTTTTCGAG
>JAJYTA010000291.1 GCA_021793295.1 Actinomycetes bacterium
ACGCCATGTGCGCTGCCTGCCGGCAGGGCGACGTGTTGTGGTTCAGCCCGGCCGCCGTCACCGGCGACGGAACCCGGGTCCAGGGTGATCTCGCACCGGGCGAGGTTCGCCTGTTCCACGAGGGACGACCGGTCCCGGCCGGCGAGAAGTGGGGCACCGTGCTCGATTTCACCCTGCCGTCGGACGCGGGGACCTACCGGTTGGAGAGCACCCTGGAGAACACGACGACCACGTGGACGTTCACGACGAACGGCGCGCCGGAGGAGGACGAGGTCGAGCATCCCTACGGCTGTCTACCGCACATGTACGCCATCGATCCATCGCCGTGCGGCTACGAGCCGTTGCTGTTCATCAGCTACGACATCCCGCTGGCTCTGGACAACACCGCGCGGGCGGGGCGTCCCCTGCAGTTCGTGGTGCACGTGCGTGGCTCCGAGCCCGGCAGCCAGCGCCAGGTGAAGGGACTGGAGCTGGAGGCGTCGTTCGACGGTGGCACGACGTGGGTCGATGCGACCCGGATCCGTCCGCTGGGTGACGGCCGCTTCAACGTCCTGGTCAAGCATCCCAAGCTCGCCGACAGCGACGGCTCGGTGGCGCTGCGCGCCAGGGCCTGGGACGCAGCCGGGAACGAGGTCGCCCAGACCGTCGGATCGGCGTATCGCCTGCGGGACGAGCCGGGCGGCAGAGTCACGGCGCCCGAGCGCTGACGGAGGCCAGCGCGTCGCGGATCAGGCCCCGCAGAGTGGCCGGCGCCGAGTTCATCCGAACCGGTGCCGGCCACCTCGTGGATTAGTGGTGGCGCGCGCCACTCTCCCCCGGCGCACCCTCGCCCGGCGCACCTTCACCCGGACGGGAACCCCCGCTGCCGGGCGGCCTCGTAGAGCGCCACGGTTCCGGCCGAGGCGGCGTTGAGGGAGCTCGCCGTTCCCCCGATCGGAATCTGAACCATCTCGTCGCACACCTCGCGCCACGAGGCGCTCATCCCGGTCTTCTCGTTCCCGACGACCAGCACGGTCGGCCCGGTCAACGTCGCCTCCGCGAGCGGCACCGAACCGGACTCGTCCAGGCCCACCACCCGGACAGGCACCCCGCCGTCGCGGCATGCCGTGATCCACTGCACCGTGGCCTCCGTCGATTCCAGCCGCACGGCGGGAACGGCGAACAGCGAGCCGGTGCTGGCCCGGACGCACTTGGGGTCGTAGATGTCGGCGGCGTGCCCGGTGGTGATCAGCCCGGACCCGCCGAGCGCGTCCGCCGCGCGGATGAGAGTGCCGAGGTTGCCCGGGCTGGTGGGGCGGTCGAAGACGACGACGAGCATGTCCGGGCCGACCGGTAACCGGGCGACGTCGTCGGCGGCGAGCTCGCCGACAGCGATGACTTCGGGGGTTTCGCTCTCTTGCTGGCCGAGCTCACGGAGGAGCTGCGGGTCGAGCTCGAACCTGGCCGCTCGGCTGGTGCCGATGAGCTCGCGCGCCCAAGCGGAAGGCTGCGAGCCGCGCGGATACAACAGTGCCCGCAACGGCCAGCCGGCCCGGTCAGCCATGGTGATGGGCCGCACGCCCTGGATGAGGAACGCTCCGGAACGTCGCCGTTTACCGCGATTGGTCAGCAGCGCCGACCACTCCTGGAACTGGGCGTTGCGGGTCGTGACCGGACGGGCTCGCGCACTGGATCGGCCGCTCTGGTTCATCGCACCCCGCTTGCGCTCTGTTCTCTACCGGGCGTGTCCAACCCCGACAACACGATGAACCGCTGCATCGCCGCGTCGACCGCGTCGCGGTCTTCGGTGGCCAGCAGGTCGAGCAGCAGGCCCCGGGCGACCGCCACGCCCAGGCGCGCGTGCGTGCGTGCCTCCTCCGGCGTCAGGCCCGCTCGCTGCAGTGCCGCCGACAGCGGCACCACCCACATCTCGACGACACCCTCGAGCAACGGCCTGGCGGCCGGGTCGCCCTGCAGGGCTCGGCCGTACAGCTCGAAGAACAGCCGCTCGTACGGTCCGAGTGCCGGATCGGTGAGCCGGTTCCACAACTGCTCGGCGACTTCACGCGGCGACAACTCGGCTTGCTCGCCGAGTGCGGCCAGCAGTTCGCGCTGGCGCCGCTCCACCTCGCGGACCACCTCGACCAGCAGCCCCTCTTTCGACCCGAAGTGGTAGATCAGCATCCGGTGGCTGGTCCCCAGCGCGGCGGCGATCTGGCGCAGGCTGCGCTCGCCGATGCCATGCGTCGCGACGTACTCCACGGCTGCGGCCAGCAGGCCTGCCCGGCCGCTCGGGCCCGCGTTGCTCACGTCGCATATCGTAGTTGTACCATTTGGTACAGACGAAGGAGGCCCGCCATGGCCATACAGGACATCGACGTGACAGCGACCACGTCGGCACCTGCGCACGCTGTTCACGCGCTGCTGCGCGACGGTGCGACCTGGCCCACGTGGTCGCCGCTGGGGTCGTTCGAGCTGGAGCGCCCGGCCGAGCACCCCGACGGCGTCGGAGAGATCCGGATCTTCCGGACCGGGCGGATCAGGAACCGCGAACAGGTCGTCGAGTCGGTGCCGGGACGCCGGCTCAGCTACGTCCTGCTGGAAGGTATGGCGATCCGTGACTACCGCGCCGACATCGATCTGACCGAAACCGAGAACGGCGGCACCGTCATCCGCTGGCACTCGACGTTTCGCGCCAAGGTGCCGGGCATGGGCGGGATCTACCGCCGGAGCTTGACGTCGTTCCTCCAGCAGTGCGTCGACGGCCTCGCCGACCATGCCGCCCGCATCTCCTCGCCGGGCGCTCCGGCCGACTGATTCACTCGACCTCGCTACGGACGAGCGCTACGGCCTCGTCCACGCGCGCTCGGGTGGCCGGATCGTCGATGTCGATGCCCGCATCGAGCTGCACGGACCAGATGAGCTCGTCGTCGGGCGTACGCCGCCCGGTCACCCGGACACCGCGGGCACCGTCGACCGGCATGCGGCGGCTGATGACGACGCTGGCTGTCACCTGCTCGCGCACGACGTCGGTCAACCGGCCGGGCCGATCGAGCCGGAGCCGGTGCCGGCGTCCCTTGGGGGTGGTGACCGGCACCTCGGCCACGGTGAGCACCGACTCCGCGCGATCCCACCCGGCGGTCTCGATCGCGGTCCAGGCCAACGACGTGCCGGTCGGCAGGACGAGGCGACGGGTCGTGGCCGTCACCGGGCCGTCGGGGCCGTCCGCGGTAGCCAGGACACGCTCACCGGGTTCGAGGCTCTCGATGCCCTCGATGCCGCGAGCTCGACGTCTACGCACGGCTTCAGCGTATCGGCCTGGGCCGCGGCAGCCGGCGGGGATGGTCACAGCGTCCGTGCGCTACACCACGAGGCGTTGTGTCGCATCACCACCCGTGCACGCCTGGTGTCGTTGGCGATTGCCTAGTGAACACGATCATTTAGGTG
>JAJYTA010000292.1 GCA_021793295.1 Actinomycetes bacterium
CTGGCGAATCGGACAACCGGCGCGGCTACGGCGACATTCCCGCACGGTCGTGTGTCACGTCGTGGCGTGTTTACGCAGATAGATGCCGAAGTGCGGGACGGTGAACGCGATGGTGCCGCGTTCGGCTGAGTACACCAGCCCCTTCTTGATCAGTGAGTCGCGCGACGGCGACAGCGACGAGGGCTTACGGCCCAGGTAGGTCGCCACGTCCGACGTCGGCACCGCGCCATCCGTCTCGTCGGACAGGGCGGCCATGGCGCGCAAGTAGTCGCGTTCGGCCGGCGTGGCCCGCTCGTAGCGCGAGCCGAAGAACCCGACGGCGAGTTCGGCTTGGGCTTCCGGCGCTGCGACCCGGACGTCGTCGGCACTGATCGGGTCGGTGGGCGCGTGGTCCCACGTGACCTTGCCGTAGGCCTGCACGAAGTACGGGTACCCCTCGGTGATCTCGTAGAGAGCGTCGAGGGCGGCGGGGTCGTAACTGACGTCTTCCTCGGCGGCCGGCGACACCAGGGCCAGGTCGGCGGCCTCGCGGTCCAGCTTGTCGATGCGGACGTAGCGGAACAGTCGCTCGGAATACGACTTGGACGCCGACAACACCGCCGGTAGGTGCGGGAGGCCCGCCCCGACGACCACCAGCGGCAGCCCCTGCTGGGACAACTCATGGCAGGCCGCGCACAGCGCTGAGACGTCGGCCGGCGGGACGTCCTGCATCTCGTCGACGAACACGGCGATGCCGACCCCGACGTCCAGCGCCACCCCGGCGGCGTCGACGAGCAGCTCGACCAGATCGACTTCGATGTCGCCGGTGTCGGCGCGACCTGTTGCCGCCGGAACGTCGATTCCCGGCTGCCAACGGTCGCGCAGCTTGGTCCCGTTGTCCGCCGCCCGCAGCGCGAACGCCTTGAGCACACCGAGGAAGGCGTCGACGCGCGCGGGATCGCGGTGGCGGGGCGAGAGCTCGCGCACCGCCATGTGCAGCGCCCCGGCCAGCGGGCGGCGCAGCGACTGGTCGGGCCGGGCCTCGATCTTCCCGGTGCCCCACATCCTGCCGATCGCTTGCGAGCGTAGGGCGTTGAGCAGCACGGTCTTCCCGACGCCCCGTAAGCCGGTCAACACCAGGGACCGCTCGGGCCGTCCTCGCGCGATGCGTTCGAGGACGACGTCGAATTGCCCGAGCTCGCGGTCGCGGCCGGCGAGCTCTGGCGGACGCTGCCCGGCTCCAGGTGCGTACGGGTTACGGACCGGATCCATGATCGGACTCTATGGCGTCGTCTAGCTGGAATCGTAGATTTCGCTAGACAATGTCATACGCGTGTCGCGACGGAAGCTCGTCCCGGAAGTAGGTGGCGTCGGCACGTCACAATGGAACGATGCTCACCATCGAATTGGCTCGGAAGCTTCGCGAGGCCGGTCTGCGGTGGGATCCCGAGCCCGGCGACCGGTTCGTCCTGCCCGACCGCGGCATGGACGACGAGGTGTTCGTCGTGAGCCACATGGTCGTCGACGTCCACGACTTTCCCGACGGCCGGGTCCTGGGCTTCAACGGCACGGTCGAGTGGGCCCTGGACAGCATCGAGAAGGACAGCGCGCTGTGGCTACCGAGCGAGACGCAGCTACGCGAGCTGCTCGGCGGCGCCTTCGTCGAGCTCAACCGCGACGGCGAGGCTTATCGCGTCACCCTCGACATCGCCGGGCGACGCCACGTGGTCGTCGGCGACGATGCCGAGGAGGCGTACGGCAAGGCGCTGTTGCACCTGGCCGCCGACGACTGACGGGCCTTACAGCCCGTCCGCGAGCCGGTGATAGGCCTGGTTCCAGCGGATCTCCTTCGCGAACTGCCGGGTGGTCGTCGTCTCGTCGATGACGAGCAACTCGGTACGGACCATCTCAGCGAACGCGGTCAGCTCGGCCACGCCGACGGCACCGGACAGCACGGTGTGATGCGGGCCGCCGGCGGTGAGCCAGGCCTCGGCGGACGTGGACAGGCTCGGCCGCGGCTTCCACACCGCGCGGGCAACGGGCAGCCGGGGCAGGGGCTCGTCCGGCTCCACCACGTCGATCTCATTGGCGACCAGCCGGAACCGGTCGCCGACGTCGGCTATCCCGACGACGACGGCCGGTCCAGGGGCGGCGTCGAAGACCAGCCGGACCGGATCCTCGCGATTGCCGATACTCAGCGGGTGGATCTCTCCCGACGGCGTGCCGGCCGCGATCGACGGGCAGACCTCCAGCATGTGAGCACCGAGAATCTTCGGCTCGCCCGGGCCGAAGTGATAGGTGTAGTCCTCCATGAACGACGTGCCGCCCGGTAGGCCGGCCGCCATCGTCTTCATGGTCCGCAGCAAGACCGACGTCTTCCAGTCGCCCTCGCCGCCGAAGCCGTAGCCGTCGGCCATCAGGCGTTGTACGGCCAGGCCGGGCAGTTGACGAAGCCCGCCGAGGTCCTCGAAGTTGGTGGTGAAGGCGCCGAAACCGCCGTCGGTCAGGAAACGGCGCAGGCCGGCCTCGATCCGGGCGGCGTAGCGCAACGACTCGCGGCGCTCGCCGTCCTTGCGCAACTCAGGGACCAGGTCGTAGACATCGTCGTACTCGGCCACCAACGCGTCCACCTCGGTGTCGGCCGCGGCGTCGACCACCTGGACCAAGTCGTTCACGCCATAGGTGTTGACCGACACGCCGAACCGTCGCTGCGCCTCGACCTTGTCGCCCTCGGTGACGGCGACGTCTCGCATGTTGTCGCCGAACCGGGCCACTCGAAGCGAGCGGATCTCGGCGCGCCCGGCGGCCGCCCGGCACCAGGAACCGATCCGCGCGGCGACCTCCGGGTCGTCGACGTGCCCCGCCACGGTGGTGCGCGGGACGCCGAGCCTGGACTGGATATAGCCGAACTCGCGGTCGCCGTGAGCGGCCTGATTGAGATTCATGAAGTCCATGTCGAGCTCGGCCCACGGCAACGACCGGTTCGCTTGGGTGTGCAGGTGCAGCAGCGGAACGTCCAGCGCCGACAGCCCGGCGATCCACATCTTCGCCGGTGAGAACGTGTGCATCCAGGCCACGACGCCGATGCATGAATCCGAGCTGTTCGCCTCGAGGCAGCGACGCCGGATCGCGTCCGACGAGGTCAGTACCGGCTTCCAGACGATTCGCACCGGCACCGCGGAGTTGCTGTCCAGGGCGGCTGCGATCGTCTGCGACTGCTTCGCCACCTGCTGAAGCGCCTCGTCACCGTAGAGTTCTTGGCTCCCCGTCAGGAACCAGACCTCGCGGTCGCCGAACACGGATTCCATGGGTGTCTCCTCACTGCGCACGGGCGGGTGCCTGGCCGTAGACGTTCTGGTACCGGTCGTAGAGACGGTCGATGTCGTCCGGCGGGATCGGCAGGGGTGAGCCGAGTTGCCGGGCGATG
>JAJYTA010000084.1 GCA_021793295.1 Actinomycetes bacterium
TGTATGCCTCCTCCGAAGGGCTCCGTACGCTCGTCATCGAGCGCGAATCGATCGGTGGCCAGGCGGGTTCGAGTTCGCTGATCCGCAACTACCTCGGTTTCGCGCGCGGCGTGAGCGGGGCCGAGTTGGCTCAGCGTGCCTATCAACAGGCATGGGTGTTCGGCACCGATTTCCTGCTCATGCGCGAAGCGGTCGAACTCGCTCGCCACGACGGCCGGTTCCAGATGACCACAGCCGACGACGAGGTCGCGCGTGCTCGCTGCGTCGTCCTGGCGACCGGGGTCAGCTATCGCCGGATCGGCATCGAGACGTTGGAATCGCTGGAAGGGGCCGGAGTCTTCTACGGGGCGTCGGCGTCGGAAGCACGGGCGATGAGCGGACATGACGTCTTCGTCGTCGGTGGCGGCAACTCGGCCGGGCAGGCCGCGATGCACCTGTCGCGGTTCGCCCGCAGAGTCACGCTGCTGGTTCGCGGGCCCTCGCTGGCTGCGAGCATGTCCCGGTACCTGATCGAGGCGATCCGGGCGGCCGGCATCGACGTACGGCTCAACGTCGAGGTGATCGACGGTGGCGGCAACGGACATCTCGAGTGGATCCGGGTGCGCGAGCGAACCTCCGGGGGCATCTCGACGGAGTCCGCAGCCGGCCTGTTCGTCCTGATCGGCGCTCAACCACGGACCGGATGGCTGCCACCGGACATCGAGCGCGATCCTTGGGGCTACCTCATCACCGGACCCGACGTCACGCTCAGTGAGACGTCGCAGTGGCCGCGTCAACGCGAACCGCTGATGTACGAGACCTGTGTTCCCGGCGTCTTCGCCGTCGGCGACGCGCGGCGCGGCTCGGTCAAGAGAGTCGCCTCGGCCGTGGGCGAGGGATCGGTGGTCATCCATCAGGTGCACCAGGTTCTCGCGGAGGAGCCACATCTCGACCGGCCACCGACCGGCGTCTCCCCGTCCGGGCGACGGGCATGAACCGGCGGATCATCACCTGGGTGGTCGTCCTCGCGGTGCCGATGGCCGGCCTGGTGGTGTTGATCGCGCGCCCGCAACTCGACGTCGCCTGGGAACATCATCCTGCTCACTTCTGGATCGTCCTGATCGCCGCCGCGCTGAGCACGGCGCTGGCCTACGCCACCGGCACCGCGGCCCGACGCCGTAATGACGCCCGGGTGTATCTGGTGTCGTTGGCATTCCTCGCCGCCGCGGGATTTCTCGGCCTGCATGCCCTGGCGACCCCCGGCGTCCTGCTGGGCAGCCCGAATGCCGGTTTCGCCTTGGCGACACCGGTCGGGCTGCTCGTGGCCGGCGTGTTCGCGGCGATCTCCGGCCTGGCACTACCGCCCGAGCGCGCCGCGGCTGTCATGCGCCACGCCCGGTCGCTACGAGCCGGGCTGGTCGGGCTGATGCTGGCGTGGGCCGTCGTCTCGGTCTCGGGGCTACCGCCGCTGGATCATCCCGCTCCGCCGGAACGCACGTCGGGACCGTTGGTCACCCTCGCCGTCGTGGCTTTCGCGTTGTACGCCGCCGCGGTCGTGCTCTACCTGCGCCTGCCTCGTCATCGGGGTTCGGCGACGTTGGTCGCCTCGATGATCTCCGCGTTCGTGCTGCTGGCCGAAGCACAGATCGCCGTGGCGATCGGGCGTAGCTGGCACGCCAGCTGGTGGGAGTGGCACCTGCTGATGCTGGCCGCGTTCGCGCTGGTCGCCATCGCTGCCCACCGGCAGTGGCACGAGGAGCGATTCGCTGGGCTCTACCTGGACCAGACCGCGCAAGATTCGCGCGACGTCAGCGTCTTGTTCGCCGACCTGCAGGGGTTCACGACGTTCTCCGAGCAGCACCCGCCGCGTGTGGTGACCGACATGCTCAACGAGTACTTCACCAGTGCGATCCCACCTGTGGTCGAACAGTTCGGCGGCACCGTCGACCGGATCGTGGGCGATGCTTTGATGGCGACGTTCAACAGCACCGGCGATCAACCTGATCACGCGCTACGGGCGGCGCGGGCCGCGCTGGCGATCCAGGAGGCCACCGGCGCGATCGCGGACCGGCATCCGGGCTGGCCGCGGTTCCGGATCGGGGTGAACACCGGTCCGGTGGCCGTCGGCCTGCTCGGCACGGCCGGTGGGCGTACATACACCGTCATCGGCGACACCGTGAATCTGGCCGCTCGCCTCGAAGGAACGGCGCCGGTGGGCGGCGTGGTGGTCGGTGCGGAGACAGCGCGCCGGTTGGGCGATGCGCGGGTCCAGCCGCTCGGGCCGCTGCGGGTCAAGGGGAAGGCCGAAGCAGTGCAGGCGTACTTGCTGTTGACCGGCTGAGGGCGGTTCGTGGCCGGGCGCACCGAGTGGTTAGGCTCGATGGGGTGCGACGAGATGCGCTGCCGTTCTACCGTGTGATGGCCTACGTCACGGGCGTGTTCCTGCTCGTGCTGTGTGTGGCGATGTTCATTCGCTACGGCCCGGCCGACGATCCCACCATGAGCCAGATCGTCTCCCCGATTCACGGCTGGCTCTACGTCGTCTACTTGATCGCGACCGGGCTGCTGGTGTACCAGCGCCAGTGGAAGACCAGCTGGGTGGTGTTCATCGCGCTGGCCGGGACCATTCCGTTCGCGTCGTTCGCCGCTGAACGGTTCGTCGTCACGAAGGCACGTGAGCACGCGCGCGTTCGCTGACGTCTCGGCGCCGCGCGCGCACGCCCGACCGCACTGCTGAAACCCAGAAGACCATGGCCGCCAGGGCGAAGACCCACCATTGGGCCCAGTAGGACAGGTTCTGCCACGGACTGATGTCGTGGATCGGCTCAACGACGTCCACGTCGAGGACGGCGGGCGCGGCTGGCGAGGCCGACGCCTGCTCGTCCTGGAGCAACAGGTAGCCGCCGGGGAGGGTCGCCGCCGCGATATCGGCGGATTCGGCTAGCTGAGCCGGGGAGACGTAGGCCACTTCGTCGTCGGCCAACTGCTGGTCGCTGCGGACGGTGGCCTGGTCGGCGGACTCCGGTGGCAGCAGGAAGCCGGTGACGGTGACCTCGCCTTCGGGCACCGCGGCCGCCGGGTCGTCCGAGTCGGCGATCCAGCCCCGCAGCACGGGCACGACCAAGGTGTCGGACACGCGCAGCGGGGTCACGACGAGATAGCCGAGCACGCCCTCGTGTACCCGTCCGGGAACCAGGCGCTGCGCCTCGGCGAGATAGTCGCCGGTGGTCACCGCCTGGCGATCACGTGCCTCGCCCAGCTCCTCGCCGGGCCGGACCAGTTCGGTCACGGGCGCAGGATCGCGCTCGCGAATCTGCTGGCGGTCGGTGCTGTCCTGGTACACGCCGAACTGCCACCAGCCCAGCAGGAGGCAGCCCAGCAGCGCCACGATGACAGCGAAATGCAGGGCGAGCCACCGGGGTGTCAGCAGGAACCGGTACACACCGTTCACCGTAGCTGGGCGAGAGCACGCAAATGGGGCCGGATGGCCGACTTACCGGCGTTTCCGCGGCGGGTATCCTGTGATCAGTCTCGTTCGGGGACGGGCACTCAACCACCCCTGTGATCACGATGGAGAAGATCGAGATGAACCGACCACACCCGCTGACGGCCTTGAACGAGTGGGAGTGGACTCGGAGCTGGGAAGAACAGCAAGAGATCATCGACCGGTTGAACTCCGCCGGTGGCACCTGGCTGCCGAACATCGTCGAGCCGCGCCGCTGGGGCGCGATGCGATGGACCTCCGGGCGTCCGTCACATGCCGCCGACTCCGGTCAGGCGGTGCCCGAGACCTTCGTGGTGCTGCGGCCCGGTCTCGACGATCCAGAACTGCGCGATCGCCTACCCGAGGTGTTGCGTGAGCCGCCGCCGATGTTCAACGTGGCCGGTATCGGCGCTCGTCGCCACCACGTCATGGGCCTGGCACCTGGCGCGCTGCTGGGCGCGGTCGTGCTCGCGGTCCTGGCCGGCGTGATCGGCCTCGGCGGAGTCGGCGTGGTGGTGGGCCTGCTGCTGGGTCTCGGCCTCGGTGCCACGGCCGGCGCGATGGTCGCACAGTACGTGTTCGAGCGCGATCGCTCGGCGGTGTTGAAGGATTCTGAGCGGGTGCGGGTGGTGACCGGGCGCTATGCACCGACCTCGTGGTCGAGGTTGGTCGAGGCGACGACCGGTATGGAACGCGCATCCGCCGGGGATTCCGAACCGGACGATCAGGCGGCCGAGGCGGTGCAGACCGCGCTGTGGGAGGCCGCGGGCCTGCTGCTGAGCTCGTCGGACCACACCGGTGTCGAAGTGCTGGCCGACGGCATGGAGCGGCTGGCTCAGGCACACCGCGGCTGAACCCGTCCCGCCTGGGTGGGGCGGCGCTCAGCCCGGGCCGTTCGCAGCATCGAAGATCTGGCGCACGGTGTCGATGGTGTCGGCCTCGTCGGCGCCCTTGTCGTCGCGATGGCGCAGGACGCGGGCGAATCGCAGCGCCATGCCCGCGGGGTAGCGCGGCGAGGCCTGTACACCGTCGAAGGCGATCTCGGCCAGCAACTCCGGGCGGACGTGGACCACCCACGAGTCGGTCGGGCCGTCGGCCAGTTTCAGCAGGTGCTCGGTCTGCCACGCCAGCATTGCGTCGGTGAGACCCTTGAACGTCTTGCCGAGCATGACGAAACCACCCGGCTCGCCGTAGCGCCCGGCTGGATCACGTGCGCCGAGGTGCAGGTTCGACAGCTTGCCTTGCCGCCGTCCGTGCCCCCACTCGGCAGCCAGGATGACCAGGTCGAGAGTGTGGCGCGGCTTGACCTTCAGCCAGCCGGCGCCGCGCCGGCCTGCCTCGTACGGCACGACGGGGGACTTGACGATGACGCCTTCGTGTCCGGCGGCCACGGCATCGTCGAGGAACGCCTGAGCCTGCTCGGGGTCTGCAGTGACGATGCGGGGAACGAGGTGCTCGGCCGGGACTGCTTGCCGCAGGGCCGACCAGCGCTGTGGGCCCGGCTCGCCGATGAGGTCGGCGCCGTCGAGGTGGAGGCAGTCGAACACGAACAGCGAGAGCGGAACCTTGCGCCGCGCGGTCTCGACGTCCACCTTGCTGCTGACCCGGGCGGCGGTGCGCTGAAACGGCAGCGGCCGCCCACCTGGCCCGAGCGCGATGGTTTCGCCGTCGAGGACCACGGAATCGACCGGTAACGCGCGGGCGGCTTCGACGATCTCGGGGACCCGCGCGGTGATGTCGTCGAGCGTACGAGTGAAGACGGCGACTTCGGAACCGTCCCGATGGATCTGGACCCGGATGCCGTCGACCTTCCACTCCACGGCGGCCTCTCCGGTGCGCTCCAGCGCCTGCCTGACGTCAGTGGCCGGCGACGCGAGCATCGGACGTAACGGTGTGCCGACCCCCAGCCGGAACCTCGTCAGCCCCGTTGGCCCCTCGGCCAGTGCCGCTGCTGCGACCGGGACCACGCCGCCGGCGACGGTGACCGCGCGGCGAACGTCGGCCGGTGGAATGGCAGCAGCCTTCGCGACCGCCTCGGTGAGGATGCCGTCGAGCGCTCCCTGCCGTAGCTCGCCGCTGACGAGCCCGGCCAGTAGCCGCTGCTCCGACGGGGTGGCTCGGGCCAGCAGCGCCTGGAAACGCTCGCGCCGGCGTGTCGTGGACCCAGGGCCGGACAGCTGCGACAGCGCCTCGAACTCGGCGTCGACCTCGAGAACGTCGAGCGTGGCCTCGGCCGCGGCGGGCGGCATGGACCGCAGCGCCGCGTAACCCAGCCCGGTACGACGCTGGCGCAACTCACCGGAGAGGTAGGACGCCACGACCTCGGCCTCGGCCGGCGTGGCACGGCGCAGACAGGCAGCGATCAACTCGGTCTTGGCCAGCCGGCCAGAGACGTCGGCCACGGCCGCGGAGGTGTCGGCGACGTCGAGAAGCTGCATGTCCACAGTGTGCACCTCGGTACCGACAGCCCGACGACACTGCGCCCCGCGGACCGGTGCCGGGTCCGCGGGGCGCAGTGATGAACGACGTGGGCGGGTGCGAGTCAGGTGGTCTGGGCGTCGCTGCCCAGCGTCAGATCGACGGTCTGCTCCTGACCGTCCCGGATGATCGTCAAGGTGACCTCGTCACCCGGCCGGTACGAGCGCACGGCCGCGATCAGTTCGATGTCGCTGGTGATCGGGCGGTCGTCGACCGCGATGACGATGTCGCCCTCCCGCAGGCCCGCCTCGTCGCCGGGGCTGCCGCTGTTGACCGAGGCGATGGCCGCGCCCCGGGTTTCCTGCGCGGTGGTGACACCGACGCCGATCTGGGCGTGGGTCGCCTCCTGGCCGGCGCGCAACTGCTCCACGATGGGCTTGGCCTGATCGATCGGGATGGCGAAGCCCAGGCCGATGGACCCCGAGCTCTGTCCGCCGGTGATGATGGCGCTGTTGATGCCGATCACCTGGCCGTTCATGTCGACCAGCGGGCCGCCGGAGTTCCCCGGGTTGATGGGTGCGTCGGTCTGGATCGCGTCGATGACCTTGGTCGTGCCCCGGCCCTGCTCATCGCCGGCGGTGACCGGGCGGTGCAGTGCGGAGACGATGCCCGACGTCACGGTGCCGTCCAGGCCCAGCGGCGAGCCGATGGCCACCACGTTCTGGCCGACGGCGAGGTCGGATGAGTTGCCGAGGTCGGCCGGGACGAGGTCGGACACGTCCTGGGCCTTGATGACGGCGAGATCGGTCAGGGGGTCGGTACCCAGGACCTCGGCCTCGACGGTGGTGTTGTCCGACAACGTGACCTGGACGGTCCCGCCGTTGGCGGCAGCCTCGACGACGTGGTTGTTGGTGAGGATCTCACCGTCGGAGGAGATGATGACACCGGTCCCACCGGCCTGGCCGAGCTGGCTCTGCGTCGCGATCGACACGACGCTGGGCAGGACGCTCTCGGCGACCTTTTGCACGTCGTTGGTGTCGGCGGCCGGCCGGCTCCCGTTGTCGCTGCCTTCGGCGTTGTCGCCCTGCCCGGTGTCGAGGTTGCTGCGCTGCGGTGCGGTGTCCGCGTCGTCATCGAGCAGCTGGCTGACACCCGCACCTGCCCCGCCACCGAGGATCGCGCCGATGGCCAGTGCGGCGATGACGAGCCGCCCCCGTCCGTTGCGGCGGGTCTCGGAGGTGTGGGGCGCAGGCTGGGTGGGTGCGGCGAACACGGTTGTCTCCGCCCCCGGGCTCTGGCCCGCCTCGGCGGAGTCCTTCGCCGTCGTCGACTCGGGTGGAGCTTCGGACGGGGTCTCAGGGCCCGGGGGCCGGCTTTCCTCGCCGCCATCGCGCTGCGACGCGGCACTTTCCGTCGACCACGGCGCCGGTCGCCCCGGAGCCGAGCCGGGCGGTATCGACCACCCCGCGCCACCGCCGCTCGGGGGCGGAGGCGTCGGGCCCGGCGGCTGATGCGGCATCGAAGGCCGCTGCTGTTCGTCAGGAGTCGGTTTGTCGTCGCTCATATCCCTGAGCGTGCCCCGAAGGACTGAGAGCATGCTGAGATTCAGTCAAGAGAGGACGAAGAAGCGGCCGGAAGCCGCATAGTCAACCGGGCACCGCCGCTGGGTGCTCGCCCCGCGGAGACACGCCCGCCATGGCGCTCGGCAGCGGCCTTGACGATGGCCAGCCCCAATCCCGACCCCGGCAGTCCCCGGGCATCGGACGAGCGGTAGAACCGGTCGAAGACCCGGGGCAGGTCCTCGTCCGCGATACCGGGGCCCTCGTCGACGACGTCGAGCACGCCGTCCCGCAAGGTCACCGTCACCGTCCCGGGACGGGGGCTGAACTTGGCGGCGTTGTCGAGCAGGTTCGTGGCCGCGCGCTCCAGCTGCGTGGCGTCGCCATCGACCATCCAGCTGTGCAGGTCGGCCGAGAAGGCGACGTCGGGAGCCCGGCGACGCACCCGGTCCAGCGCTGACCGGACGACGTCGGCGAAGTCGATCCGCTCGGCCGAGGCGGCCGGCGGGTCCTCCCGGGACAGCTCCACCAGGTCGCCCACCAGTTGGGTGAGCTCGACCGCCTGAGCGCGGCTGTCGGCGATCAATTGCGCGCGGTCGTCCGCCGAGAGCCCGCCTGTTCTCTCGCTTTGCGCCAGCAAGTCGAGGTTGGTGCGCATGCTGGTCAACGGTGTGCGCAGCTCGTGCCCGGCGTCGGCGACGAGTCTGGCTTGCCGGAGGCGGGCTTCGCGCAGGGCTGCCAGCATCGCGTTGAACGCGTCGGCCAGGCGCGCGATCTCGTCGCTGCCGGTCACCTCGATCGGGCGCAGGTCGCCGGTCTGGGCGACGTGCTCGGCCGCGTCGGTGAGCCTGCGGACCGGGCGCAAACCGCCGCGGGCGATCGACATGCCCGCCCAGGCGGCCAGGACGATGCCGATGCCACCCACGACGATGGACACCGTGCGCATCGTGGCGAGCACTTGTTCGGTCTGTTCGGTGGGCTGGGCGAGCACCAGGGCGAAACCACGGCCGGCAGGCCCTCGCCCGGCTGGTACGGCGACGACCCGGAACGAGCCTTCCTCGAGCTCGACGGTACGTACGCTCTCGGCCGCATCGCCTCGGGCGACAGCGAGCTCGGGGTCGCCGAACGGCGGCGCGGACTCCTGGTCGGCGGCGAAGGGGCGGGCGTCGGAGCGCAACAGGCCGATGCGCAGATCGGCGGCCAGGATCGCCTCGGCCGGTTGCTGAACCAGCGCCGCCGGGTCGCCGAACGGCGTGGTGACCGCCTGTTCCGCCCGCTCGAGCAGGTTGTCGTCCACGCTGGCGGTCAGTTGCGACGACACCGTCAGGTAGGCCGCCAGAGCCGTGAGGGTGACGGCGAGCCCGACACCGAGGGCCGCCAGGGCGCCGACCCGCGCCCGCAGCGAGAGGCGGGTCGCGTACTTGGGCGCGCCGGCCGCGGCAGGCATGGGGTCGCCGGACGACGGCGCATCCGGGTCGGCGGGGTGGACCTGGCTGGTCTCGGCCGGGGGGTGACCGGTCTGGGGCGAGACGTCGTGGCCGCGGTGGTTCGTCGTGTCGCTCACGGCGGATCCTCGCGGGCCACGTAGCCGACGCCGCGCACGGTGTGGATCAGGCGGGGCTCGCCGGCTTCCTCGGTCTTGCGCCGCAGGTAGCCGACGTAGACCTCCAGGGAGTTGGCGGTGGTCGGGAAGTCGTAGCCCCACACCTCCTCGAGGATCCGATCGCGGGTCAGCACCTGGCGGGGGTTGCGCAACAGCAGTTCGAGCAACGCGAACTCGGTGCGAGTGAGCCGGATCTGGCGTGAGCCGCGGGTGACCTCGCGCGTCCCGGGGTCCAGCGTGAGGTCGGCCATGCGCAGTTCGGCCGACGCCGACCCGTCGGCCTGGTGGGCCGAGCGGCGCAGCAGCGCACGCAGGCGGGCGAGCAGTTCCTCGAGCGCGAACGGCTTGGGCAGGTAGTCGTCGGCGCCGGCGTCGAGCCCCGAGACCCGATCGGAGACCTCATCGCGTGCGGTGAGCATGAGGATGGGCAGGTCGTTGCCGGCAGCACGCAACGCGCGGCAGGTGGCCAGGCCGTCGAGGCGGGGCATCATGATGTCGAGCACCACGGCGTCGGGCGCGGCGTCGGTGATGACGCGCAGCGCCTCCTCCCCGTCGGGGGCGACGTCGACCTGGTAGCCGTTGAACGTCAGTGAGCGTCGCAAGGAGTCGCGCACCGCGGGGTCGTCGTCGACGACAAGTACTCGCATGCCTTTCAGTGTGCCCGGCGGACGTGAGAATCGGCTGAGAGACGCTCTGGGCCGCCGCCGTCCGCGGGGCCCTGCACCACGAGGCGTCGTGTCGCATCACGAGGCGTGCTCGGGTGGTGGGGCAGGCAATTGCCAAGTGAACATGATCATTCACGAGCGGGCGGGGGAGAGGGCTGGGTCGTCGGCGGCGAAGGTGAGCACGGGGCCAGGTGGCGTGTGCGCGGTCTCGAACCGGACGGTGACACGGCCGCGTCCGCTGCCCCAGACCCAGCCGGGGCCGTGCTCGAGGTGGACGACGTCCATGCCCGGCACCCAGAGCCGGCGCTCGTGCACCATGTCGTCGATGGCATCGCCGATGGCATCGTCGATGGCGTCGTTCAGCGGCGGTTCTGGGTCGTGGGCGGGACCGAAGAGGTCGTCTTGGACCCAGTCGGTCAGGCCGGACACCCCGACACCGAGCAGGCGCACCCCGCTGCTGGTGTCGATCTCGGACAACAGGCGAACCGCGACCCGGACGATGGTGCGGCTGTCGTCGGTGGGTGCCGGAAGCGTGGCCGAGCGGGACAGCGTGGTGAAGTCGTGCAGGCGGGTCTTGAGGGTGATGGTCCGCCCGGAGTGCCCGGCTCCGGTGAGTCGAGTGGTCACCTTCTCCGCCAGCTTCGTGACCAATGCCGACAGCAGGACCGGGTCGGTGATGTCGCGGTCGAAGGTGTCTTCGATGCTGATCGACTTCGACTCGCGCTCGGAACTCACCCGACGGGTGTCGCGGGCATGGGCGAGCAGGTGCAGTGACCGCCCGTGAGCCTCGCCGACGAGGTCGATCAGATCCGCTTGCGTGATGCGGGCGAGATCGCCCACGGTCTTGACGCCCAGCCGGTGCAGGCGCGCCGCCGTCGCGGGTCCGACGCCCGGCAGCGCCCGTACCGGCAGCGGATGCAGGATCTCGAGCTCACGGCCCGGCTCGATGACGAACTGCCCGTCCGGCTTGGCCTGCTCCGAGGCGATCTTGGCCATCAGTTTCGACGATGCGACGCCGACGCTGGCGGTCACGCCCGTGCTGGACTCGATGGCCGTGCGCACCTGCGTGGCGATGTGCTCGACGGCGCCCGGCGACGGATCGTCGGGGACGGCATCGGTGAGGTCGACGAACGCTTCGTCCAGTGACAACGGCTCAACGACCGGTGAGATCTGTCGCAGATGGCTCATCACGATGTCACTGACTTCGCGATAGACCGCGAAACGACCGGCCAGATAAGCCGCGTGCGGACACCGCGACCGGGCCTCGCTCATCGACATCGCCGAGTGGACACCGAACCGCCGAGCCTCGTACGACGCCGTCGACACGACGCCGCGAGGACCCAGGCCGCCGACGATGACCGGACGGCCACGCAGCGACGGCTTGTCGCGCTGCTCGACCGACGCGAAGAACGCGTCCAGGTCGAGGTGAAGGACGCGCATGGGCTCGATGGTGCCATGCCGCGCTGACATGCCACGGTCACATACGACGGCGACATGTCCGGCCCGCACCGCGAACATCCGGGCTGCGGTAGCGTGGCGCCGACCACAGTTGCCGGCGCGCATGTCATCGATGTCAGCGCGCGAGGGAAGGATGCGATGACCGCGATCGTCGTGGGCTACGTCCCGAAGGCCGAAGGTAGAGCCGCGCTGCGGCGCGCTGCTGAAGAAGCGAAGCTGCGCGGTGCGCGGCTGGTGGTCGTCAACTCCGCGCGTGGTGGGCGCGAGTACGACGACGAGACAGCCGTCGAAGCCGATGCCGAACTGGCAGCCGTGCGCACCCAGCTGGCCGAGGCGGGCATCGACGCCGAAGTGCGTCAACTGGTCCGCGGCATGGACGTCGCCGAGGATCTGGTGGCCGTCGCGGAGGAGACCACCGCTGACTTCATCGTCATCGGGTTACGTCGCCGCAGCCCCGTCGGAAAGTTGATTTTGGGCAGTAATGCGCAGCGTATCCTGTTGGATGCACCATGCCCCGTCCTGGCCGTCAAGGCCGAGGACGCGGATTGACCGAAAGGCTTGCGATCGTGACAACGTTGCATCTGGCGGGTGACACCGAAGCCGACCAGTTGTTGGCGCGCGATCCGTTCGCGCTGCTGGTCGGTATGTTGCTCGACCAGCAGGTTCCGATGGAGAAGGCCTTTGCCGGCCCGGCGGTGATCGCTTCTCGCCTCGGCACCGACGGCCTCGACCCCGAGCTTGTGGCCCGCTACGACGCCGACGAGTTCGCCGCGTTGGTCTCACGCACACCGGCCGTGCACCGATTCCCGGCCTCCATGGCGGCGCGGATCCAGAAGCTGGCCGCGTTCGTCCTCGAGGAATACGACAGCGACGCGTCGGCCATCTGGACCGGGGCCCACAACGGCACCGAGCTGTTGCGCAGGCTCAAGGCCCTGCCGGGCTTCGGCGCGCAGAAGGCCGCCATCATGGTGGCGCTGCTGGGCAAACAGTTCGGTGTTCGCCCCGACGGCTGGCGCGAGGCCGCCGGCGCGTACGGCGAGCCGGATGCCACGCGTTCGGTCGCCGACGTGGTCGACGCCGAGTCCCTGGCGCGTGTCCGGGCCACCAAGCGCGAGGCCAAACGCGCCGCGAAGGCTTGACCCGGATGCGCCCGGCGGACGCCCAGCGGTTGCTCGGTGCCCTGGCCGGAGTCGACGCGCCCGTCGGGTTCGCGGTGTTCGACGCCGAGCATCGCTATCTGGCCGTGAACGCCGCCCTGGCCGAACGATCCGGACTCACCATCGCCGATCACCTGGGCCGCACCCCCAGCGAGGTGCTGCCGCCGATTCTGGCCGCGCACACCGACGAGATGATCGACCGAGTCTTGCGCACGGGCGAGTCGGTCGAGGCCGACGAGCCGGCGATCACGAAATCGGAGAAGTCCTACCACCTGCACTCCTCGTGGTACCTCGTGGACGAGGGGAGGGGACGCGAGGTGGCGATGTTCGTCATCGACGACACCAGCCACCAGCAGGCGATCTCTTCGCTGCGGCGCAGCCGGGCGCGCAACGCGCGGCTGCTCGACGTCTCCGACGTGCTGTCTCGGGCGGTGACGATCCGCGAGGTCGTCGACGCGGTGGATGCCATCGGCAGGCGCAACGTGGGGGCCCTGCGCTCGGCGGTCACGCTGATCGGCGGCAAGGGCCCGTACGCCGTCGGCGGTAGCGAGTCGGCCGACGCCGCGGGCCAGGTCGCGGGCTGGCCCGACCACGCCGTCACGCCGGTGGCCGAAGCTCTGCGGACCGGGTGGCCGATGTTCATCGGCAGTCGCGAGCGAGCCCTGGCCGATTTCACCGACCCGGCTTTTCACGCGGCCGTGGCCGCCGGCGACGAGCATGCGTGGGCGGTGTTGCCGCTCAGTGACGACGGCGTGAGTATCGGCACGGTGCGCTTCGCCTACGCCGAAGAGCGCGAGTTCGACTCCGACGCGTGCCGGTTCCTGCGTGCGGTCGCCCAGCAGGTGTCCCTGGCCTTCGCGCGAGCACGCATGTTCGAGCGCGAACGCACCGCCGCGGTGTCGCTGAGCCAGGGGTTGATGCCGCGCAGCCTGCCCAGCGTCGAGGGTCTCGAGCTCGAGGCTCGCAGTCGCTCGGAGATCGGTGACGATTCCGTCGGCGGCGACTGGTACGACGCGTTCGTGCTCCCCGACGGAACTCTCGGCCTCGTCATCGGCGACGTCATGGGTCACGGGGTGACCGCGGCGGCCGGGATGGGACAGATGCGCTCGGCTCTGCGGGCCTTGGCCCTCACCGACCCCGACCCGGCGGCGGTGCTGAGCGGGCTGGACCGTCTCGTCGAACGGGACGAGTCGGTCGAGATGGTGACGGTCGTCTACGCCTTGATCGACCCGAGGGCCGGGACCGTCGTCGTCGGGGACGCCGGGCATCTTCCGCTGATCCGGGTTCCGGAGGTCGGTCCGGTGGAGCTGGTCGACGCCGGCGCCGGAACCACACCGATCGGCGTGGCCGAGCCGCGATCGACTCAATCGGTCCGGTTGTGGCCCGGTGACGTGTTGATCGCGTTCACCGACGGGTTGATCGAGAGCCGGACGCGATCACTTGAGGAAGGCTTCTCACAGCTGCTGCGCTGCCTGGAGGAACAGCGCGAGTTGTCACTGGACCGGCTGCTGGACACCGTCACCGAGCGAATGTGGGTCGATGGCTCGGCAGACGATGTCACCGTTCTCGCGCTACGGTGGGCAGGACGATGAAGGTCGCGAGGATGTGCGGTCCGCCAGCGTCCGCGAGCAACAACCGGAAGCAAGCCTTGTGTCAGAATGATGTGCTGCTGTGCCGTGATCAGCTGCCCCCTGTCGAAACGTGGAGAGGTCGTACGTGTCGTCGAGCCCGTCCAGCACCAAGCATGCCCGGATCCTGGAGCTTCCGCCGGTTCAGGCGTTGGTGTCACAAGGTCGTGAATCCGGTTCCGTCACGGCCGAGGACGTCCGGTTGGCGTGCGGGGCCGCCAACCTGCCGATGAAAGAGAGCAGGTTCGTTGTCGAGCATTTGAAGGCGACCGGTATTACCGTCGAGGTAGCCGCTGCGGACTCGCGCAGTCCGCGCAAGCGAGTGGCTGCTGCGACGTCGTCGCGGTCGAGGACGGTCACCACTGCGGCGGCCGGAAAGAAGTCCAAGCCGTCGGCCAAGAAGGGCGAAGGATCTGTGAACTCGGCGGTGAAGAAGGCAAAAACCGAGGTCGACTCGGATGAGGCCCACCTTTCAGAGGCGGCAGTTGAACCAGTTTCCAAGGCTTCGCGCTCGAAGAAGAAGAGCGTCAAAGTCACCGATGCGGTGAAGGTGACCGAGTCCAACGGCGCCGGTCCCGACGCGGATCCCGGCCCCGGCGAGCTGGCTGCGGAGGAGGCGCGCGCCGAGGACGAAGGTTTCGTGCTGTCCGAGGACGACGACACCGACGAGCCCGAGCAGCAGGTCGCCGTCGCCGGTGCCACGGCCGACCCGGTCAAGGACTACCTGAAGCAGATCGGCAAGGTCCCGCTGCTCAACGCCGGCGAGGAGGTCGAGCTCGCCAAGCGGATCGAAGCGGGCCTGTTCGCCGAGGAAAAGCTGGCCACCGAGGGCGACTCGATGCCGCCCAAACTGGTCAACGAGCTCACGTGGATCGCTGAGGACGGCCGTCGGGCGAAGAACCATCTGCTCGAGGCCAACCTCCGGCTCGTGGTCTCGCTCGCCAAGCGCTACACCGGGCGCGGCATGCTCTTCCTCGACTTGATCCAGGAGGGGAACCTGGGACTCATCCGGGCGGTCGAGAAGTTCGACTACACGAAGGGCTTCAAGTTCTCCACGTACGCCACCTGGTGGATCCGGCAGGCGATCACCCGGGCCATGGCCGACCAGGCGCGCACCATCAGGATCCCGGTGCACATGGTCGAGGTCATCAACAAGCTCGCGCGTGTTCAACGTCAGATGCTGCAGGATCTGGGCCGCGAGCCCACGCCCGAGGAACTGGCGACCGAGCTGGACATGACCCCCGAGAAGGTCGTCGAGGTCCAGAAGTACGGGCGCGAGCCCATCTCGTTGCACACGCCGCTCGGCGAGGACGGCGACAGCGAGTTCGGCGATCTCATCGAGGACTCCGAGGCCATCGTGCCGGCGGAGGCGGTGTCGTTCACACTGTTGCAAGAGCAGCTCCACGCGGTCTTGGACACTCTGTCCGAGCGTGAAGCCGGCGTGGTGTCCATGCGCTTCGGCCTCACCGACGGTCAGCCGAAGACCCTGGACGAGATCGGCAAGGTCTACGGGGTCACGCGGGAGCGCATCCGACAGATCGAGAGCAAGACGATGAGCAAGCTGCGCCATCCGTCCCGTTCTCAGGTGCTGCGCGACTATCTGGACTGAGCACTCGCACTCGTGTATCGGCCGCCGATCTCGTCGAGGTCGGCGGCCGTTGTGCGTCAGCGGTAGGGTCACGGCATGCGCATGGCCGACCTCGGCCCGGCGATCATGGTGCCCTATCACCTCGACGAGCCGCGGCCCCATCTCCGGGCCCCGGTGACACCCGAGGTCACCGTCAGCGTGGACCTTCCCGAAGCGGACTCGTGGCAACGCATGGCCGTCCTCTACGACCAGGTGGCCGCGTCGGTGGCGCGGGCGGTGGAGTCCGGCGGCGGGGCCCTGGTGGTCTCCGGTGACTGCACCACGTCGTACGGCGTCGTGACCGGCTTGCAGCGGGCCGGCCTGCGCCCGTCCATCGTCTGGCTCGACGGGCACGGCGACGTCCAGACGCTGGAGACCACGACGTCGGGCTACCTCGGAGGCATGCCGCTACGGGTGCTCACCGGATACCGGCCCGAGCTCGTGGCCGACCGGATCGGGCTCGACCCGGTGCCCGAAGATCACGTCGTGCTGGTCGATGCACGCGACCTCGACCCGCCGGAGCGTGCCTACCTCGACACCGCGCCGCTGCGCCGCTGCGAGGTGGCGGAACTGACCGCGGCAACGGTGCCTGACGGGCCCGTGTACCTGCATGTCGATCTCGACGTGGTCGACCCGGGCGAGGTCCCCGGGCTGTTGTTTCCCGCGCCGGGCGGGCCGTCGCTGAGCGAGGTGGCTGTCGCGGTACAGCGCGTTCTCGACACCGGCCGGGGCGCGGCGGTCGGGCTGGCATGTACATGGAGCGAGTATTCCGCCGCGGCTGAGGTCGTGCGCATGGCGCTTAAACTGGATGGATGTCCTCGTCAGGCCACGTGACGCCCCGCCGCGAGCTACCGTCGACGGTCGCGGCCGCGGTTCCCGTCTTCGTGCTCGTGCTGGTGATGTGGGCGCAGGAGATCGTGGACTCGCTGCCCAATGTGGACCTTGACCAGTACGGTATTCGTCCGCGCACCGACGAGGGCTTGGTCGGCATCGCCGCTGCGCCGTTCCTGCACGGCGGGTTCGATCACCTCATGGCCAACACCGGAGCGTTCCTGGTGCTCGGTGTGCTCATCGCCGTCACCACGCGTCGCTTCTGGTGGGTGACGGTCGGGGTCGCCGTGCTCGGTGGTTTCGCCACCTGGCTGGTCGCTGGTGCGAACACCGTGCACATCGGGGCGAGCGGCCTCGTGTACGGCTACGCGGCGTTCCTGGTGGCTTGGGGCGTGTTGTCGAGGCGGGTGCTCAGCGTCGTCGTCGCGGTCGTCGTGGTGTTGATGTACGGCGGCATCGTCGTGGGCGTCCTGCCCGGCCAGCCCGGCATCTCGTGGCAAGGCCATCTGTTCGGTGCGCTGGCCGGCGTCGTCATGGCGGTGGTGCTACGTCCCGCCGACACTCGGCGTCGCACCACCCAGCAGCATCTGGGTTGAGCGACAACGGGGCCACGGGTATGGCAGTTGCCCTACCCGTGGCCCCGACGCTATGGGCTTCGGTCAGTCCGAAGCAGGCTCCGGCTTCTCGTGCAATCTGCTGGTCTCGTCGTGCCACTCCAGAGCGATCGGACGCAGCTTCGGCTCGTGCCGACGTCCGTGGTGACCGCAGAAGAGCAGTTCACCCTCGTTGAGAACGACGCGGATGTATGCCTGAGCGCCGCAACTGTCGCAGCGGTCGATGGCGTTCAATGGGCTGGCAGCGAGAGCTGTGGTCACGTCGCATACCTTCCTGATCGATGGGCCACCGGCGAGCCGGTAGTCATGTCGTGCATCCGTTACAACATGAAACCATCGCTGGGCGTTCCCGCATCGCGGGCGCGGCCTGGTTCGCTCAGCGCTGAACCGCTGGGGCGGTGAGTCTGGTCACATCATCGGCGCTGCGTGGCGATCCCGTGACGATCCACGCTGTGGTCACAGGCGTGGCGACCGTGGCGACGGGCGCATCGGGCATACTCTGGCAGCGCCGAGTTTCATCCGCATGTCTGGAGGATGCCAAGCCGTGACCGCCGAACCGGCCGAGACCCCGATGACCCGCGAGTCCGCGACGAAGCGCGGAGCCGGCAGGTCCAGCGGCGACTACACCGCGCGGCACTTGTCGGTGCTCGAAGGGCTCGAGGCCGTTCGCAAGCGCCCGGGTATGTACGTCGGCTCCACCGATTCGCGCGGGCTGATGCATCTGCTGTGGGAGATCATCGACAACGCCGTCGACGAGGCGCTCGGTGGGCACTGCGACCGGGTCGAGGTGATCCTTCGCGCTGACGGCTCGGCCGAGGTCATCGACAACGGTCGCGGCATCCCGGTCGACGAGCACACCAAGTCCGGCCTGTCCGGGGTCGAGGTCGTCTACACCAAGTTGCATGCCGGCGGAAAGTTCGGCGGCGGCTCGTATGCCGCGTCCGGCGGGTTGCACGGCGTGGGCGCCAGTGTGGTCAACGCGCTGTCCGCCCGCCTCGACGTCGAGGTCGACCGCGGCGGGCGAACCCACGCGATGTCGTTCCGGCGCGGGGAGCCCGGCAGCTACGACGGTGACGGTCCCGACGCGCCGTTCCAGCCGTTCACCGAGCGGTCGGAGTTGCGCGTCGTCGGGCGGGTGGCCAAGCGAGTCACGGGCACTCGGGTGCGCTTCTACGCCGATCCCCAGATCTTCCTGTCCGATGCGGCCTACTCGTGGGACGAGCTCACCTCGCGGGCGCGGCAGACCTCGTATCTGATCCCGGGGCTCGAGCTCGTGGTACGCGACGAGCGCGGCGGCGAGACGGTCGAAGAGACCTTCCGCCACGAGGGCGGCATCAGCGAGTTCGTCGAGTACCTCAGCCCGGGCGCGCCGGTCAGCGATGTGCTGCGTCTCACCGGCTCGCAGACCTTCCGCGAGACGGTGCCCGTGCTCGACGACGACGGCC
>JAJYTA010000085.1 GCA_021793295.1 Actinomycetes bacterium
GGCTTCTCGACGTAGGTCGCGAAGTGTGGGTGAAACGAGGTGCCGACGCCGAACGATCGCGCCAGTTCGACGGCCGCGTCGACTCGTTCGGCCGCCAGGTCCCACTGCTCAGGGCTCATGCCGCGGCTGCGGTCGTCTGCCGCCCGGAACGGGTGCCGGATCAGTTCGTCGTCGCCTTCGTCGGCGAGGATGGCCAACGCGTCGGCGTTCCCGCAGGCCGCCAGTTCGTCGAGCGTGTGGCGCATGGCTTCGAGGTCGGCGGCCAGCTGGTCGTCGGACGCACTGAGGTGCAACGGCACGTACGCTCCGACGACGGTCATCCCCGCGGCGGCGAATGCGGCGGCCGTCTGCTCCGGGTCGCCGAAGAATCCGGGTGGACCCAGTTCACTGCCGGTGTAACCCGCGGCCGCCATGGCCGCCAGCAGCTCGCTCGGCTGCACGGCGAGGTGCGAGGTGTCCGCACCGCCGAAGACGCCGTAGCTGACCGGCGCCGAGCCGATTCCTGCGATCGTGCTCATGCGACCTCCCCGAGGCGTGCGGCCTCGCCGCCCAGGGTGTGCGCGACGCCATAAGTTTCGGCGAGACGGCGAGTGAGCTGCTGCAACGCCGTGCAGTCGGCCGCCGCTCCGCGCGCATCGGACCGTATCGGCGTACCGGCGGTGATGCAGGCGTGAAACGCGCGCAACTCCTCCTCGAACCCCGTTCGGGGTTCGCCGGTCATCCGGTTGACCGATCGTTCGTCGCCGTCCATCCGCTCGACCTCCAGCTTGGCGCGCGCGCTCAGCGTGTACGGCGCGGGCATGGTCAGCCGCAGCCGTCCGGCGTCGCCGAAGACGGCGATCTCTTCGCCGTATTCCGGGTAGTCCGGCAACCAGTTCCACGACCACGCCAGCTGCGCTGGGCCGAGCCGGCCCAGCGCCTGCAGCTGCGGCGGCGCCGCAAGACGCTCACCGGCGGTGAACTCGCCCAGTTGCGCGAAGGCGAAGCTCGGCGACGCGTCGTCGAACAGAGCCCGCAGCAGCGACAGCTCGTGGCAGGCCGAACCCTGCAGTACGTCGGCATACATCGATCGCAGCGGCTCGGCGACAGCGCCGACGGCCTGGTCGAGTCGACGGTCCTCGTCAGCCGACGCCGCGTCGATCACCGCCGGGTCGGCATCACCGCCACGGACATAACGCACGTGCGAGAACTGCGGCTCGTCCGCGGGATGCAGCACAGTCACCCGGACCAGCCGGATCGTGCCGAGGTTGGCCAGCTCCGCGCGGGCCCGAGCGAGCATCGGCTCGTACATCTTCATGTACCCGACCTGGAGCACCCGCCCGTTGTCGGCGGCGAGATCCGCACACGCCAGCGCCTCGGCCGCCGAGTGCGCGAACGGCTTCTCGGCCAAGACGTGCTTGCCGGCGCGCAGCGCCTGCTCGGTCAGCGCCGCGTGCGTACCAGGCGTCAGCAGCAACACCGCGTCGACGTCGGGATCGGCGAAGACCGCAGCCGGGTCGGTGGACGTGCGTACTTGCCCACCCCATTCCGCGGCCAACTGGTCGGCCAGCTGCGCGGACAGGTCACACATGTGGACGACGTCGAAGTCGTCACGCAAGGTGCGCAGATTGGGCAGATGAACGGCCTGGGCGATCAGTCCCAGACCGACGATGCCGAGTCGTACGCGCGCGGTGGTCATCGATCGCGTGCTCCTTCGCGAAGTCGGGTCCTGCTCACAGCTGCCCGACGGCAGCCCGGTCGGCATAGATGGCGGCGTCCGCGGCTTCGTGGACGACCGTCGCCGGCCAGTTCGTGTCGTAGCCGGAGGCTTCGGTGATCATCCGGAAGGCGTGGTGCTTGTCCGGGCCGGTCAGCAGGAGCAGGACCCGCCGGGACAGACCGGCGATGGTCTCGATCCCGACGGTGACGCCGTGGCGTGGGACGTCGTCGAGCGATTCGAACTCCGGGAACGTCTCCATGTTGTCTTGGCGGGTGGAGTCGGCGAGCTCGACGACTCTGGTGACGCTGTGCCGGGCCGAGCCCGGCGGGTTGAACGCCACGTGCCCGTCACCGGCGCCGCTGGCCAGCAGAAACAGGTCGTAACCTCCGGCTGCGGCCACCTGGGCGTCGAAGGCCGCCGGGTCCTGGGGATCCGGGACCCACACGTTCGCCGCGGGGATGGTGCGCCCGGCCGGAGCTGCGGCGTTCAACGGCGTCTGGATCTCGTCATGGGCGAAGCGTCGGCAGCTGAAGTGCGCGTCCGCTGGGACGTGGGTGAACCTGCCGTCGGCGTCCACCGTGACGTAGTCGTCCATCATCGCGATCACGACGTGGGCGAGGTCCAGCTCCCGTGCACGGACTTCGTTGCTCAGCGCCGCATAGGTCTCGCGCGGGGTGCGCCCGCCCGGACAGCCGAGCACGTAGGCGCGATCCGCCCGCGCGGCTCGTTCGATGCCGTCGGCGATCTCCGCGGCCGCAGCCCGGGCCAGGTCGGCCGAATTGTCGAACACGGTGACTGGAACCTGAATGGCGGTCATGCGCGGAGTTACTCCTTCATGGCGCCGGCGAGCATGCCGGTGATGAACCTGCGCTGCAGGAAGATGTACGTGATGAGGATGGGCAGGGCGACGAGCACAGCTGCGGCAGCGGTGACCGCCGGGTCGTTCGTCCGCCGATTACCGGCGAAGAACGACAACGCCAGCGGCGCCGTCTGCGCGGACTGCTCGTCCGGCACCAGAACCAGAGCCAGCAGGAACTCGTTCCAGGTGAACAGGAACAACAGGGTGGCCAGCGTGAGCACGGTCGGCATCATGATCGGCACCAGAACGCTGCGCAGCGTCCGGAGTCGACTCGCCCCGTCGATCGCCGCCGCCTCGGCGATGCTTTCCGGCGTCTGCCGGAAAGCCGTCCGAAGCCACAGGGTCGCGAACGACAGCGACAACCCGATCTGCGGCAGGATCAGCGCCCACCAGGTGTTCAGCAACCCCCAGTCGCGGAACATGGTGTACAGCGCCACGATCATCGACTCGTACGGCAACACCAGGCCGACGACGAGAATCCCACCGATCAGGGCGAAGACCGGGCCACGAGTGTTGCCCAGCGCGTAACCGGCCGGCAGGGCCAGCACGATGGTGCCCACGACCACCGCGGTCGCGACGACCAGGCTGGAGATCAGCGCGGTGTCGAAGCCACCACCGGACCACGCCTTGGCGAAATTGCCGAAGTAGAGCTCCGTGGGGAAGCTGAAGCCGCTGGGCCGTTCTCCCGGCGGGCTCAACGCCAACCCCAGGATCGAGACGAACGGATACAGCGCGATGACCGAGCAGGTGATGAGGATCGCGTAGGCACCGATTCGCTCACTGCGTCGAGTTCTCACGAGTCACCCCGATCTCGCAGCAGCAGCCCGATGATCCCGACGACCACCAGGATCAGGAGGGTCAGCAGAACCCCGATCGCCGCAGCCGATCCCACCTCGCGGGATTGGAACGCTGCTTGGTAGATGAACACGCTGGGAACCTTCGTGGAATCACCCGGGCCGCCGGCCGTGGTGTTCCAGACGATGTCGAAGTTGCGCAACGCCACCGTGGTCGTGAAGATCATCGCGATCAGGATCTCGCCGCGAAGTGCGGGCAACGTGACCGCGAAGAACTCCCGGACGGCGCCGGCCCCGTCCAGCCGCGCCGCCTCGAACAGATCCGTCGGGATCTTCTGCACGCCGGCGACGAACATCACCATGCACAGCCCGAACATGATCCACGTGCCGATCAGCCCGACGGCGGGCAAGGCGGTGGTGAAGTCGCCCAGCCACGCCCGAGTCAACGAGCCCAGGCCGACCAGCTCCAGCAGGGCGTTCAGCGGGCCGTCCTCGGCGTAGATCCAGCGCCACGCCACGGCGACCACGACGGTCGACAGGATCTGCGGAACGAAGATCATCGCGCGGAACAGCGTCATGCCACGGACCTTGATCCGGGCGAACACGCCGGCGATGAGCAAGCCGAGCGCCGTGGGCAGCACCGCATAGAAGCCGACGAAGACCAGCGACCGGAACAGCGCGGACCGGATCTCCGGCTCGGTCACCGCCGCGACGTAGTTCTCCAGTCCGACCGGCGTCGCGGGGGTGATGCCGTTCCAGTCGTAGAACGAGTACTGCACCGTCTGGGCCAACGGCCAGACCAGGAACACCGTGTAGGCGATCGCCGCCGGTGCGAGGAACCAGAAGGCCCACGCCTGGCGCCGGAGGTCGGACCACGTGGTCCGCAGCCACGACCGTCCGGCGCCGGGCTGATGGGCAGCGCGTTGCCGCGCTGGATCGGGCGTCACCCTGGGCGGCGTATCGACCGCGCCGTCCACGTGTACGTCACCTGTCTTCCTGGAACGCCGCCCAGTTGGCCTGCACGGCTTCGGTGAAGTCTTCCGGTCCGATGCGTCCGGCGAGCAGTTCCTGCAGGCGCGAGCCGAACTCGTCGTACATGGTGTCCGTGGACCAGTCGAGGTACGCGGTCTGACCGTTGTCGTCCAGGAGCCGGCGCGCGGCGATCAGGTCGTCGTTGAGCAGCGGGTCATCGGAGGTGACGTCGTCGCCGCCGGTGATCGGCACCCGCTTCTGGTCGGCCAGCGCCTGCGCGTAGTCGGGACTGTGCAGCTCGCCGAGGAAAGCCACGGCAGCGGGGAGGACCTCGGTCTTGCTGCTCACGTGCCAGCCCATGGACGAAGCACCGGTGGCGACGAGCTTCCCGTGTTCGCCGGTCAGCTCGGTGAAGCCGATGTTGCCGCCGCGTGGGGAGATCTGCTGCGCCAGCCAGTCGCCCCCGATGTAGTAGGCGGCGCTGCCGTCGCCGAAGCGCAATGCGGCGTCGTCCATGGTGACGCCGTCGTAGCCGGAGGAGATGTAGCCCTGGTTCACCCAGTCGACCAGGGTGGCTGCGGTCTGGTTGTTGCACTCGGACCGGAAGTCCGCCCCTTCGACTCCGGCGACCCAGTCGTTGACCTCGTCAGCGGTCTGGCATCGGCCGGACACCGCACCGAACAGGTGCATCGCGGCCTGTTTGTCGGAGTTGCCGAACTCGATCGGCGTGATGCCGGCCGACTTGATCTCGGGGAGCGAGGCCTCGAAGTCCGCCCAGCTCTCCGGCGGTTCGACCCCGGCCTCAGCGAGCAGGTCCTTGTTGTAGTACACGCCGATGTACTGCGTGACGGGCGAGTTGGCGTAGAGCGTGCCCTCACCCCAACGGGAGCCGTCCTCGTTCCAGCGGAACTGGTTCAGCGAGTACTCCGAGTAGTCGTCCTCCCAGCCGTAGGCCTCGGCGACGTCATCGAGGGGGCGGACCAGCCCGGCCTGCACCAGTGCACCGTCGACCTGATAACCCTGGTTGCCCTGGGCGAGGTCGGGGGCGGAATCGGAGTTCATCGCATTCACGACGGTCTTGGTGAGATCGTCGAAGCTCTTGATCGTCACGTCGACGGTGACGTTCGGGTACTTCTTCTCGAAGATCGGCACCAGGTGGTTCAGCGTCGCCTCTTCGCCCGCTTCGGCCCAGATACGCATCGTGACGTCGCCGAGCTCAGCGACCTCCTCGGGCGTCACCGGCGCGGTGATCTCTTCGGCCGCGGCGTCCGAGGAATCCCCTGCCGAACCGTCGTCACTGCCGGGCGCCGAACACCCTGCGACCAGTAGCGCGCCGGCCGCGACCAAGCTTGCTGGGACGAATCGTCCTGCCCTCATGTCAACTCCTTCGCTGGCACTCGCCGCTCGCAGCCAGCCGCCGCGGCTGGCGTATTCGCGATAGTAGACCAGTTAGGCCAGTTAAGCTACCAGCCCTTCGTACTGGATCACTTCATGGTCTACTCTGGTGCCACCCAGTGACACGGAGGTCTCCATGAATCAGACTCTCGACGACCGGCCGGCGCGGCCTCGCCGCGCGACACCTCGTCCGGTCCACTCGACAGCCACCCGTATCGCCGGCACGGAAGCCGCAGCGCACCTGTGGGGCGATGCGCCTTCGGGATTCGTCAGTGACCGCGTGTACACGTCGTCGGACACCCTGCACGTGCTCGAATACACCCTCCGGCCGGGCGGGCGGTTCGTGCACTCCGCCACCAATCCCACGGTATTCGCCGCCGACGTGCTCTACATCGTGCTCGAGGGCACGCTGTGGATCGCCGACCCGGAGCACGGCGAGGTCCGACGCGTACCGGCCGGCACGTCCGTGCTGTTCCACCGCGACACGTGGCACCACGCGTTCAACCCCGGTACCGAGCCGGTCCGCGTGCTCGAATACTTCGCGCCGCCGCCATCGCGCGGCACGGCGTCGACCTACGCCCGGCGCCAGCCCCTCCTCGAGACGACCACGTACCACGACACCCGCTGGGCCCGACGGTGGCCTGCTGCCGCCGCGGAGCGAGAAGCTGTCAGCAAGCTGCATGTCATCGGCGAGGACGACTACCTGTGGACGGTGGTCGACGACCACGCACAGCACGTGGAGGGCATCGCCGTCGACACCGAACATCTCACCGTCCGGCACGGCCAGATCGGCCCCGGTCACGTCTCCGAAGAACTGACCGTCGACGACGAGTCGCTGCTGTTCGTCACCTCGGGCGTCGTGCATGCCCAGCTGCCGGATGCGCCGGAATCCGAACGCGCCTGGTGGCGCCTCGAACCGCGCGACGCCCTGTTCCTGCCGGCCGGCACCACTTACCGTCTGGTGGAGCTCGACGGTTCCACCGCGCGATACTGGCTCGGCGGTGCCCGGCCCGTGCCGCAGGGATGGGAGCCCTGACCATGACCGGCGTCGTTCTCGGCCTCGATGTCGGGGGCACCAAGGCACACGGAGCGCTCGTCGGGCCGGACCGGACCGTGCACGTGGAGGCGAAGAAGTCCACGGTGGGGCGCGATCCCGGGCTGCGCGCCACCGCGGACCTGGTCACCACGCTCACGCTCGAGGCCGCGGCTCGCGGGCTGCGCATCACCGCCGTCGGGGCGGGCTTTCCCGAGTACGTCTCGCCGGCCGGGTTGCTGACTTCCACCGAAGTACTCGATTGGACGACGCAGCCAGGTGATCTCCTGCGCGAGCTCGTCCCCGGCGTGCCCGTCGTCGTCGACAGCGACGTGCGCTGCGGCGCCCTCGGCGAGTTGCGCCGGGGTGCCGGGGGTGCGGACTTCTTCTACGTCTCGCTGGGCAGCGGGCTTTCCTCGGTTCAGGTGTCCGGCGGGGCATTACGGTACGGCCGGCGTGGCGAGGCGATCGGCCTGGGCGAGTTCGTCGTTCCCTCCGACATCGATGACGACTGGCGCGGATCGCTGGAGGATTACGCCTCCGGCTCCGGGGTCGCCGCCCGTTACGCACGCGCCACCGGCTCGGAAGTACCTGACGGAACCCGCTCCGTCGCGGCGCGCGCGGCCGCCGGTGACGACGTCGCTCGGCTGATCCTCGACACCGCGGGGCGGGCCATCGGCGCGGCGCTCGCCCAGGTGGTCGCGGTGCTGGACCCGCACGCGGTGATCCTCGGCGGAGGGCTGGGCACCGCTGAGACCGAGCTGCAAGCCGCACTTCGGGCGGAGCTGGACTGGCGCACGGCCCGCCGCCCTGACCCGCCTCGACTGTCCGTCAGCGAACTCGGACCGGCCGCGGGGCTGCACGGAGCCGTGGAGCTCGCTCTGGATTCCGTCGTCGACGAAAAGGCCGTTCCATGACGACCGATAAGGTGCGGGGCATGAGCGGCACGCCGATGAACGCCGGCCGCGGCACCGGGCATCGCGCGCACACGTCGGCCTACCACGCCCTGCTGACCAACATCCGTAACGGCGTGTTCGCGCCCGGCTCGCGATTGCCAGGCGAGCGGCAGCTGGCCACGCAACTGGAAGTCAGCCGCGCCACCTTGCGCCAAGCGCTGGGCAGGTTGGCCGAGGAGGGGCACATCACCGCCGCCGCCCAGCGGGGCTGGTTCGTACGCCCGCCCCGCGTCGTCAGTGAGCCGCCGAGCCAGTTGCAGAGCTTCACCGAGATGGCCGAGTCTCGCGGGCTGACCCCCTCGACCGAGGTGTTGTCCTACGAAACCAGGCCGGCCACCTTCACCGAGGCCGAGAAGCTGGCGATCGCGCCCGCCTCGACCGTGTTGGCTCTGGCCCGCCGCCGCTCACTCGACGGGGTGCGCGTGCTGGTCGACCACAGCGTGATCGCCCTGTCCAGAACGCCCGGCATGGACGAAGCCGACCTGACCGACCGCTCGCTGTATGCGACCTTCCAGGAGGTCGCCGGGGTCCAGATCGTCCGCAGCGACTACGCGGTGCGCGCGGAGGCTGCTGACGCCGAGACCGCCGACCTGCTGGATCTCGCGCCCGGTGACCCGGTGCTGGTCGGCGAACAGGTCGAGTACTCCCTCGCCGAGGTCCCGATACTGTGCGGACAGGTCGTGTATCGCGGTGACGCCTACCGGTTCCAAGCCAGCCTGTTCCGACCGGCTGAGACCTGAGCGGCGGCGCCGGCGGCGCCGCGCCGCCGGCGTCACAGCGGCCCGAGGGCATCGGCGGGGTCCGCGTTCAGCGCGAGCGTGTCGAGCACGGTCAGCAGCTGGCGTTCCTCGTAGCGGAAATGAGACTCCATGATGGCCGCGATCCCCTCGAGGTGCCGGTCGAGCTCGGCCGGCGAGGCCGCTTGGTCGACGGCTGCCAACAGGCCGCTCAGCAGATGCTCGATCATCGAGTGGTCCTGCTCGAGATACCGCAACGTCTCGCGAAGCTCGGGATGCGCTGCGGCGATCGCGGGGAACAGCGTCCGATCCTCGCTCTGGTGATGCCCGGTCAGGGCTGCGCAGAAGCCGTGACAGTAGAGCAACAGCTCCCGGGTCGCCGGTTCGGCGGCCGCACCGTCGGCCAGCGCCTGCCGGGTCACCCGTAACGCCTCGCGCAGTCGTTCGTGGACCTGGCGCAGTTCGCGACTCCAGGCGATGAGCCTGATCTTCTCGCCCTCAGACACTGGAGGGCGAAGGGAACGACAATGTCATCGTCGAACTCCTTCGTATCCGGCGCCTCCATGCCTGACACAGCCTGCCACCGGCACGCGACGCTGCCCGCAGGATAGTCGACCATGACGCGACGTGCCCAGGCGGGTGGGGCGCGGACGGTGGTCGGCCGTTGCCGTGTCACGCGTGGAAGGCAGTCCCCGAGCGGTGGGGGTGACACCGGCATCTGCACCGGCGAAGGGGTGACACCGCGGTCGACTATGGCCCACCGCGTCACCCCTCGCGGAACGATGCATCACCCCGCCACGCCCTACCACGATGTCCACGAGGGCGGGCGGCGCAGGCCGGTCCATCACGATCCGAAATGCCCTCTTGCTCGCGCCCCGGCCGTCCCTTATGGTCAAGGGACAGAGGTCAGACCAGATGGATGGTGAGCATGGCAGAGCAGCCTCCCGACTTTCTCGCACATCGCGACGGCGATTCCGTGGCCGTGGCCGTCCGGCACCTGCAAGCTGGACCGGCCCAGGGCGCTTATCTCGACTCGCCGGGAACGTTGCGCCTCACGGTGTCCTCAGACGTCCCACTCGGGCACAAGGTCGCCCTCGTCGACATCGAGCAGGGTGCTGACGTCATCGAGTACGGGGTCCGCGTCGGTGTCGCGAGTCAGGCGATCAGCGCAGGTGACTACGTCCACGTTCACAACGTGAGGAGCGCCCGATGGCACAGCAGCGTCGCCTGACGGGATACCGCCGCGAGAACGGCGCCGTCGGCATCCGCAACCACACCGTCGTCATCCCGGTCGACGATCTGTCCAACGCCGCGGCCGAAGCGGTCGCGGCCAACGTGCCGGGGGTGCTGGCACTCCCCCACGCTTACGGCCGCCTGCAGTTCGGCCCTGATCTCGATCTGACGTTCCGCACCCTGATCGGCACCGGGCGCAACCCGAACGTCGCCTCGGCGATCGTCATCGGCATCGAGCCCAACTGGACCGCGCACGTCGCCGACGGCATCGCCGCCACCGGTAAGCGAGTCGCGAGCTTCTCCATCGAGGGCAATGGCGACATCAACACCATCGCCGCGGCCTCGCGCGCGGCGGCGGCCTTCCTGCAGGACGACTCCGAGATCGCCCGCGAGCCGGTCGAGCGGGGCGAGATCATGATGTCGATCAAGTGCGGCGAGTCCGACACGACCAGCGGACTCGGCTCGTGCCCGACGACGGCCGAGGCCGTGGACCGCTGGGTCGACGCCGGCGGCACCGTCTTGTTCGGGGAGACCACCGAGCTCACCGGCGGTGAGCACCTGATCGCCGAACGATGCGTCGACGACGAGGTCCGCAAGCGGTTCCAGTCGCTCTACGACGCCTACATCGACATCGTCGAGCGCACCGGTGCCAACCTCCTCGGGTCGCAGCCCACCCAGGGCAACATCGCCGGCGGACTGTCCACCATCGAAGAGAAGGCGATGGGCAACATCGCCAAGACCGGCACCAAGCCGGTCGTCGGCGCCCTCGCCTCGGCCGAAGAGCCCACGTCCGGGCCCGGCCTGTACTTCATGGACACCTCGTCGGCGGCCGCGGAGTGCATCACGCTGATGGCGGCGGCGGGAGCGGCCATCCACCTGTTCCCCACCGGGCAGGGCAACGTGATCGGCCACCCGATCGAACCGGTCATCAAGCTCACCGCCAATCCCCACACGGCGGCGACCATGACCGAGCACATCGACCTCGACGTCTCGGGTCTGCTGCGGCGCGAGTACGACCTGACCTCGGCCGGTGACCAACTCATGACGGTCATCGATCGCACGGTGAACGGTCGGCTCACCGGCGCGGAGGTCATGGGGCACCGCGAGTTCGTACTCAGCCGGCTCTATCCCAGCGCGTGACGATTCGGCACCCGCACGATCCACGACACCACCACGAGGAGGCGAGCGTGACCGCCGGAGCCACAACGTGACTGCGCAGATCATCGTCGCCGAGGGCGTGTGGGGGCCCCGTTTCGCCGAGCTCGCCCAGGCCTGGAGCGTCGGCCGGGTCGATCATGCGCCGAGCGCGCACGATCTGGCCGGCGCTCGCGCCTTGGTGGTGCGCAACCGGACCAAGGTCACCCGCGAGCTGTTGGAATCCGCCCCCGACCTGCAGGTCGTGGCTCGGGCCGGCGCGGGCCTGGACAACATCGACGTCGACGCCGCCGACGATCTCGGCGTCGTGGTCGTCGCCGCGCTGGGCGCCAATGCGGTCAGCGTCGCCGAGCACACGGTCGGCCTTGCACTCGCCGTCGCCCGCAAGACCGTGCCACTCGATGCGTCGACGCGTGCGGGCGACTGGAACCGGGAACCAGGCCACGAACTGGCCGGAGGTGTCTGGGGACTGCTCTCCGCCGGCGCCACTGCGCGTGCCACGGCCCGCCTCGCCCGGGGCCTCGACATGTCGGTCGTGGCTTACGACCCCTACCTCGACCCGGCCGGCGCCGAACTCGCCGGCACCGGAATCACGCTGCATCCCCTGGACGACGTCATCGCCACCGCGGACGTGCTGAGCGTCCATCTGCCGGCCACCCCGGAGACCACGCACATGCTCGACGCCCCCCGGTTGGCGAAAGCGAAACCGAACCTCATCGTCGTCAACGTGGGCCGCGGCGAGGCCGTCGACGAATCCGCCCTGGCCGACGCCCTGCAGCAAGGGCGCATCGCCGGGGCTGCCCTCGACGTCCGGCACGCCGAACCGCCGGGCCCGAGCGTGCTGGACGGTCTGCCGAACGTCGTGCTGACCCCGCACGTCGCCGGCATCACCACGCAGTCGCAGGCGCGGATCGCCGACCTGCTCTGCTCGAACATCGAGGACGTTCTCGCCGGTGGCACCGCGACGGCCGCCGTCACCCGTAGCGCGACACCCGCTCGGACCTCGGCATGATCACCGTCGACGACGCCACCGAGCTGGCGACCTCCGCCCTGACCGCGACCGGGGTCCCCGACACCCGGGCCCGTCGCACGGCCGAGCTGGTGGTGCTCGCCGACGTGTGGGGCATCGCCTCACACGGGCTGATGCGCCTGCCCTACTACCTTTCTCGGCTGAGCGCCGGCGGGCTGCGCGCAACGGCTGACCTGACCGTCGTCCGTGACACCGGCCCGGTCGTCGCCTTCGACGGGAACGACGGACTCGGCCACTGGCAGCTGGCCGAAGCCGCCGAAGTCGCGACTCGACGCGCCGATCAGTACGGCCTGGCCGCGGTCTCCGTCGGCCGCTCCTCGCACTGCGGCGCGCTGGGCTTGTACGCCACGCCAGGTATCCGGCACGACCTGCTGACCCTGGTGTTCTCGACCGGGCCGGCCGTCATGGCGGCGCCCGGAACCGCAACACCGCTCCTGTCGACCAGCCCGATCGCCGCCGGCATTCCCGGCGGACCCCGACCCGTGATCGTCGACCTCGCGACGTCGGCGGTGGCGCGGGGCAAGATCGCCGCACGCGCCAGAGCCGGCGAAGCGCTGCCACCGGGGTGGGCGGTCGACGCGAACGGCGCACCGACCACCGACGCTCACGAAGCGCTGGCCGGCATGCTCGCTCCCCTCGGCGGCGCCAAGGGCTTCGCCTTGGCGTTCCTGGTCGAAGCGCTGACCGGCGCTGCCATCGGGCCGTCGCTCGCCACGGACGTCCCGGACATGTTCGACCACGACCACGACCCCGATCCACAGCAGATCGGGCATCTCGTCGTCACGATCAACCCGCGGTTGCTCGACGTCGACGGCCAAGCACCGCAGCGGATGGCTCGCCTCGCCGCGAACGTCGAGGCCGCCGGGGGCCGCGTACCGGGGTCGAACCGGACGATGCCCTGGGACCTCGACGGCGGCCAGTCGGTGCCGGTCGCGGACGAGCTCGTCGCCGAACTGCGCTCCTGGTCCTGCGGGACCTTGCCCAACAGACACCAGAGGTCTAACCTCCACCCAACTGCTGTTCGTGAGGAGAGATCGACATGATACGTCCTCCTGACCCTCAAGCTTCGCCGCAGTCTCGCCGACACCCGCGCCGGTGGCTGCGCGGATGTGCCGTGGGCCTGGCCGGCGCCGTCCTGCTCGCGGCCTGCGGTGGCGGTGGCGGTGACGACGACAGCAGCGACGCAGACGGCCCGGTGACCATCACCTGGGCCAACTGGGCCACGGCCGAGCAGACGACCAAGCCGGCCATCGAGCAGGTCATCGCCGACTTCGAAGCCGAGCACCCGGACATCAAGATCGAAAGCGAAGCCATCGCGTTCAGCGACATCGCCCAGCAACTCGTCCGGCGTACCCAGAGCGGCAACCCGCCCGACATCGCGCAGCTGTCCGGCAACGACACCATCGCGCTGGCCGCCACCGGTGCGCTCGCGCCACTCGACCAGTTCGTGGACGACGAACTGCGCGCCAGCATCAACGAAGCCGACCTCGAGAACGGCACGTACGAGGACGAGCTCGTCGCGTTTCCCTGGGTCGATTCGCCCCAAGGGTTCTGGTACAACAAGACGCTCATGAGCCAGGCCGGGCTCGACCCGGCAGCGCCTCCGGCCACCATCGACGAGCTGAACGACGCGATGGCCGCGATCAAGCAGGCCGCCCCCGACGTCACCCCGCTGGCTCTGGACACGACGAATCGCGCGTTCGGCATGACGTCGAACTGGGCTTGGATGAAGACGTTCGGCGCCGAGCCGTTCACCGAAGACGGCGCGCAGGCCGACACCCCGGAGTACACCGCATACCTGGAATGGATGCGCAGCCTCGCGGAGAACGACTACATCGTCACCGGCCCGAAGATCGGTGAGTTCCGGCCTCGGGCGGCGCAGAACCAGGTCGCCTTCATGTGGGATCAGAACCTCCTGCAGGGCGTCATCCAGGAGACCAACGGCATGAGCGACGAGGAGTTCTTCGACACCTGGGGCGTCACCACCCTGCCGACCGGTCCCGCCGGCGAGTCGTACTCCGTCGACCTGGGTCACCAGCTGGTGATGTTCGGCCAGTCCGAACACCAGGAGGCCGCCTGGACGTTCATCGAGTACCTCGCGACCTCGGAGAACGCCATCGTCAACTACACGTTGGCCGAGGGCGCGTCGCTGCCGCCGCTGTCCGACCCGCAGGGCGAGGTCGCCGAGCTGATGGACACGCCGGTCAACCAGGCCTATGTCGAGCAGATCATGCCGACGTCGACGAAGCCGCCGTACGGTCAGGCGTTCTCGGCGGCCTACGACCCGGTGATGGCCGGCCTCCAGCGGATCCTCACCAGCGACGCGAGCATCGACGAGGTCGCCGGCGCCACCCACGACCAGCTCGCGTCCGTCGTCGAGTGAGCATGTCCGGCGCTAGCAGCACGCGCCGGTTCAGCCGCAAGCGCGGGCCTGAGCACCGCCCGTGGCTGGACTGGATGGTGTTGCCCGGCCTGGTGGCCGTCGGCCTCGTCATCGCCTACCCGGTGGTGCGCACGTTCCAGCTGGCCACCACCGACTACAACGCGCTGTCCGGGATGGATCCGCGCCCGGTCGGCGCGGAGAATTTCCAGAAGCTGGTCGACGACCCGATCTTCTGGGAGGCGCTGCGCAACACGGCGGTCTACACCTTCGGCTCGGTCGCCGTGTCCGCGCTGCTCGGGGTCCTGCTGGCGCTGCTCACCGAGAACCTCGTCGGCAGGTCGCGGATTCTCAAGACATTGCTGCTGACGCCATGGGCGGTGCCGTTCGTCGTGGTGGCCTTCCTGTTCAGGTACATGTTCGACGAGCAGACCGGCGTGGTGAACGCCGTGCTTCTCCAGACCGGCGTGATCGACGAAGCGGTTCCGTGGCTGGTCTCGTCCACCTGGGCGTTACCCGCCGTGGTCGCGGCGAACGTGTGGACCCAGACGCCGTTCTTCTTCCTGGTGTTCAGCGCGGCGCTGGCGGCGGTACCGAACGAGGTCATCGAAGCCGCCCGGGTCGACCGAACTCGCGGCTGGACGATGGCGTACCGCATCAAGCTGCCCTACCTGCGCAACGCCGCGCTGGTGGCCAGCTTGCTGATGGTGATCTCGAACTTCAACGACTTCGCCAAGATCTGGGCGATGACCGAGGGCGGGCCGGGCTATGCCAGCACGACGTTCGTCGTCTGGGTCTACCGGCTGGCGTTCACCAGCTTCGATCTGGGCTACTCGTCGGCCATCGGCGTGGTCTGGCTGGTCTTGTTGATGGTGTTCGCCATCGCCTACGTCCGGCTGCTCAGGAGGGAAGCATGACCGCGGTGAGCTCGCCGGCGCCGGCCCGCCAGCGCACACCCGTACGGCGTCGAGCCCAGAAACGGGTCGGCACGCTGGGCCGCAACATCGGCATCGGCGTCGCGCTGTTCTTCGCGCTCTCGCCGCTGTACTGGATGGTGACGACGTCGCTGAAGACCGACCTCGAGGCGACTCGGCAGGATCCGTCGCTGTGGCCCGAGGAGCTGACGGCGAGCAACTACCACGAACTGATCAACGGCAACCTGCCGTTCGGCTCGTTTGCGCTGAACAGCATCATCACCGCGTTGGCGGCTGCGGTGATCGGCATGGTGCTCTCCGCCCTGGGTGGCTACGCGCTGTCTCGCGGGACCTTCCGGCTGCGGGAGCCGATCAGTTACCTCGTGCTGATCGCGCAGATGCTGCCGCTCGTGGTGCTGCTCGGCCCGCTCTATCTGTTGCTGCTCAACGCGAAGCTGGTGAACACGCTGCCCGGCCTGGTGGTCGGCTACATCTCCTTTGCCGTGCCGTTCGGCATGTGGCTGATGAAGGGGTTCTTCGACGCCGTACCGCGCGAGGTGGAGGAGGCTGCCCGCGTGGACGGCTATCCGCGCTGGCAGATCCTGTTCCGGGTGGTTCTCCCGCTGACGATTCCGGGGCTGCTCACCACCGGGACGTTCGTGTTCATCGAATCGTGGAACAACCTCATCTATCCGCTCACGCTGATCAACACGATGGACAAGCAGACCCTGCCGGGCGGGTTGATCCTCAGCTTCACCGGCCAGTTCAAGACCGACTGGGCGGGCATGATGGCGGCATCGTGCGTGACGACGATCCCGCTGCTCGTGGCGTTCTTCGCCATTCAACGATCGATGGTCCGCGGGCTGACCGCGGGCGCCGTGGCAGGTGAGTGAGTGGTGAGCATGCCGACCGACGACCACATTCGCCCTGGTGGCCGCCTGGCCGGGCAGGTCGCCGTCGTGACCGGCGGCGGTGGCGGCATCGGCCGGGCGACGGCGGTGCGACTGGCGGCCGAAGGCGCCGGTGTCCTGGTCGTGGATGTCGACCACGACGCCGCCCGGGCCACGGCCGACGCCGTCGGTGAGCGCGCCGAGATCCGGGTGTGCGATCTGGCCGACCCGACCGCTCGCGCAGCGGTCGTCCCGGCCGCCCTCGACCGGCTCGGCCGGCTCGACATCCTGGTGAACAACGCCGCCTACCATGGCCCGCGCCTGCCGTTCCTCGAACTGCCGAGCACCGAATGGGACCGGATCCTGGCGACGAACCTGACCGCGACGGCTGCGCTGTGCCAGGACGCCGCCCGCCACATGGTGGCCGCAGGATCAGGCTCGATCGTCAACATCACCGCCATTCAGGAACGCCTGCCCCTGGCCACCCACGCGGCCTACGCGGCCAGCAAGGGCGGCGTGTCCGCACTCACCCGCTCGCTCGCCGTCGAGCTGTCGCCATTGGGCGTGCGGGTCAACGCCGTGGCCCCCGGCATGATCGCGACGTCGTCCCTGCAAGCAAGCCTGACCGGCGACGGCGCTGCACCGGCTGCCGCGCCACCGTCGGACCGGACGACGCCGACGCTGCTCGGCCGCGACGGCACACCGGACGAGCTGGCGGCGGCGGTCGCTTTCCTCGCCAGCGACGATGCCTCGTTCGTGACCGGTCACGTTCTCACCGTCGACGGCGGACGCTCGCTCAGCCGCCGATTCGACCCGCTCGCCGCCCGCTACGACTCCGCCCACACCGCGACGGAAGGTTGACGATGGCCAGCATCTCGCTCCGCGGCGTCGAGAAGCGCTACGGCTCCGAGCTCGTCCTGCGCGACTGCAACCTCGACATCGATGATCACGAATTCATGGTGCTGGTGGGCCCGTCCGGGTCCGGCAAGACCACACTGCTGCGCATCATCGCCGGGCTGGAACCACTCAGCGGCGGTGACGTGTACTTCGACGACGTGCGCGTCAACGAGGTCGACGTCGGCGACCGCGACATCGCGATGGTCTTCCAGAACTACGGCCTGTACCCGCACATGAACGTCTACGACAACATGGCCTTCGGCCTGAAACGCCGTGGCTTGCCGAAAGACCAGATCGACGAGCAGGTCCGGCGTACCGCGCAATTGCTCGGTATCGAACCGATGCTGCGCCGGCGCCCCAAACAGCTCTCCGGTGGCCAGCGCCAGCGGGTCGCGCTGGGCCGCGCGATCGTCCGTGATCCCGCAGTGTTCCTGCTCGACGAGCCGTTGTCGAATCTGGACGCGCACCTGCGGGTCCAGATGCGCGCAGAGATCCTCAAGGTGCATCGCGCCGTCACCGCCACGGCCGTCTACGTCACGCACGACCAGGTCGAAGCGCTGACGATGGGTGATCGCATCGTCGTCATGCGCGACGGGCTGATCCAGCAGGTCGGCACGCCCGAAGACCTGTACGACCACCCGGCCAACCGGTTCGTCGCCGGATTCATCGGCACACCGGCGATGGGGTTCGTGCGCTGCACGGTGCGGCGTACGGCCGACAGTGCCGAGCTGGTCGGCCCTGGCCTGCGCATCCCGATCCCACAGCAGCGCGCCGCGGCGATCCCACCCGACGTGGACACCGTCGAGGTGGGGTTACGGCCCGAACGGCTGCTGCTCGAGCCGGCCTCGGAACGGTTGGGTACGGTCACCGGCGTGGTCGAGATGATCGAGCAGCTCGGGTCCGAGTACTACGTGCACGTCGACGTCGACGGCGCCGTGGTGACCGCCCGCGCGGCCCGCGAGCATCGCGTGCGTATCGAGGACAAGGTCCAGCTGCGCACCGACGGCTCCTACGCGCACATCTTCGACGTCGAGACCGGGGCGGTGTATGGCTGACACCGCACACACCATCACCGCGATCGAGACGTTCCGGGTACCTCCGCGCTGGTTCCTCGTCCGGGTGAGCACGGCCGACGGCGCTGTCGGGTGGGGCGAGTCGATCGTGCCCAAACGCGCCCGCGCCGTCGTCGGAGCCATCGGCGACCTGGCCGACAACGTCATCGGCCGCGACGCCCG